>DYSU01000030.1 GCA_020726335.1 Thiomargarita sp. | reverse complement strand
CACCAATATTTGATCACACTAAAGTCATGCAAAGTGGTTTTGTACAATGGGCCATTTTCAAACGTGATGTCAATATCGTGAACGATGACGCGGTATTTGACCAAGCCAAGATTGAAACAGATGCACAAGTCAGTGGCGGTATATTCTCTGGCAAAACCAATAACCAAGGTGAGATGCGTGATTTTCGTTTGAAAAGCAATGGCAAATTATCTGGCGGCAAAATCAGCGGTTGGGTACAAGGTTTAGTCAATGCAGACAAACCCAGCGAAAAAGCAGAACTCAGCACGTTGGAATTGTTGGCTGGCGCGGTGTTAAAACAAGTGATTTTGGGCGATGACATCGTGTTTCCTGAAGAGGGCAACGTGACATTGGGAGAAGGGGTGAAAGTGAAAAACTTAGCAAAATTGCCTGCCAATGTTGAATTACAAGGTTTGTTTACAGTGGAACGCGGTGATGCGACGTTCATTGATTTGAACCAAGCCATCACAATAGACAGTGATGAAACCTTTTTGCAAAAAATTAATAAAATTCCTGCCATCGTCGATGACGGCCATCGCGTGGTGCAAAATCCAAAGTCGGGTTTGTTGGAATTGGACATCAATGGTGAGGTGTTTTATATTGTTAAATGTAGGTCTATTCGTCGCTTAGCCAAAAATGAAGGTATTCAAGATGTTGCCAGCTTGCGTCATCTGCGCGTCAGCAATAACGTGCAACAACAAGGTCATGCGTTTGCGCTGAATACTTATGATGGCTTGAGCGGGGAAGTGATTCCTGCGTTGTATGATGCCAGTGCGCTGATGACTGCTTTGCAATTGCCTGTGAAAAACTTAAGCCAAGACAATGACGGTACGCTATGGCTTAACGGCTTGAATCAATACCATGCGGTTTTCCGTGTCCGTTGGGCGGCGGTGAAAGCTGAACTTGAAACAGGTTTGTATGCCGACAACAGCGGGGCGTATCCTTTGTATTATCAGGTGGTTGAAGATGATAAAGGGCAACGCTGGCAACAAACCTTATACCCCAGCGTAGCTGATATGCAAGGCTTGCAAGCCAATAGCACAGCAGTGCAGTTGGATGAATTTGGTATTTTACAATTTAGTTTCAATGGCCAAAACTATCGTGGCATGTTGAATTATTTAACCGTCAAACAGCCCGCCTCTGGTGTATTTAATATGATTACCACAGGAGATTTAGATGGCGATAATCGGCAGGACTATCAACTTTATTATCCATCAGGTTATGTGCAAAACTTAATGCAACGCTAACGCACTACGGCATCAATTTCTGGGCTTCGGCAACAGTCAATAAAGCAAGGGCAATGTCGATTTTTTGTTGTTTGCCTTTTTCTATACCCTTTCCATGCCTTCCAATTTCAAGAAGTAAATCATTGATCTAAACAGTCTTTGCTAACATCGCTGAGATTGCGTAACTGATATTACACACCTAATTTAAACCATCAACTACTTACATCATTTTTAATTCGTGTAAGTTATTGATCCTTTGGTGGCACTGCGTAATATCAGTGCTTAGGTTTCTACATCGCCATTGGTGTTTATCCGTTGTTTGGGTATAATGCGAAGTTGTATCGTAAGCAATGGCTTATATCCAGGGTGACTAAAAATTGGGTGTTGTAATGGCATTGATTGTACAAAAATATGGCGGAACTTCGGTGGGTAGCACGGCGCGTATCCAAGCGGTGGCAGATAAAATTATCCGCGATAAAACCCAAGGCCACAGCATGGTGGTGGTGGTCTCGGCCATGAGTGGCGAAACCAATCGTTTGATTGATTTGGCCAAAGCGATCACTGACAGCCCCAGCGACCGTGAATATGATGTGTTGGTGTCCACGGGTGAGCAAGTGACCATCAGTTTGTTGTGTATGGCATTGGAAACAAAAGGCCATGCAGCGCGTTCTTATACGGGCGGACAGGTGCGGATTTTAACCGATGATGCCCACAGCAAAGCCCGTATTGAAAAAATTGAAGATGAGAAAATTCATGCTGATTTAGCCGCTGGGCGGGTGGTGGTGGTGGCAGGTTTTCAAGGCATCACCGAACAAGGGCATATCACCACTTTGGGTCGTGGCGGCTCGGACACCACGGCTGTGGCGTTGGCCGCCGCTTTGAAAGCGGACGAATGTCAAATTTACACCGATGTTGATGGGGTTTATACCACCGATCCGCGTGTGGTCAGCAATGCACGGCGGTTGGACAGCCTTTCTTTTGAAGAAATGCTGGAAATGGCCAGTTTGGGTTCTAAAGTTTTACAAATTCGTTCGGTTGAATTTGCCAGCAAATACAATGTGCCTTTGCGGGTGTTGTCGTCTTTCACCGAAGGTGGCGGCACTTTGATTGTCTCTGAGGATAAAGTGATGGAAAAAGCCTTGATTTCAGGTATCGCATTTAGTCGTGATGAAGCCCAATTGACGTTGCAAGGTGTGCCTGACCGCCCCGGTTTGGCTTATCACATTTTGGATTTAATCGCCAAAGCCAACATTGAAGTGGATATGATTGTGCAAAATACCAGCGTTGCAGGCGATACCACTGATTTTACCTTCACTGTCCATCGCAACGATTACAAAAAAGCCTTTACCATTGTTGAACAAGCGGCCCATACGCTGGGCATTGCCAAAGTTTCGGGCGATAATAAAATTGTCAAAGTTTCGATTGTCGGCATTGGTATGCGTTCGCACGCGGGCATTGCCAGCAAAATGTTCAAAACCTTATCCGATGAAGGCATCAATATTCGCATGATTTCCACATCAGAAATTAAAGTGTCTGTGGTATTGAGCGAAAAATATTTAGAACTGGCGGTGCGCGCCCTGCACGATGCCTTTGATCTGGCGTGAAGCCGTGGCAGCGTAATTCGGCTTTAGTTTGGGGGTTAGAAAATTTAACCACTGAGAACTGCACAGGTAGAAAGAAGACGCTAAAAGCAGACAATAATAACAAGGAGGCTTTGTCATGCTGATTTTAACCCGACGGGTTGGAGAGTCCTTAATTATCGGTGATGAAATTGCAGTTACTGTATTAGGGGTTAAAGGCAATCAAGTGCGAATCGGGGTGGATGCGCCTAAATCGGTGTCAGTACATCGAGAAGAAATTTTTCAGCGTATTCAACAAGAGAAAACACATGATGGCGATAATGGCAATAAAGGTCAGCCATGAAGTTTCAGTTGGACAAAGGGGAAGGCAGGCATTATATTCAGTATTATCAAGCGGATAAATGTATTTGTGTCAATCAAATTGAATACCCACACAGCTTGATTTTAACTGCCCATCACATTGCCCCTTGGTCAGCCAAGCACAACGCCACACTGACTGCGGCAGATTTTACCCCACTTTTCACCTTGCATCCCCATTTCGTGTTATTTGGTTCAGGTAAACGCCATCAATTTCCGCATCCTGACCTATTGACTGATTTTTACACCACAGGCACAGCGATTGAAATTATGGCCACGGATGCCGCTTGCCGCACTTTCAATGTGCTGATGGCAGAAAATCGCGCCGTTGTGGCTGCGTTATTACTATAAAAATCAAAGGAATAAACATGTCTGTCGGCATTCCCTATCGAAAGGCCTTGAGTTTATACCGCTGTGATTATCCACATGCCGCACCTGCCGCCGTGGCGGACGATTTATTGCAAAACCATCATCCTGATTATCAACAAGATTCTTTGGTTCGGTTAAGAATTGGGGTCAACAAAGGCTGGTTGTGTCACCGTGAATTGGCTTGTTGCCTACAAGCCGATGCCCATATTGATGAAGCCGATTTGGCCAGTTGTTCAATCACGGAAACCGATGTGTTGGTGATAGGGGGCGGTGGCGCAGGCTGTGCCGCCGCCTTGGTGGCCAGTCGCAACGGTGCGCGGGTTATTTTAGCCACCAAACTGCGGCTGGGCGACAGCAACACCGTGATGGCTGAAGGTGGCATTCAAGCGGCGATTGAGCCTGACGACAGTCCGCAAGCCCATTATGATGACACGATAAAAGCGGGACATTATCAATCAGACAAGCAATTGGTGGCTGACATGGTCATGGACGCACCCGACACCCTTCGTTGGCTCATCAATGAAGGCATGGAATTTGAAAAAAGCGATTCAGGCGACTTATTCACCCGCCGCCCGGGGGGGGCATCCGCCAACCGCATCGTTTATTTTCATGATTACACAGGGCTGGAAATGATGCGCGCTTTGCGTGAATCGGTGTTTAACAGCAATATCAGGGTATGGGACAACAGTCCTGCCGTGGAATTATTGTCCAGCGAATGGCAAAGTTGTGCAGGCGCAGTGTTGTATTCTTTGCCCAAAAAACAGTTGCGCATGGTCAAAGCCAAAACCGTGATTTTAGCCACAGGCGGCATAGGTCAAATGCACTTGAACGGTTTTCCCACCACCAACCATTTTGGCGCGACAGGCGATGGCTTGGTGTTGGCTTATCGTTTGGGCGCGAAACTGCGCGATTTGGATTCTTTTCAATACCATCCCACGGCCATTGCTTATCCATCCAATTTGATTGGCACATTGATTACCGAAAGTGTGCGCTCGGCGGGTGGTTTATTGCTCAACGGTTTGGGTGAACGTTTTGTTGATGAACTGGCGGCGCGTGATGTGGTTGCCGCCGCCATTTTACGCGAATGCGCACAAGGTCGCGGCATCACATCGCCCGATGGCGGCATCGGTGTTTGGTTGGATATACCCACCATGGAGCAACGGAGTTCTGGCATTTTGTTTGAACGTTTTCCCAAGTTATATCAATTGGTTAAACGAACCCATGTTGATTTAAAAACCACGCCCTTGCTGGTTTATCCCGCGTTACATTATCAAAACGGCGGCATTGTCATCGACACTTTTGGCCGCACCAGTGTACCGGGTTTGATGTCGGTCGGCGAAGTGACGGGTGGCATTCATGGGCGCAACCGCATCATGGGCAATGCGTTATTGGACATCATCAGTTTTGGCCGCAAAGCGGGGCAAAAAGCCTCAGAATTCAACAATGGCTCTCACTACAAAAGAAGTGGGATTGAGCATTTAACCCGTTGGCGGCGTAAATTAATCGAAAAGTCCATGTCATTGGACATTAAAAGTCCATTGCTTTTTCCTAAAATGGCCAACTTTAAATTAAAATTGTAAATATTATGAAATACTTATTATTGGTTCGACATGCTAAGTCCAGTTGGAAGCTTGATGTGGCTGATTTTCAACGACCCTTAAATAAACGTGGCGAAACAGACGCGCCAAAAATGGCAAAACGTCTTGAAAAACAATCGATTAAACTGGATTTGCTTTTGAGCAGCACGGCGGTGCGGGCGTTAAGCACCGCCAAAATTTTAGCCAAAAGCGTGTCTATTGAGGCTAAAAAATTGCAAAAAACAGCCGATATTTATCTGGCCAGTGAAAATAAACTGTTGAAAATTATCAAAAATCTGGATGATAATTGCCAGTATGTTGGCTTGGTGGGGCATAACCCCGGTTTGACCACATTGACCCATCAATTGACGGGCAAGTCTTTGGATAATATCCCAACCTGTGGCATGGCTTATATTCAATTTGATGTGGACAACTGGCAAGCGGTTGATTTTAAAAAAGGAAAACTGTTATTTTTTGATTTTCCAAAGAAAACGTAAGTATTGGGGAAGCGGGGGATGTGCGAAAAAAAAGTTTACCAAGATTATTTTGAACCCAAAGAATTGTTGGTTTTACCCGTACAACGCGCGGCTTATTCTGACCGCACCGCATGGCTGATGGCTAAATTGGCTAATTTGGCCTATTTATTGTTTGAACAAGCCGAAACCCAAGACAGAAAAACGCTACAAGCCCATTTGGCCACCGCTTCTTTTCAATTATGCGCCACGTTCAATGGCGAAAAAACCAATACCCAAGCCTATTTAGCCAAAAACTCAGAATTTGCGGTGTTGGTTTTTCGGGGTACGGAAGAAAATGAAGCGGACATTAAAACCGATTTGAATATCCGTTTTTACCGCAGCAAACATGGACGGTTGCATCGTGGTTTTGTCGAAGCTTATCAAGAAGTTAGCTGCAAAATTCAAATGGCGGTTGATCAATTGGGCAATATGCCGCTGTACATCACAGGCCATTCGCTGGGCGGTGCATTGGCGTGTATTGCCACTGGCGTATTGGCCAATGACAACATCGCCGCCTGCTATACGTTTGGCAGTCCGCGCGTGGGCAATGACGAATTGGATGCCCACACAAAAATCCCCGTTTATCGTGTGGTGAATGCCACTGACCCCATCACCCGTATGCCGTTCAATATCATGGGCTATACCCATGTCGGTGATTTGCGCTATCTCACCGCCGACAGTCGGCTGTTACGCAACATCACTTTTGTCCGCTGGCTGATGATTGTCATCAAATCATTGATCAACAACATCGCTTCATTCAGCCACGACCATCAAATTGAAAATTATATCAATAAGTTAGAACATATTGCCAAACAACACAACACCTATTTATTGACTTTATGAAAATTGCCTTGGGGATTGAATACAATGGCCGTGATTTTTGCGGCTGGCAAAGCCAGACAGGGCAACGCTCGGTGCAACAAACGCTGGAACAAGCCGTGGGTTTTGTCGCCAACCATGCGGTGACCTTGGTTTGTGCAGGACGCACCGACACGGGTGTTCATGCGGTGGAACAAGTGGCGCATTTTACCACCCATGTCCAACGCAACCCGCGTCAATGGGTGTTTGGCAGCAACACCCGTTTGTCACGCGATGTGGCGGTGTTGTGGGCAAAACCTGTTGATGCTGATTTTCATGCCCGTTTTTCAGCATTGCAACGCCATTATCGGTATTTAATTTTCAATCGACCTGTGCGTTCCGCGCTGTGGGATGCGCAAGTGAGCTGGTTTTGCCGACCCTTGGATGTGGCTAAAATGCAAGAAGCGGCGGTTTATTTGCATGGTGAGCATGATTTTAGTGCGTTTCGTGCCAGCAGTTGTCAGGCGAAAAATCCAGTGCGCACGGTGTCACAACTGACTTTGCGTGCGCAGGGTGATTGGTTGGCGTTGGATATTGTGGCCAACGGCTTTTTGCATCATATGGTGCGCAATATCGCAGGTTCTCTGCTGGCGGTTGGCCAAGGCCAATATCCGCCTGATTGGATTAAAGCGGTGTTGGCCAGTCGATCGCGCAGTTTGGCGGGGGTTACGGCTTTGCCCAATGGCTTGTATTTTTGTCAGGTGATTTATCCTGCTCATTATGCTTTGCCACAAATCGCCCCTGCTTGGCCATTATCCCACTGACTGCCCCCACCTGATTAACGAATTTGGGTTTTTATGCGCGAACGGCTGATGCCGTATTTTTTGATTAGATAGTTTTGAATATAATTGGCGCGTTTTTTGAGTAAGTCTTCGGGAATGGTGTTGGTATTATCCAGCGGAAACCGAATTAAAATACTGATGTTGGCCATGTCTTCGGATACCATCGCTCGGCCAATGTTGTCTAAAACGTTGTTGTCTTGTGTGTTGGTCGAATCGGCGACAAAATTGATGGGCGTATCCAGTGCAGCATAGGCTGAAGGTTTTTTTGTATCTTTTTTGATGCCCGTTAAACTTTTGATGATCGCATGGCCTGATGTATTGCTGGCATGGCTGTCCACAGGAACATTACAAAACACAGTAAACACCAATAAAGTGAATGTTACAAGAAATTGTAACCTGCGTTGCCGGCTGTCAATCAGCCCGCTTGCTTGAGTTGTTGCCATGGTAATGCTCCTTGTTTTGGATGCGTCGCAAAACGGTTTTTATGTAGTGAATATCCTTATGAATAATTTAAGCAGGGGCAACAAATATGCCTGTGATTCAAGTCGTTGCTGGCTTGAACAGGCATGAAATCAAGGAGGGAGGTTGATCAGTGGCTTATTTAAACAGAAAATTAACTTAGATAAAAACAAATATTAAATTCAATAGTTTAAATAAAATTATGACGGACAGCCATTTTTTAAGGTTTGGGACGACGCAGGTATAAACCTTTGGTTTGGCTTAAATTGGTTCCTTTAAGGTCAACATTTTCTAAAATTGCATCGGTGAAGTCTGCGCCACGCAAATCTGCATTGGATAATGATACATTTCGCAAAGTGCTTTGACGAAAATTGGTATTTTTAAGATCAGCACGTTGCAAATCGACATGGCTTAAAGAAGCACCTGTCAGGTTGGCATTGGCGACAATCGCATTGGCCATCACGGTTTTGACGATTTTAATGCCCACCATGTTGGCTTGGCTTAAATCGCTGGCCGTCAACACAGATTGCTTGAGTTGGGTGGCGGATAAATTGGCGTGGCGTAAATCGCTTTGGTAAAAATCAATCCGATTAAGCTGGCTTTTGGATAAATCAATCTGTTGCAGATTCAAACAAGCCAAACCAACCAAATCTAATTGGCAACCGACGCATTGTTTTTTGGCCAATAAACCATCAATGTTGCCGTTGGGTAAATCACTTAATTTTTGTCCTTGCCCTTGCCATTCAATATTGGGTTTCCATTGGGCATTTGGGTCAACTGGGGTTTGGCAGTTGCGTGCTTTTTGCCATTCTAGGTACAAACTGGCACAACCTGCGCTGACTTTGCCTTTATACTTTTCATCCCATTCTTGTTTCCATTGGCGAATTTGGTTTGCATCGTAGTTGCACCAATGGGTTAAATCAATGGTTTGCTCCGCTTGTAATTGGGCAGGCAAGCCATTTTCATCATAATAGATGATGCGGTTTTTTTCATATTTGGGCAGTTGTTGTAACCATGCCGTGCTTTTTGCGCTTTTGATGGAATCAACAAAGCCACCTTGTACGCCCACATCGCCTTGGGCAAGGCTTGTTTGGGTCAATACAGTAAAAATCAGTGCTAAATGAGATTTCATTTGCAATATGTCCTCAAGTGTTGTTTTATTACCACTGTCCTAATTCAACAGGGGTTTTGGGCGGTTCTAATCTGGGCGGTGCTTCTTCTTTATCACATTGTTGCCAAGACAGTTCATAAAGTTCGCCCACCAACATCAATGTGGCGCGTTCAATGATTTCGCGCACGGCCAAATGGAGCGGGTCAGCAATGCGAATGGCATAATTACCGCCTACGCCCAAGCTGGTGGAAACCCGAAATAAAGAGCCATCATAGCTTTTGGTCACCACATTGTTTTGCAAACTGACGGTTAATAATTTACCTGTGCCACTGCGCAATACTCGCCCTGTTTTGGCGTTGACCAGCCGCAAATCCATGGCCACATTGATGATGGAATCATCGCCCGATAAGCCGCTGTCAACCAATTTGCCAAATAAATTCACCCCCCAATTACGCCCGCGTATGTCTTTGTTGTATTCGGTAATCGCGCCGGTGATAAACACGTCGCTAGGCACAATGCTGCCCAAACTGCCCAACGCCACTTGGTTGACCAATAAATTTTGGTCAACATGGGAAAAATTGTATTGCAAAATATCTCGAATATCCGTGCTACCGACCAAATCAATGGCGTTGATGCGTGACAAAGAAGTCAATGCCATTTCAGAAGCGGCTTGGGTTAAGGGAGAGCTGTCAATTTCGCGGCCTGTTTTATCTTGAATCAAGCCCACTGACATGGTCACCCCTTTGTCGCCTGCTTGATTGTCCGCGCTGATTAACCCGCCTAAACACACCAAAGCATTGGAATAAACGCTGTTATTTTGCGAAACCAAGCCTGTGGATGCGGGTTTAACATAATCAATATTGGGCTTGGTGATTTCTTCACATCCTTGCAATAAAGACAATAAAAAAATAAGGGTGAATGTTTTTGTTTTTGTCATGGTTCGCTTCCATTAAGATGACAGAGTGTCCATACCCCGCATAGCATAACATGTCACTGAATTAAAAAGATTATTGCCCTTGAGAAATTGCGGTGATGGCTGCGCCCGAATGGGCGTTCACTTCAATGTGTTGATAATCAGCGTCTGTTTGCACTTGAGTGCCAACCGCCACAGCTTCGACTTTTTGTTGACCCGTGGCATGGGCGGTGACATTGCCATGAACCAATGATTTGACATTGACCACCGCTTGACGCGCACCTTTAATGTCAACTTGGGTACCCGTGGCCTGCGCATGGGCATCTTGTAAGCTGTTGGCCGTGGCGTTGACATTGCCATGTTGAATCAAAACCGCATTGACTTGCACATTGTCTTGATTTTCCACCTCAATTTGCGCGCCTGCCGCTTTTGCTTGTTCATCACCCACCACATTGACATTACCATGGTTGATCAATACCCCTTTTACCACGGTTTTATTGCCCACCTGTTGGGTGGTCAAATAATCACTGACCGTCCCATTGCGTTGTTCCAGCATATTGCGCGGGCGTTGTTTCAACCGCTCTTGTTGTTGCTGTTGCATTTTAACCACAGGCCGATTATTCAATGCTGGGGGCGCACCTTGTTCAGCCGCAACACTCATGAGTGAATACAAACTGATAAAAAGAACAGATAATTGAAGATGATACATGATAGGTTCCTAAAAAAATTCATCTTTTGCAATATCAGATGACGGCAAGTCATCACGGGTTTCATCGCCAGAATCATCTGTGAAATCGTTGGATTTTGGCGAGACAGGCTCACCATTGACAGTGCTTTGGATTTCGCCTTGGTGTTGACTTTGAACGGTTACAGCATCTTCTGTTCCAGTTTCAACGACGACATCAGCAGCGATGGCTGACGTTTGGTTTTCGGCAAAACTGGCCGTGGCATAACACAAGCAAGTGATTGTTATCCATAGTAAAATATTTTTTAACATTTTGTAGCCATAAAAAAAGCGCGATGGAAAATGCCCGCGCTTGTTTGGAAAAAGTGTATAGGTTACTCTTCCGACGTAACGTCTACAGCGGCGGCCGTGGCTGAAACGCTGTTATTTGAACCATTGGCTTCAGCCACCGCCGTAATATCACCGTTATGATGCGATGTGATAGAGAGCATCTGGGTTTTTTTGGCCTGAACAGCAACAGCACGGGCTTTTGCATTGACGGTATTGTTAGAGCCACTGGTATTGGCTGTTGCGCTGATATTGCCATTGCTTTGACTGTTGACGGTAGATTTAGCATCGGCCCAAACACTAGAAACCGATAAAATCACAACAATGGCTAAAATTTTGAACCGGGGTTGAATCATTAAAAATCTCGGCTGGGACGATGAAATAATAAAGGGGGTTTACGCCTCAACATAAACCCCCTTATCAGATTAATCGCCGTTATTCACATCAACTGCGGTGGCGCGTGCATTGGCTTCGTTGCGTGAGCCTGACGCATACGCTTTAGAGGTAATGCTACCACGGTTGGTGTTGTTGACGGTGGTTTGCCCTTCTTTGTTATTAACAGAAACAGAAGCGGCTTTGCTGTTCGCTTCGTTATCACTGCCTGTGGCATCTGCTGTTGCGGTGATGCCACCTTGGCTGTCGTTATTGACAGTGGTTTTTGCCCCTGCAAACACAGAAGAGGCCGAAACAGCCATAATAGATGCAAAAGTAATCACGACCAAACGAGTTAATTTCATTCATAACCTCCTGAAAAATAGAAAATATTTCAATACAATGTTACTTTAACCTGTGCCTTAACTTATAGTAAACATTGTTTTGCCCATCCATAAATATAGTACAGTAAATCAATCAATTCAAAAAAACAATATTTATCGTGGGGCGGTTCTCCAAAAGCAAGAATTATTCCAGTCCGTTTTTAATTTTACGGCATACGAGGGTTGAAAAAAACAACTCTTTGATTAATCACTGATTTTCTCATAAACAACCCGTGAACATCATGACAACCCGCCTACTGTTTCAAGAATCAAACAACGATGCGGACACCTCGGCCAATGCGTCTTCAGTCAACAAACCTGCCGCCTGTTTTAAGTTCAAAGTTTCCAGCAAAAAACGGTATTTGGCTTTACGAAAATTTCGTTGGGCATTGAGAAAATCCCGTTGGGCATTTAACACGTCCACCGTGGTGCGTGTGCCAACATCAAATTCGGCTTTCACCGCTTGATAGGCGGTTTCAGTGGACAACAACGCTTGTTGCAAGGCTTGAGTTTGGGCGGTGGTAGAAACAATGCTCAAATACGCTTGACGCAGTTGGCGTTTTAACAAACGCTGTTGTTTTTCCAATAAAAACAAGGCTTTTTCATGTTCTTGCTCGGCTTGGGTAATTTGGGCAGTCACCGCGCCACCTGAATAAAGTTGCCAATTCAACTGGAGTGACAAACTGTTATCATGATGATAACCGCTGCTCAAAGTATTGTTGTCCGCTTCGCTGTAAGCGTGTTGTGCCAGCAAATCAAGCGTGGGCAAACGCTTGCTGCGATGGCGTTTGATCTCTTGTAAAGCATTTTGCAGTGCAAGTTGTGCAAGATGCAAGGGTAAATTATGTTCCATCGCTTTTTGTGTCCATTTTTCAACACTTTGCACAGGTTTTTGCAACCACTTCGCCTGCGGCGAATCAAGGAGGTCAGGATACACCAACAAGCCTTGATGATCGCGCCCTGTTTCTTCACTCAAGGCCTCATAAGCGTTGTCAACCAAAGCCTGATCTTGAATTTCATCTGCGGTTGATTGGTCAAGATACGCTTTAGATTCATGAACTTGGGTGATGGCAATCAAACCAACCGCCAACTGCTGTTCAGTCTGCGCCAACTGCCGTTTAGCCACTTGTTGCGCGCTATGACTGAACGTTAAATCGGCTTGCGCGCTCAATACATCAAAATAACGGCTGGCCAAACGCAACATCAATTCTTGTTCAGCCAAGGCCAACGCCACCTTGGCTTCTGTCATTTGGGTGTCCATTTGTTGTAATTGCAAGTCATCGGGACGATTAAACAACGCCTGTTTCGCGCTGAGTTGATAACCTTGGTTGTCACCGTTGACATCGTCAGCCACATCCCATGCGTAACTGTAATTGACCCCCAAATTAACATTGGGTTTTTGCAACGCCTTGATTTGTTTGCGCGCTTGTTCGCGGGATAAATAATCCATTTTCGCGCTTTGCAAGCTGGGGTTGAATGCTTTGGCCTGTTGATAAATGATCAATAAAGTCTCACCCGCATGAGCCGTTGGCATCAACAATAAACCCCAACAAAAGAACCAGATTAAAATTGTCATACCTTACACTAAGTTATTGAAACTGACCACAATTTTTCCAATTGATAGAAGTCGCGGGTTTGGGGTTGCATGATATGCACCACCACATCGCCGAAATCGACCAAAATCCATTCGCCTTCCCGTTCGCCTTCCAAACCCAGCGGCCTTTGTCCCCCCATTTTTGCCTTGTCCACCACATTTTTGGCGATCGCGGACACTTGTCGATTGGATGAACCGCTGGCTATCACCATAAAATCAGTCACCGTGCTGATGCCGCGCACATCCAAAGTTGTGATGTCACGCGCTTTAATGTCTGCCATTGCGTTGATGATAATCGGAATCAAATTTTCACTTGCTATCATGTATAAAGTCCATGTGAATAAATCCATGCCAGCACCGCGTCTGGCAATAAATAACGGGGGTTGCGTTGGTTGTGCAACAAGGCGCGAATCATACTGGCTGAAATCGCAAAAGGCTGTGGCGACATCTCCAATTCATGGTAAAACCCTGCTGCGTGTTGAGCCAATATGTGAGGCGAAGGGGCTTTTTTGGGGGTTAAATAAGCCGACAATTGCGGCTTCAGGTTTAACGGTTGTTGCGGACGTTTGACCACCACCACATGACACCAATCAAACAAACGCGGCCATTGGTGCCACGTCAACAAACCATTGAGTGCGTCCGAGCCTAAAATCAACGCCAAACTTTGCCCCGTTTTTTGCCGCAAATGCGCCAATGTGTCCACCATATAAGACGAACCTTGGCGTTGTATTTCACTGTCATCGGCCAGCAACGCAGGTTCATCGGCCAGTGCCATACACAACATCTGCCAACGCTGTTCAATCGAAACCTGCGGTTCATCCCGATGCGGTGGCCGTGCCGACAACACCAAATGCACCCGCGTCAACTGCAATTGTTCAAACACCGACAACGCCAGCCGCAAATGCCCGTAATGAATGGGGTTAAACGTGCCGCCTAAAATGCCAATCATAAAGGCTTGTCTTTACACAACATATCCAGCATTTTAACCGATTCATGTTCAATCATCACCACCAATTCATTGACCCGTGAACGAAGATAGCGATAAAACAACAAGCTGGGGATGGCAATCGACAGCCCCATGGCGGTGGTAATCAACGCGGTTGAAATGCCGCCCGCCAACGCCGACGCATTGCCCACGCCTTGGGTGGTGATGACCGCAAACACATCAATCATCCCAATCACCGTCCCAAGCAAACCCAACAGCGGCGAAATCGTGGCAATCGTGCCTAAAGTGGTCAAAAAACAACTGAGTTCATGCACCACTTTGCCGCCGGCCTCTTCCATGCTCTCTTTCATGCCTTGGCGACCATAATCGACATTGTCCAGCCCAATCGCCAAAATGTGTCCCAAGGGCGAATGATGAGACAACCATGTCTTATTTTCTTGATTTAATTGATTATTTTGTTGCCATTGGGCCACAATGTGCAACAAATATTGGGGTGCAATCCGCTTGGGTTGTAATGTCCAAAAACGCTCCGCGACAATCGCCATCGCCGCCAACGAACACAACAGCAAAGGATACATCACCCAGCCGCCTGCTTTAATGATTTCAAGCACCGTTTCTTCCTTCCGACCCAAAGCCCAAAACAAGCAGACTAATATGAAGTGCAGGGAAAAGCAACCAGTGCCTAAAAATCCACCGTCGGTTCACCCGCTTGCGTGGCCGCTTTGAGGCGGTTAATCAATTCATCCCAATCCACCACGCGGTTATAGGCTTTGACATCAATGCGCGGCAAACCACGGCCTTCAACCAAATAATAACCGCCGTTGGCCATGTCCGCCACACCGCGCATTTGGCATACGCCGTGGGCCAATTGACAACCCCAACCGATGTGCTTATAGGCAAAGCGTTCAAAAATTTGCAACACACTGCGCGACAAAGCGGCGGTGACATTCGAGCCGCCCAAACTGGAAATGTTGTTGATGGCTTTTTGGCTGATGTATTTGCGCGATGAATCGTTTTTCGGTGTGCCAATATAGGCATCACGAAAATACACGGGTTGCCAATTGACCAAGCGCAAATCATCGACATGACCCGACAGCCGCCCCGTGATTTCGCCAAAACGTAAAAAGTGGGTCAGCGGTTGCAAATCCAGTTGATCAATCTTGATTTGCGCCGACAACACAGGCTGTTCTTGCCATGGATGGGTCAAAATCAAATCATTGATGATGACATCGCCATCAAATGCGTGAATGCGCAATTCACCGCGACGGGTGGCAAACAGCTTGCCCTGATGATACACAATTTCAGGTATGTCTGTGGAAATTTGCCCATCTAATGAGGGTAAATCAAACACTTGCATCACAGCCGCCAAAGAAATTGGACTCAACTGCGCTTTAAATCGCAACATTTTCTGTTCATCCAGCGCGTGGCGCAACGTCAACTGTTGCACCTGTGCGTGACCATCCAACAGCGGCAAATGCAACGGCTGTTGCAAAGTCAAATCATCTTGCTGTAAACGCAAATGCAGTTGATTGGCCGCCAATGTGATTTTGTCATGAAACAATTGAATCTGTTGCCAACCGATTTGGCTGTCTTTGCTGTGCGCTTGATTTTCCCAATGAATGTCCGCTTTCAAGCCATCTATTTGATATTGTTCATCATTGTGCAAGACAACATCCCGCCAATGGCTGTCCGCCTGCCAATGCGCGCCCGTTTTATCCAGATTGACGCTCACTTTGCCCGCCAACCGCATTTTTGCCCTGTCATGGTCTTGTAGCCACGCGCTCAAATAGTGTTGCTGAAACTGCGCCACATGCGGCAGTTCCAAGGCCACTGACAGCTTGGCCACGGGCTGTTTGGCTTTAAAATCCAGCAAACCTTGCGCTTGCAACGCCAATACATCCGTCTGCTTCAATGAAATATTGTTTAATTTCAGCAAGTTATTTGACCATGTCATGTGTGCAGACAAAAACACAGACGGCGGTTGCAAGGTAAAAAACAGACTGTCGAACAACACATCGCCTTGCTTGAAAGCGACATCGCTTTGCAACTGCCAAGCGTTTTTATCGGCTTGGGCGGTTATTTTCGCATGAAACGCGAGGTTTTCCATCGCTTGATTGCCCGCATCATTGCTGTAAGCCAAACGACTGATATCGCTGCTAAAGTTTAGATGGCGCACTTGTTCATCGCCCGTCAACACCAAGCTTGCCTGCGCTTGGCCGGATAATTTGGGCGGTTTTTTTATAAAATTCAATTGCTTGAGCAAAACCAGCCCTGCAGGCAAGGCCAGCTTTTTGCTGTCGATGGTGACTTGCCATTGTTTGCCTTGTTGCCAACCTTTAAAATTCAACCAACTGTCTGCCAGCCAGATTGATTGCAGCGCAAAATCCAAGCGTTCGCGTTTTTGTTGATAATGAAAGGAAAAGCGGGCTTTTTTTTGCGCCAAAAAACCTTGCTTGATGCGCAAAACCCCTTGCGGACAGTGCCAATCATCGGCATGGTTGGCCAGCGTACAAG
Source organism: Thiomargarita sp. (assembly GCA_020726335.1). Taxonomy (GTDB): domain Bacteria; phylum Pseudomonadota; class Gammaproteobacteria; order Beggiatoales; family Beggiatoaceae; genus DYSU01. Next base: position 15,460 of record DYSU01000030.1, on the reverse strand, counting down.
ACAGTTGAATGTCGTTTAAAGGCTGTGGTACACGCGGCAAATCAAGGCGTTGAATGCGAACGTCCATTGCCAGTTGTTGGGCGTTTATCGGTTTTAAACTCAAAACCACTTGTTGCGCCTGCCATGGCGGCGTTTGCGATTGTAAATCGCCCAAATCCAGCCTTACCGTATCTACAGCATAAGCTTTTGATAACAAAATAAAAAATAAGAAAAACGTGTGTTTATAGCAAGCAGTCATCTTTTTGGCAGATCAATAACAGAATTTGGCTTATCCTAACACAGTCTGGTTGGCTGGCCATAAAACAAAATCAGCTTTATAAAAATGGGCAGTTTGATATGATTCGACAATTCAGCCTATCAAAGCAGTTCAGCGATAAAGAAGCCAACCGTGCAAACGTCTATTTTTAACCCCAAACTACCGCGCAAAGCCCAAGACCGCTTGATTTGGGGCGGCTTATCCTTGGAAGCCTTGGCTTTGGCACTCAGTCAAGCGATGGCACAACAGCCGCCGTTGATGGTCATCACACCCGACAGCTTGACCGCACAAAATTTAGAACAAACCTTGCGCTTTTTTTATTCAGGCGATGCGCCGATTTTGCATTTTCCTGATTGGGAAACCTTGCCTTATGATGGGTTTTCTCCCCATCAAGACATTGTTTCTCAACGACTTAGCACTTTATACCGTCTGTTGCAGATGCAACACGGCATCGTTTTGGTGTCGATTGCCACCGCCATGCAGGTGTTGCCGCCGATTGATTATGTACAAGCCAACAGTTTATGCCTCAAACAAGGGCAAACCTTGTCGCCCACTTTGTTGCGTCAACAACTGACACACAGCGGCTACCGTTGCGTTAATCAAGTGACGGAACACGGCGAATTTGCAGTGCGCGGCAGCCTGCTGGACGTGTTTCCCATGGGCGCGCAAAAACCGTATCGCATTGATTGGTTTGGCGATGACATCGACAGCTTGCGCCCGTTTGACGTGGACAGCCAACGTTCATTGCCTGCAATCGCTAAAATTGAATTATTGCCTGCGCGTGAATTTCCGATGACAGCAAAGGCCATTCGCTTGTTTCAAAAGCAATGGCTGGCGCAGTTTAATCAACCGCCGCAACCTTGTTCGATTTATCAAGAGGTGAGCCAAGGTTTGGCACAAGCGGGCATTGAATATTATTTGCCGTTGTTTTTTGCCCAAACCCACACTTTATTTGACTATTTCCCCAACAACAGCGTGTTGATTGGCGTAGAACAGGTGGTGGTGGCGGCGCAGGATTTTTTGACTTCAGTCAAACAGCGGTATCAACAATTATCGCACGACATCAGCCGTTCGATTTTGCCGCCTGACAAATTATTTTTGAGCGTTGAACAGTTTTTTCAACACTTTAACCGTTATCCGCGCATTCTCAGCCGACAAGCCGAACAGCCAAGCAAAGCGGGGCAGGTGATTTTCGCTTGCCAAACTTTGCCCGACTTCCGTGAAGCGCGTCATAAACAGCCGTTAGCGAAAATTTCGCAATTTATTCAAGAGTTTAGCGGCAGGGTCTTGTTTTGCGCGGAAAGCCTTGGCCGCCGTGAAGCCTTGCTCAATTGGCTGGGCAAACATCAGATTCAACCGCAGTTATGCGATGGTTGGGCTGATTTTCTCAGTAAAAACAGCCGCTTAAATATTGCGGTCACGCCGTTGCAACAAGGGGTGATTTTGGGCGATGCCGCCATCGCCTTGATTCCTGAAAATCTGCTGTTGGGGCAAAAAGTCAGCCAACACCGTCGCCGCGAAAAAAACAGCAGTCAACAAGCCGATGCAGTCGCGCTGTTAACCGATCTGGAGATCGGCGTGCCTGTGGTGCATGAACAACACGGGGTCGGGCGGTATTTGGGCTTGAGCCTGCTGACGGTTGGCAACCAACCTGCCGAATTTCTGCATTTGGGCTACGCCAACGGCGATAAATTGTATGTGCCTGTGGGGGCATTGCATTTGATCAGCCGCTTCACAGGTGCCGATGCAGAACACGCGCCGTTGCACCGTTTGGGTTCAGACCAATGGGAAAAAGCCAAGAAAAAAGCCCAACAACGCATTGTTGATGTCGCCGCTGAATTGCTGGCAATTTATGCCAAACGCGCTGCCCGTCAAGGCTTTCAATTTCGCCATGAAAGCCAAGATTATGAAGATTTTGCCCAACAATTTCCCTTTGAAGAAACGCCCGACCAACAAGCGGCGATTGATGCGGTGCTGGCCGATATGCGTGCCAGCAAAGTGATGGACAGGTTGATTTGCGGTGATGTGGGGTTTGGAAAAACCGAAGTGGCAATGCGTGCGGTGTTTGTCGCGGTGCAAAATCAAAAACAAGTGGCGGTGTTGGTGCCAACCACCTTGCTGGCCGAACAACATGATCAAACCTTCAGTGACCGTTTTGCCGAATGGCCTGTGACCATTGGCCAGTTGTCGCGCTTTCGTTCAGCCAAAGAGCAAAAACAAACCTTGGCGGATTTGGCAGAAGGCAAGCTGGATATTGTCATCGGCACGCATAAATTATTACAAAAAGACATTAAATTTAAAGACTTAGGCTTGGTAGTGATTGATGAAGAACACCGCTTTGGGGTGCGGCAAAAAGAACAGTTCAAAGCGTTGCGCGCCCAAGTGGATATTTTGACCTTGACCGCCACGCCGATTCCGCGTTCGCTCAACATGGCGTTGGCTGATTTGCGCGATTTGTCCATCATCGCCAGTCCACCCTCCAAGCGGTTGGCGATTAAAACATTTGTGCATGAATGGGATGTGGCGTTGATCGCCGAAGCCTTGTTGCGTGAACTCAAGCGCGGCGGCCAAGTGTATTTTTTACACAACGATGTCGCCAGCATTGCGCAAATGGCGGATGAGGTGGCGCAATGGGTGCCTGAAGCCAAGGTGCAAATCGCCCACGGCCAAATGCCTGAACGCCAACTTGAACAAGTGATGCAAGATTTTTATCACCGTCGTGCCAATGTGTTGGTGTGTACCACGATTATTGAGACAGGCATTGACATTCCCACCGCCAACACCATCATCATCAACCGCGCCGACAAATTGGGCTTGGCGCAGTTGTATCAATTGCGCGGGCGGGTGGGTCGTTCGCACCACAAAGCCTATGCCTATCTCATCATCCCGCGTGCAAAATTGGGCAAAGATGCCATTAAACGCTTGGAAGCCATCGCTGAATTGGAGGAACTGGGCATGGGTTTTACCTTGGCTTCGCATGATTTGGAAATCCGTGGCGCGGGTGAATTGTTGGGCGATGAACAAAGTGGCCATATTCAACAAATCGGCTACACATTGTATCATGAATTGTTGGCGCGTGCGATCGATGATTTGAAGCACGGCAAACAGCCTGATTTAGACCGTCCGTTAGACCACGGTGCAGAAATTTTAGTGCAAATACCCGCTTTGTTGCCGCAAGCGTATATTTTTGATGTCCACACGCGCCTGTCGCTGTATAAACGCATCGCCAGTGCAAGCCATCAAGCGGCATTGGATGATTTGCAAGTGGAACTCATCGACCGTTTTGGTTTGTTGCCCGACGCGGCGAAAAATTTGTTTGCCATCGCTGAACTGAAATTGCAAGCCACGCCGCTGGGCATTGTAAAAATCGAACTGGCTGAACAAGGCGGACGGGTGATTTTTATCGACCAACCACCAATAGACCCGATGAAAATCATTCACTTGATTAAAACCCAGTTGCGCATTTATCGCTTTGATGGCAAAAACACCTTGCATATCCACCAAGCCTTGCCCACGCCCAACGACCGCTTGGGCTTTTTAGCGCAGTTTTTGACTTATTTACGCTGAAGGTGGCAAGCTTGCGCATCGGCGGGAATACCCTTGTAATAATGTGTGCAAACCAAGGTCATTTCCCCTATACTATGCGTCCGTTATAGAGTCAGGATTGCCATACCATCAATTAACAGGTGTCTGACATCATAAAGATTATTTTACTTTAATAAACTCAGGAGCATACCCATGTCTGTGGCTGTATTAAAAATGACTGATTTAGCTTTAGCGGGAAAACGGGTGTTAATCCGTCAGGATTTGAACGTACCAGTCAAGAATGGCGTGGTCACCAGTGATGTGCGCATTCAAGCCTCGTTGCCGACCATTGAACACGCTTTGGCCGCAGGTGCAAAAGTGATGGTGATGTCACACCGTGGCCGCCCGACAGAAGGGGTGTATGATGAAGAATTCTCCATGGCACCGATTGCCGCGCACATGAGCAAACTGTTGGGGCGTGACGTGCGTTTGGCCAAAGATTGGTTAGACGGCGTTGACCTCAATGGGGGCGAAGTGGTCTTGTGTGAAAACGTGCGCTTTAACGTGGGCGAAAAGAAAAACGATGACGATTTATCGAAAAAAATGGCCGCCTTGTGTGATGTTTATGTGATGGATGCGTTTGGCACCGCCCACCGCGCCCAAGCCTCAACCCACGGCGTGGCCAAATACGCGCCTCAAGCGTGTGCAGGTCCTTTGTTGGCAGGTGAATTGGAAGCCTTGGCCAAAGCCTTGGACAACCCTGCGCGTCCCATGGTGGCGATTGTCGGCGGGTCTAAAGTGTCCACCAAATTAACGGTATTGGAATCTTTATCCAAAATCGTTGACCAATTGATTGTCGGCGGCGGCATTGCCAATACGTTTATCGCCGCTGAAGGCTATAATGTCGGCAAATCCTTGTATGAAGCCGATTTAATTGAAACGTCAAAAAAATTAATTGCCGATGCCAAAGCCAATGGTGGTAACATCCCCATTCCCACCGATGTGGTATGCGGCAAAGAATTTTCTGAAACCGCGCCTGCCCAAACTAAATCGGTTGTTGATGTTGCCAACGATGACATGATTTTTGACATTGGCCCTGATTCTGCCGCTGCCTTGGTCGATATTTTGAAAAATGCAGGCACGATTGTGTGGAATGGCCCCGTTGGTGTGTTTGAATTTGACCAATTTGGTGCAGGCACCCAAGCGTTGTCCTTGGCAATTGCCGAAAGTGATGCGTTTTCCATCGCAGGCGGTGGCGATACCTTGGCCGCTGTAGACAAATATGGCATCAAAGACAAAGTGTCTTATATTTCCACAGGCGGCGGGGCTTTCTTGGAATTTTTAGAAGGCAAAAAATTACCTGCGGTTGCCATCTTGGAAGAGCGCGCCCAAGGTTAACCAAGGGATTTGCATCCCATTGATTACGGGCATAAAATCTTTAGGTTTTATGCCATGACCATGATACCACTATGTTAAGACGGACTAAAATTATTGCAACCTTAGGCCCTGCCACCGATAAACCCAAAATGTTGGATAAAATTATCCAAGCGGGGGTTGATGTGGTGCGCCTAAATTTTTCCCACGATGTGTTTGAAAAACATCGAGAACGCGCAGAATCGGTACGCAATCGCGCACGCGCACATGGCCGTCAAGTCGGGGTGATTGTCGATTTGCAAGGGCCTAAAATTCGTATCCAAAAGTTTAAAAACAAAGAAATCGAATTAGAAGAAGGCCAAGCCTTCGCTTTGGATTTGGCTTGTCCCAGCGATGCAGGCGATGAACGCCATGTGGGTATCACTTATAAAAACCTGCCCAACGATGTCAGACGCGGCGATACCTTGATTTTAGACGATGGCAACATCGTGTTATGGGTCGATGAAGTTAAAGGCGGACGCATTGAATGCAAAGTGAAAGTGGGCGGTGTCTTGTCCAACAACAAAGGCATTAACCGCAAAGGCGGTGGTTTATCCGCCGAAGCTTTAACCGAAAAAGACAAACAAGACATTAAATTGGCCGCCAAATTAGATGCCGATTATATCGCCTTGTCTTTTCCGCGCTCGGCCAACGATGTCAATGAAACCCGCCGTTTACTGCACGAAGCGGGCGGCAATGGCCGTATCATTGCCAAAATCGAACGCGCCGAAGCAATGAAAGCGTTGGATGAAATCATTGAAGCGTCTGATGCCGTGATGATTGCACGCGGTGATTTGGGGGTGGAAATCGGTGATGAAGCCTTGCCACCCGCGCAAAAAGACATCATCAACCGCGCACGCAACATGAACAAAGTCGTTATCACGGCCACGCAAATGATGGAATCCATGATTAAAAACCCCAATCCGACGCGAGCCGAAGTGTTTGATGTTGCCAATGCGGTGTTGGATGGCACGGATGCGGTGATGTTGTCGGCAGAAACGGCGATGGGCAAAAACCCCGACAAAGCGATTGAAGCGATGAGCCGTATTTGTCGCCGTGCAGAAAAATTGGTGGAACGCTCTGACCATCGCATCAACAGCCAATTCAAACACATTGATGAAGCCGTCGCCATGGCGACCATGTACGCCGCCAATCATTTGGGCGTGAAAGCCATCGCCGCTTTAACCGAATCGGGTTCAACACCGTTGTGGATGTCGCGCATCAGCTCAGGCATCCCGATTTACGCTTTAAGCCGCCAAATCAACACCCGCCGTCAAGTGACTTTATACCGTGGGGTTGAACCCGTCAGCTTTGATTTATCGTTGATGAACGCCGCCCACGCCAACAGAGAAATCATTGACGAATTGTTGCGCCGCAGTGCGGTGCGTGAAGGCGATTTAGTCATCATCACCAAAGGCGACATCCAAGGGGTTGGCGGCGGCACCAATGTGATGAAAATCGTCCGCGTAGGTGATATGTCAACGCTGTCCAATTAAAGAAATAAAATCAACGATTTAGCTTAAAATGCCTGACACCTTGTTAAACCGCTGGCCGATTTCATCTGCCTGCCAGCGCGTCGTGCTGACCATTGGCGGGTGACGTTTGCCCCAAAGCGGCGCAACCCCATGAACACGATAAAACAGGTTGCGCTTTGCCAAAGTCAAAGACCTGTTCAATGATTTTCCAGTTGCACCGCTTGATTGATCAATTGGTTGAGATACGCGCCATTTTCCACTGATTGATCATACACAAAGCGCACAGTGGGTGTGCTGCGCAAATTTAAACTGTGTGCCAACGCATAACGCACCGCAGAGGCGTGTTGATTGAGCCATTTGACCACATCGGCGTGGTTCATGGTTTCGCCCAATACGGTGACATAGACTTTGGCTTGTTGAAAATCGGGTGAAATTTCCACTGCCGACACAGTGACCAACAGCGATTTATCCAAAGTGATGTGATGCGGGATGATTTGGGCTAATTCGCGCTGGATTTGTTCGCCTACGCGGCGGTTTCGACTGAATTCTCTTGGCATAATGGCTTCTTTTGAACAAAACGGTTATTTTACCATGAAATTATTTTATTCTATGCTTTTGCTGAGTTTGCTCAGCGCGTGCGCAATAACCCCCCAAAACACAGGCGAACAAGTGCAGTTGTGGCAAGAACAGCAAGCGAAAATTCAGCCGTTGCAACACTGGACACTGACCGCAGGCTTGATTGCCAACAGCCGCAACGACGGTTGGCACGCAAGGTTGCATTGGCGACAAAGCCCTGAACATTACCGACTGCGCTTAAACGGCCCTGTGGGTCAAGGCACGTTGGTGTTGGATGGTTATGCCGATGATGTCACCTTGCGCGATGGCCAAGGGCGGTCATTGACCGCCAAAACGCCGCAAGAGCTGTTCAAAAAAGTCACGGCGATTGAATTGCCTGTTTTGTCTTTGCTCGACTGGGTGCGCGGTTTGCCGACCCATGCCCCTGTTGAACAACTGGTTTTGGATGAACACGGGCGGTTAAAGCAATTGCAACAACAAGGCTGGACGGTGCGTTATCTCCATTATCAGCCGACCAATAACCTATGGTTGCCGCAAAAAATTGAACTGGAAAACCCCGAATATATCATTAAAATGGCCATTGCCAGTTGGCAGTTTTAGCTTTTCATTCTCACTTCAAGGATTTTTTATGGGATTTTTAACAGGCAAGAAAATTTTAATCGTTGGTTTGGCCAGCAACCGTTCCATCGCATGGGGCATCGCACAAGCCATGCACCGCGAAGGCGCAACGTTGGCCTTCAGTTATCAAAACGATAAACTGCAAAGCCGCGTGGCCAAAATGGCCAGCGAATGCAACAGCGATTTAATCTTTCCTTGCGATGTGGGCGACGATGGCCAAATCACAGATTTATTCAGCCAACTGGCAGGCCATTGGGACGGTTTAGACGGCCTTGTTCATTCAGTCGCTTTTGCGCCACGCGCCGAATTAGAAGGCCCATATTTAAAAAACGCCACCCGACAAGGTTTTATCACCGCCCATGAAATCAGCTCATACAGCTTTTCCGCCTTGGCGCAAGCGGGGCGGACAATGATGCAAGGACGCGATGCCGCTTTATTGACCATCAGCTATTTAGGCGCGGTCAAAGCCATGCCCAATTACAATGTCATGGGCTTGGCCAAAGCCAGTTTAGAAGCCAATGTGCGCTACATGGCCAACAGCCTTGGGGTTGAAGGCATTCGGGTCAACGCCATTTCCGCAGGCCCCATCAAAACCTTGGCCGCTTCGGGCATTGCTGATTTTCGCTTGATGCTGGAGCAAGTGGAAAAAAATGCGCCGTTGCGCCGCAATGTGACGATTGAAGAAGTCGGCAATGTCGCCGCCTTTTTATGCTCCGACTTGGCACGCGGCATTACGGGCGAAATCACCCATGTGGACAGCGGTTTTAACATCATCGGCATGGGGCCGATTTAAACCCCTCTATGACACTCACCCTGCCGCCCGAAGTGCAAGCGTGTCAACTGCTGTTGGCAGGCCAAGTGCAGGGCGTGGGGTTTCGCCCCTTCATTTATCAAATCGCCCAGCAAAACCACCTCTGCGGTTGGGTGCGCAACCAACTTGGCACGGTCGCCATCCACGTCCAAGGGCAACACCCTGATTTACAACAGTTTATTGCCGCGATTTTTAGCCAAAAACCGCCATTGGCTCAACCGCAATGCGTCACATGGCAGGCGGTGTTGCCAGAAAATTTTACCGATTTTCGGATATTGGCCAGCGAAGCCAACAGCGACAGCGACATCCGTGTTCCCGTCGATTTGTTTTTATGCGAGGCCTGTTTGACGGAACTCAACAACCCCGCCGACCGCCGCCACCGTTACCCCTTCATCAACTGCACCCAATGCGGGCCGCGCTACACCTTGATTGAACGCCTGCCCTACGACCGCGCCAACACCAGCATGGCCAGCTTCCCGTTATGCCCCGATTGCGCCGCTGAATACCAAAACCCCCATGACCGCCGTTTTCACGCCGAACCCATCGCCTGCCCCGTGTGTGGCCCGCATTTGTCTTGGGTTCACAAAGGAAAAGTGATAGAAAACAATGAATTGGCTTTAAGCCATGCCGTGGCCGCCTTGCGTCAAGGCCAGATTTTAGCGGTTAAAGGCATTGGCGGTTATCATTTGTTGTGCGACGCAAACAATGACACCAGCATCCAACGCCTGCGCCAACGCAAACCGCGCCCCAGCAAACCGCTGGCGGTGCTGTTTCCTGCGCCCCCGCACAGCCCTTGTCAAGTTGTTGAAAAATTTGTAATTTTAACCGAAGCCGACCGTGCGTTTTTAAGCCAAGCGGCACGCCCGATTTTATTATTGCCCCAACGCGATGGGGTGCGTCTGTCGGCACAGATCGCGCCCCGATTGCGTGAAATCGGCGTGTTTTTGCCTTACAGCCCTTTGCATCATTTATTGCTCAATGCGTTTGCCGCGCCCGTGGTGGCCACGTCGGCCAATCTCAGCGGCGAACCCGTGTTGACGGACAACCGCGCAGTGGAACAACGCCTCAGCGCGGTGGCCGATGGCTTTTTGCACCACAACCGCCCGATTGTTCGCCCAGCCGACGACGCGGTTTATCGCCCCATTGCAGGCCAAGCGCGGCCATTGCGTTTGGGGCGCGGCATCAGTCCGCTGGAGCTGACCTTGCCCTATCGTTTGCCGCAACCTGTGTTGGCCTTGGGCAGTCAAATGAAAAACACCGTCACGTTGGCGTGGGACAAGCGGGCGGTGGTATCGCCGCACATCGGAGACATGGACAATCCGCGCAGTTTGGCGGTTTTTCATCAAACAATCCATGATTTACAAGCCTTGTATCGGGTTAAAGCCTTGCATCTGTTGTGCGATGCCCATCCGCATTACCGCAGTCACCGCTGGGCGCGCCAACAGCCATTGCCTGTGACCACGGTGTTGCACCACCATGCCCATGCCGCCGCCGCCTATTATGAAGCGCAAACCACGGGCAAAGTCATCGCCTTCACATGGGATGCGGTGGGTTTGGGCGATGATGGCAGGCTGTGGGGCGGTGAAACCTTCATAGGCCAGCCCCATCGCTGGGAACGGGTGGCGAGTATGCGCCCGTTTCATTTGATCGGCGGCGACCGAGTGGGGCGCGAACCGTGGCGCAGTGCGGCGGCCTTGTGTTGGGAACTGGGTTTAAACTGCCCTGTATCGCCCCATGACGTTGTTCATCTGGCATGGCAACGCAGGCTCAACACCGTGACCAGCACCAGCGTAGCGCGTTTGTTTGATGCCGCCAGCGCGTTGCTGGGTTTGGGGCAAACCGCTGATTTTGAAGGCAAAGCCCCGATGCTTTTGGAAAGCCACAGCCAACCGTGTGCCAACGCGCTGGATGTGCCTGTGCGCCCGAACGCGGCGGGCTTGTGGCAAGCCGATTGGTCAGTGCTGTTACCGCTGTTGTTGGACAGCCGCCAAAGTGTGGCTGAACGCGCCAGTTTGTTTCATCACAGCATGGCCAAGCTGTTGTTAAATCAAGCAAAAATTTTACGCCAACAACACAATATTCAAGAAGTCACTTTGTCGGGCGGGGTGTTTCAAAATCGGCTGTTGAGCGAAACCGCTGTTGCGCTGTTACAACAAGCGGGCTTTCGCGTCACTTTGCCCGCCCAAATACCTTGCAACGATGCAGGCATCAGTTTTGGCCAAGTGATGGTCTATGCCGCCCGTTTTTTTGGAGATTGACATGCAAGATTCCCACATCAGTTTGGCACACGGCAACGGTGGCCGTTATATGCGCGAATTAATCAACGAGCTGTTTGCCAAGCATTTGAATAATAAGCAATTAGATACGTCATTGGATGCGGTCACATTGCCTTGGCCGCATGAATTGTTGGTGTTCACCACCGACGGCTTCAGCGTGCAACCGTTGGAATTTGCGGGCGGCAGCATCGGCAGTTTGGCGGTTCACGGCACCACCAACGATTTGGCCGTGGCAGGCGCAACGCCGCTGTACCTCAGCTTGAATGCGTTTATCGAAGAAGGGCTGTCCATTGAAGTTTTAGAGCGAATTATCATTGACTTGGCAGAGGCGGCGCAAAAAATCGGCGTGGCGGTGGTGGCGGGCGATACCAAAGTCGTGCCGCGTGGTCAAGGCGGCGGGCTGTATTTGGCGACCACGGGGCTTGGGGTGAAAACCCGCGCATTGTCGTTGGGGTTTGACCAAATTCAAGCGGGCGATCAACTGCTGGTCAGCGGTTCAGTCGGCGACCACGGCATTTGTGTGCTGTTGGCACGCGAACAATTTGGCTTGCAAGGTGATTTGGCTTCCGATTGCGCCAGCGTGCTGCCCTTGACCCAAGCCCTTGGCTCATTGCGGGGTCTGCGTTTTATGCGTGACCCAACCCGTGGCGGCTTGGCCACGGTGTGCCACGAAATCAGCCATGCCACGCGCTTGGGCATTCGCTTGCAACAAAGCGCGATTCCGATTAAACCGCCCGTGCAAGCGGTGTGCGACATGTTGGGCTACGACCCGCTTTATTTGGCCTGCGAAGGGCGGGTGGTGGCGGTGGTGGCGGCTGATGTGGCAGAGCAAGCCTTGGCTTTGTGGCAGGCTTTGCCCCATGGCGATGCGGCGGCCATTATCGGCGAAGTGGTTTGTGGGTCATGTGTGGTTTTACAAACGGAATTGGGCGGCGAAAGAATTTTAGAAGAATTGGAAGACGAGCCGTTGCCGCGCATTTGCTGATGGCAGTCGATTGACAAATCGGCTGTTGTGGTTAACCTCAGAAAATTTTATGAGAGGGACAAAGTTTGTTCAGTGTACATCATCTGTCTTGTCTGCGCGACGACCGCATGTTATTCAAAAATCTCAATTTTAATTTGGAAGCAGGGCAAGTATTACAAATTGAAGGGCGCAACGGTTGTGGCAAAACCAGCTTGTTGCGGATTTTATGTGGCTTGCTGTTACCTGAAACGGGTGAAGTGCGCTGGCAAGGCGAAGGCATCGAACACAACCGCGCTGAATTTCAAGCGCAACTCAACTACATCGGCCATGCCAACGGGGTCAAAGAAGAGCTGACCCCGATTGAAAACCTGAACGTGGCGCGGGCATTGGGCGCGCAACCGTCCGCCACGCCGTTGGTTGATGTGCTGGAACACGTCGGTTTGCGCGGTTTTGAAGACGTGTTATGCGCCAGTTTATCCGCAGGCCAGCGGCGGCGGGTGGCGTTGGCGCGGCTGTTGGCCACCCAAACCCCGTTGTGGATTTTAGATGAGCCGTTCACCGCCTTGGATAAACGCGGCATCACCCATGTCGAAGCCATGCTCAGCGCGCACGCCCAAGCAGGCGGTATCGCCGTCTTGACTTCACACCACACCGTGATTTGTGATTATGCGCGGGTCATCCAATTGGATGCGTTATGAGAATTTTAGCCGATGAAAACATCCCCTGTGTATCCGCTGCGTTTGCACCGTTTGGCACTTTGAACACGTTTGTTGGCCGCAAACTGACCGCCGCTCAAGTCAAAACCGCTGATGTGTTGTTGGTGCGCTCCGTCACCCCCGTCAACGCCGCCTTGTTGGCAGGCAGTGGCGTGCGTTTTGTCGGCACGGCCACCATCGGTTTGGATCACATCGACCAAGCCTATTTGGCAGAGCAACACATCGGCTTTGCCAGCGCGCCCGCCAGCAATGCAAGGTCAGCCGCTGAATATGTGGTCAGCGCGTTGTGTGTGTTGGCACAACAGCAAGGCTTTGATTTAACAAAGAAAACCATGGGCATCATCGGTTGCGGCAATGTGGGTTCACGGGTGTTGAAGCTTGCACAGGCCTTGGGTTTGCGCTGCGTGGTCAACGACCCGCCCAAACAACGGCGCGGTGAACTCAATGGCGTGGATTTGGTCAGTGCGTTGCAGTGCGACATCGTGACGGTGCATGTGCCGTTGGAAACGGCGGGCGATGATCCCACGGTGCATTTGCTCAACCGTGAGACTTTGGCGCATGTGCGCCCCGATGCCATTTTGATCAACACCGCGCGCGGCGCAACCATGGACGGCACGGCTTTGTTGGCCAGATTGACCGATTGCCCTGCGTTGACGGCTGTTTTGGATGTTTGGCCACAAGAGCCGCTTGTGCCGTCAAAATTGTTGGCCAAAGTGGCGATTGCCACGCCGCACATTGCAGGCTACAGCTTGGACGGCAAAGCCCGCGCCACCGAATTATTGCATCAGGCGTTTTGTCGCCATTTTGGTTTTAAACCCTGTTGGCAAGCACGCGACAGCTTGCCGCCTGCCGATTTGACAGCCTTGTATTTTTCTGCACAGGCTGATTTTTTAAGCTGTGCGCAAACGGCGGTGCTGGCCTGTTATGACGTGCGCCGAGACGACGGGGCGTTGCGTAAAATCAGCCAAAACCCACAGCCTGCGACGTATTTTGATCAATTGCGCAAACACTATCCTGTGCGCCGCGAATTTGCCAGTGTACAGGTTCAATCCACCCATGCCGCTTTTCGCCAACTGGGTTTTACATGATATGGCTTTGGTTGCCCATATAGCTTTGCAATGCGGCAGGAATGGCAATGCGCCCTTCATCGTCTTGATAATTTTCCATAATGGCCACCAAGGTGCGTCCCACGGCCAAACCTGAGCCATTCAAGGTGTGCAATAACGCGGGTTTTTTGCTGTCAAGCGGGCGGTAACGCGCTTTCATCCGCCGTGCTTGGAAGTCTTTGAAATTACTGCAAGAAGAGATTTCGCGGTATTTTTGTTGGGCGGGAATCCACACTTCTAAATCATAGGTTTTGCTTGAGGAAAAGCCGATATCGCCCGTGCATAAGCTGACCACGCGATAAGGCAAATCCAGCCGTTGCAAAATCGCTTCGGCATGGGCGGTCAGTTCCTCTAACGCTTGGGCGGATTTGTCGGGTTCGACAAACTGCACCAACTCAACTTTTTCAAATTGGTGTTGGCGAATCATGCCACGGGTGTCTTTGCCGTGTGAACCCGCTTCACTGCGAAAACAGGGGGTATGGGCGACGAATTTGGCAGGCACAGCCGCCAAGTCTAAAATACAATCGCGGTATAAATTGGTTACAGGCACTTCAGCGGTGGGAATCAAATAAAAATCTTGGCTTGCGATATGAAACAAATCGGCGGCAAATTTGGGCAATTGACCTGTGCCGCGCAAGCTGTCAGCATTGACCAAATACGGCACATACACTTCAGTGTAGCCGTGTTGTTGGCTGTGGGTGTCGAGCATGAATTGAATCAACGCCCGATGCAAACGCGCCAGTTGACCCTTGAGAACGACAAAACGCGCACTGGTCAGTTTGGCCGCCACTTCAAAATCCATGTGCTGGTGTTTTGCCCCTAAATCAACATGGTCTGCTGGGGCAAAATCAAAAACACGGGGCTGTCCCCAATGGCGCACCACAACATTGTCGTCGGCGTTTTGGCCAATTGGCACAGACTCATCGGGCAGATTGGGAATGCCCATGACAAGGTTGTTCAATTGGTTTTGAATATCCGCCAATTGATTTTCCGCGTGGGTCACTTTCGCCCCTAAATCGGCGACAGCGACCAATAACGGTTGGATGTCTTCGCCTTTGGCTTTGGCCAAACCGATGCTTTTGGAACGGGCATTGCGCGCAGCTTGCAGGGTTTGGGTGCTGTGTTGCCAGCGTTTGCGCGAAGCCTCTAGGGTTTGAATTTGCGTCACAGGCAGTTGATAGCCGCGTGTGGCCAATTGAGCGGCCAAAGGGGTTAAATCATATTGGCGAAAAAGTTGGGTATCTAACATAATTAACTTTGCTGTGCAGTCCAATACAGCATGTGATTGGGTTTAACATACTGTTTTAATTGAGGTAATAAGGTTTGAATTTTGTCAGGCCTATCAAAAAATTCGACCACCAAAGGCAAATCCAGCGACAAATCAAGTAAATGGCTTTCGTGTATTTTACCAGATAAACCAAAACCGCTGACAGCACGAAATACCGTTACACCACTGACATGGCTGTCCTCATGCAAATAACGCAACAGCGGTTTAAGTTGTTGTTCTGCTTCGGTTAAATACAGCCTGACCAATGTAACCGTTTGTGTTTGCATAAAACCCTCCTTTTTTTAAAAAAGCGTTTAAGGCTTGTGCATCAATACATTCAACGAGATGCAGGGCTGGTTGACAACCAGTCTGTATAAACACCAAAAGCACCTTTGGCTTTTAATCTCTGGACTTCATCCCATTTATTTACAGTATGAGCATAAACGGTTATATTTTG
>DYSU01000059.1 GCA_020726335.1 Thiomargarita sp. | reverse complement strand
ATCATTTCATTGGGTTTGCCCCGCTGAGAGGGGTTATGCGGGGTTTTGGGGTTGTTTTATCAAGGGTCAATTTCCGCCAAACCTGTATGTTGTGGATAATTGAGGCGCATCACTTTGACGATGTCGGCCAGCAAGTCGTTCATGCCCATTTTTTGATAGGCTTTGGCTTGAATCACCATGGCATCAGGCACAGATTCGGTGCGGTCATAGTGTTTGACCACATATTGCGCACGGTTGGCGGCGGCTAAATAGGCTTTGCGGTCTAAATAATAGTTGGCCACATACACTTCATATTTGGCCAACATGCCGCGCAAATATTGCATTCGTTTGAGCGCGTCAGGCGTGTATTGGCTGTTGGGGAAGCGTTGTACCAATTCGCTGAAATCTTCAAACGATTGTTTGGCCGCCGCTTGATCGCGTTGCGCCAAATCCAGCGGCAAATAACGTTCTAAAAAACCAAAGTTTTCATTAAAATTGGCCAAGCCTTTCAAATAATAGACATAATCGATATAAGGATGGCGCGGGTTGTATTTGATAAAACGGTCAGCCGCCGCCAAAGCCGAGGCGGTTTCTTCTGAACGGTAATGGGCGTAAAGGGTGTCTAATTGTGCTTGTTGGGCATAAGTGCCTAATGGATAACGCGCTTCTAAAATTTCATAATATTCAATCGCGCTTTCATATGCGCCACGGTCTAAATTGGCTTTGGCCTCGTCGTATAATTGCTTGGCTGACCAGCCTTTGGTGGCTTCTTCGCTTTCTTGTAATGCACTGCAGGCCGATAACAGGAATAAAGCGACAACCGCCATGGCTTTTATGCTATATTGAGCAACGATTTTTTGCTGGGTTTTCATCATCATTTTTCTCAAAGATTGGAATGGTTACAACGGAATATTTTAGCACGAAAATTCCCGAAACAATGCAAGGCAAACGCCTAGACCAAGTTTTGCCCTTGTTGTTTCCCGATTATTCACGCGCTTGTTTACAAAAGTGGATTCAACAAGAACAGGTGTGGATCAACGACAAGCATTGGCGCGGCAAAGATAAAGTCACAGGCGGCGAAATGGTTCGCCTTAAAGCCGAAATGGCGGTTGACCTGCCTCATCAAGCCGAAGCGATGGCACTGGACATTTTATACCAAGACGACAGCTTGTTGGTCATCAACAAACCTGCGGGTTTGGTGGTGCATCCCGGGGCAGGCAATGCACAACACACTTTGGTCAACGCGCTGTTACACCACGACCCCGATTTGGCTCAAATCCCGCGTGCGGGCATCGTCCATCGGTTGGACAAAGACACCAGCGGCGTGTTGGTGGTGGCGCGCACTTTGGCCGCCCATCACCATTTGGTTGAGCAATTGCAAGCGCGCACCGTTAAACGCATTTATCGCGCTCTGGTCAACGGCATCATCATCGCAGGCGGCACAGTGGATGCGCCCATCGCCCGCCATCCGCGTCAACGCACCAAAATGGCTGTGGTCAGCGAAGGCAAACCCGCCATCACCCATTATCGGGTGATTGAGCGTTTTAAAGCCCACACTTATTTAAAAGTCCAATTGGAAACAGGGCGCACCCATCAAATTCGCGTCCATATGGCGTATAAAAACCACCCTGTGGTGGGCGATGGCGTTTACGGTGGGCGGGTGCGTTTGCCCAGTCAACCCAGTGAAGAACTGATGCAACAACTGCGACATTTTACGCGCCAAGCATTGCATGCCCATCAATTGGAGTTGATTCACCCCAAAACCCAAGAAACGTTGAGCTGGCGCGCACCTGTGCCAGATGACATGCGCGCTTTATTGGCCGCATTACGCGACAATGCCGCTTTTTGACAGGAACAACCGATGTATCCCACCCTTGAAACCCAGATTGGCCACACTCCGTTGGTGCGCTTACAACATTTGGCCGTGGCCCATAATAACATCCTGTTGCTCAAACTCGAAGGCAACAACCCCGCAGGCTCGGTGAAAGACCGCCCCGCGCTTAGCATGATTTCCAAAGCCGAAGAACGCGGCAATATTCGCCGTGGCGACACGTTGATCGAAGCCACCAGCGGCAACACAGGCATTGCATTGGCAATGGTCGCTGCGATTCGCGGTTATCACATGACTTTGGTCATGCCCGACAACATGACCGCAGAACGGCGCGGCGCGATGGCCGCTTATGGTGCAAACCTGATTTTAACCCCCGCCAGCGGCGGCATGGAATGGGCGATTGACACCGCATTGGATTTACAAGCCCATGGCAAAGGCAAAGTTTTAGACCAATTTTCCAATCCTGACAACCCGCTGGCGCATTATCAAACCACCGCTCCCGAAATTTACCGCGCCACGGGCGGCACAATCACCCATTTTGTCAGCGCGATGGGAACGACAGGCACGATTATGGGGCATTCGCGCTATTTCAAGGAACAGAATCCTGCCATTCAAATCATCGGCGTACAACCGACCGAAGGCAGTCAAATCGCAGGTATTCGCCGCTGGCCAGCCGCTTATTTACCCAAAATTTTTGACCCCACACGGGTGGATTGCATCATGGAGGTCAGCCAACACGAGGCCGAAACCACCACCCGCGCTTTGGCACGACAAGAAGGCATTTTTGCGGGCGTGTCATCAGGCGGGGCGTTGTATGCGGCATTGCAACTGGCCAAAACAGTGGAAAATGCGACCATTGTCACCATCGCGTGTGACCGAGGCGACCGCTATTTATCCAGCCCATTGTGGCAGAACCGTTTAAATCACCAATGACATGAATTCTTCAGAGCTGACGCGCAAAGCCGCGCCCGTGGGGCAAGTGCGCACACAAGCAGGGCCGCCCGCCAAATCTTTACACATGTCGCATTTGACCGCTTTCAGCTCAGGATTTTCGACAAGGGCGGGTTTCCTGTGGTAGCCAAACAACAACCACCACCACCACGCCTGCGTGTTTTTTTGGGTTTGTGTTTGTGCCATTTGAATCACGCCATAAGGGCAATTGTCTTGGCAACGGCCACAGCCAATACAACTGTTGCTGATGACCACTTCGCCGTTTTTACTGCGATAAATGGCATCGGGCGGACAGTCTTTCATGCAATGTGGGTGTTCGCAGTGACGGCAAGATGTGGGGACATGAATTGATGCAAACGTAGGCCCTGCTTCGCGGTCAAGGCGCGATGCCCCTTGGTGTGAGGCGGCGCAGGCGGCTTCACATTGGTTGCACTGAATGCACAAGGCTTCATCGATCAGCAACACATCTGTGGCTTCACCCAAACCTTGTGACACCAAAAAAGCAATGATATTACCCGCTTGTGGGCGGCTTTCCATGGTTGCGTTTTGTGCCAAAGCACGTTGGTATTTGGCTTCAACTTGGTGGCGCAATGTTTGGGAACGGCTGAGCAAGGCTTTAAAAGCGTCACCTTCTAGGCGAATGACTTCGCAAGTCACCGCAGCGCGCACCGTTGATTCACGCGGCATGTCATTGAGCAAACCCACTTCGCCGATGTAGTGGCCTGCGGGCAGATAAGCCAGCGTGATTTCATTGCCGCCGATGTGACGCAACACTTTAACCGAGCCTGAACGAATCAAATAAATACAATCACCTGCATCCCCTTCGGCAAACAAGGTATCGCCCGCCGATAAATGCTGTAATTGCGCTGATTGCACCACAGCGGCCAAATCAGACGCGGGAATTTCGGGCGCGATGTGCGTTTGGATGGCGCGCAACATGAAAACGCGGTCTATGGTTTCGCGCACATGGCTGACAGAATGAATCAGTTTGAGAATCGCATAACGCGGGGTTTCAATCAAAATACACTGTTCACCTGCGCCCGCATACACCGTGGTGGAACGCCGTCGGCCTGAAATCAGGCTCATTTCGCCAAAAAATTGCCCTTGGCGTAAAGTCACGATTTGGCGCGGTTGATCGGGGTTAATCGACATATGGACTTCGCCCGCTAAAACAGTAAAAAACGTGTTGCTGTAGTCATCGCGTTCAAAAATGACTTCATCGGGGGCGGGTGATAAAAGTTGGCTGTCGAGTAAAAATTCACGCAATTGCAACAAGGTTAAGCGGGCAAACAGTGGGGTGACACTTTTGACCAAACGCAACACCCCTGTGACCGAATGAAACACGGGCAATACGTTGAATTTTTCGCGCAACAAGCTTTCGTCGGCCGGTTTAATCGGATGGCCAAGCACATGTTCCACCACTTCATAACCTTGATTAAGGGCTTGTTTGATCAAAGGATAACCGCTGAGCGCGCCGATGATGTAAATCCCCGCCACCGAGCTTTCATAATGTTCATTGATGGCGGGCAAGGCATTGGCTTCCAAACTGCGAAATTGAATGCCACAAGCGTGCAAAAAATGGCGGGGCAAAACCGCACCCAAACGGGCAATCACCCTGTTGCATGTGATGTTGGCAGGGCCTGCGGGCGTTTTGACTTGAAATAACAACGGCTTGTCCGCTTCGGGCGTATTTTGGATTTTTTCAGCCGTAGTGCTGTAATAGCACTCAATTTCTTCGTTTTCAATCGCTTGCAACACAGCGGCCAAATTGCTGGGATTGGCGCGGTTAAATTCTTCACGGCGGTTGATGATAATCACTTGGTTTTGTTCAGCCAAAGCCAGTGCGTCTTCAATCGCGGAATCACCCGCCCCCACCACCACAATGGTTTCATTTTGATAGGCTTTGGCATCGGGCAATTGGTAGTCTACCAACGGCAGTTGGCCACCTCTGATCGGCAGATGGCGTAAATTCCCTTGCGTTCCCAGTGCAAAAATGATTTTTTCGGCAAAAAACTGTAAACCGTCTTGGGTGTTGAGTTGAAAATCACCCAATTTGCCCGTGATGCTCACAACCGTTTGATTGCATAAGAGATTGATTTTGCGAATTTTAATCTGGCGCAACCAACTGGCGATGATTTCTTCCCGCGATGAGGCGATGAACGGCAAATCAGCGCGCAAGGGTAAAATGGCGGGTTCATCCATCACCTGTTTGCCTTTGGGGTAATGGAATAACGTGTTCAGCGGCTGGCTGGCCGCTTCCAACAGCAAATAAGACACACCGTTTTCAGCCGCACGGCTGGCGGCACTTAAACCCGCAGGCCCTGCGCCGATGATGATTAAAGTATAGCGGTTATTCAACTGGGGTTGCTTGTAGTTTTTTAATTAAATAATTCAAGGCAAATTCAACGGCTTGTTGGCGTATGGCTTGTCTATCGCCCGCAAACTGTTGTTTAACGCTGTCACAGCGTTGTGGGGCAAACGCCCATGCGAACCACACTGTGCCAACGGGTTTGTCAACCGTACCACCGTCAGGGCCTGCAATGCCGCTGACCGCAAGGCTGATGTGGGCTTCGCTGCGCTTGAGTGCGCCTATGGCCATTTCGCGCACGGTTTGTTCGCTGACTGCGCCAAATTGTTGTAAAGTTTCGGTTTTTACGCCCAGCATTTGTTGTTTGGCCGCGTTGGAATAGGTGACAAAACCACGGTCAAACCAGCGTGAACTGCCCGTCACCGAGGTGATTGTTTGGGCAATCCAGCCGCCTGTACACGATTCGGCAGAGGTTAAGCAGGCGTTTTGTTGTTGCAATAATGCGCCTAATTGAGCGGTTTGGGACATCATTCTAAACTCACTTTGCCATTGTTGTGGACGTAAAAGGTGGCAATTAAATGCAACTGTTCTTCAGCAGTCAAGCGCACGGTGGGCAATTGTTGGGAACCGCCGCGATAATACAACGTGCTTTTTATCACAGGGTTGTCCGCATTGCCCACACGGTCATATAAATTGGCATATACGTGATAACGCCCCGCTGTGGCATTGGGGTGTTCCCAAATTTCAATCCCCGGCCCTTTGACGCTGTCAACACTCAATTCCGCAGGCGAAGCAAAATGCACCCCGCCACGGTTGTGTTTTTTATAAAAAAAGACAGAGCCACCGGGGTCTTTAACATGTAAATCAACATCTTGGCGTTCAGTTTGCCATTTCATCACCACAGTCAAAAAGGTTTGGCTGAGCTTGGCTTCACACTGTTGCCGCTGTTGTTGGCATTGGCTTAATTTTTGTTGATATTTTAGGCTGTTATCCATGACCACGGGTTTGGGCTGTTGTTGCGCTTGTTTTAACGCCGTTTGCAATTTTTGCAATTGCTGGTGTTGATTTTGGTATTGTGCCAGATTTTGTTGCAATTGGTCTAGTTGTTGGTTTTGGCGGGTCAAATTGTGGTCTTTGTCGGCCAGTTGTTGTTTGAGTTCAGCCACGCGGTCTTGAGTGGTAAAATGTTGAATATAATAGGGAAATAACAAAATGGTGAGCAACACAAAAGTGCCTAAGGCCGAGGCGAATAAATCCAAGGCGGAAATACTGAAAGCAGGCATTTGGTGGTTGGGTCGTCTCATAAGGCTTTGATTTTTCCATTTTTAACCGCCAATAATGTGCCAGCAGGCAACGGTTGCCATGCTTCTTGGCTGAGTGGTATGCTACAAAACAGGCAATGGTTGTGTTTACCTTGTTGTTTTTGCAGATAATGCACGCCCGGCGAATGATAGCCTGTGCGATTTTTTTGGCTGCGTTTGTCACTGAACACGAACATCACATGGCTGTCGCTGTAAACGAAATTGGCAGGCCCTAATTGTGCCATTTGTTGCGCAAAATTTTGAATGATTTGATGGCGTTGTTTGAGGGATGGTTTTTTGTGCCACACAGGTTCTAAGCGGTTCAACAACAGGCAAAACGCATGTTCTGAATCGCTGTTGCCAATCGGTATAAAACGCTTTCCCAATGGATGTTGTTGAATTTGAGTTAAATCACCGTTGTGGATAAAGCTGTGCATTCGACCTGCTAATTCGCGGACAAACGGTTGGGTGTTGGCCAAATGAATCACGCCTTGAGTGGCTAAACGGATATGCGACAACAACAGTTTATAGCGTTGGCTTTGCAATAAAGGCAAACAACAGCTTTGATAAGCCGCTTGAGTTTCTCGCCAAAGTTGTAAATCGCGGTCACAATAAATTGCCATACCCCAGCCATCTTTGTGTTTGTCCAGTAAGCCGCCACAACGCGCCAATTCAGCCAGATAAGGCTGAATGCTGACAGGTTTTGCGCTGGATGAGGCCAATAAAATGCACATGCAATTCTCGTTTTATGGTCAATGGTTGAGGATTATCAAAATTAACGCAAAAACCATTTAACCATATAAAATTGTCGTGAATCAATTGGTTAGAGAGTTTAAATTTAATTCTTTGATTTTAAACAAAAAATACAGCAACCCCCGTTTGCAAAATAAAAAGGCGCAGGGTTTAATTCAATGACTTGATTTATCGCAGAGGGTAACGGATAATTCGCTCAAAAAAGAAACCGCAGATGAAAAACCTCCATGTTTGCACTTTAGGTTATCTGCGGTGTTCAGACAAAAATATCTCAAGAGGAGAAAGAAGAATCGATGCCTTAAGTGAGCCCAACACTCAAGGCATCTAACCATAACCCAACAGGTAGGAGTATCAAGTTATGGCTGCTTTAGCTATAAGCAATGGCTGTGCCAGCGTTATGTTTGGCCGTTGCAGTCCCCTTTGTATTCACTTAATCCTGTTAAAATTCAATCTGTTGATGACACAGCATCTTGTTATTCACGATTGAAGCGGCGAATCAATGAATTTTTGCCCTTTTGCCGTGGCAAAATATCGACGTATCGTCCGACTGCGAATTGTCACTTCATGCCCATATCACGCAAGTCTTTGTTTTTTAGCCTAAATAGCTTCATTTTGCTCACAGCCTGTTTGGTTTTATGGCTGCATTATGCTCATAGCCATCAATTGTTGCAATCCCATCTAAAAACGCAAGCTATTGAATTACAAAATGGTTATTATTTAAATCAAAACAATGTACAAAGCGACTTACTCAAGCTTGCCCATTTATTGCGCCATGACAATGTGTTGATGCAACGTTTGGCTTATGTCAATTTATCCCAAAAACCTATTTTGGAATATATTCAGCTCAATTGGGATGATTTCAGCCCACTTTTTGATTATCGCCCTGAATTTATTGATTTTATTAAGCTTTATTACGCAGGCAACGGCAAAGCAGACATTTTTGTTGATTTGCGTCATGAACACATCGGTTTATCGGCACAATGGCCCTTGCCTTATGATGAGCATAAGGATAAAAACAACCAGCCCATTTTGCGTATCGGCAGCAGTTTTGAACCCTTGTTGCACCGTTTAGACAAACTGTACGGCAGTGGTTTTGCCATTTTATTGCACAAAACGGCGCGACAATCCATTGGCATTGTACAACGTGACGCAAACATACCCATCTTGTCTGTGCATGTGTTGCAACAGGCCTCGCGCAGTGATATGCAACAAATCCTGACCGCCTTGCCTGCATTGCCATCGGCCAATGATTTTGCATTGATTGAAAACAATACCGTGTATTATCTGGTGACTTTGGCCGCACTCCAAGAGCCATTTAACCAAACCGACGCGCCTGCTTTATGGGTGGCAGCCAAAGATGTGAGCGTTTGGGTGCAGGAATTTTGGCAACAGCAATACTTTGCTTGGGTATTGATTTTTATCGGTTTTGTCTTTACCAATGCGGTGCTGTATTATTTGATTTTCAGAACCACCCGTTTGTTGGAAGATAAAACCCATCAACAGCATCAACAAATTTCTTTATTAAAAAGCAAAATCAATGACTTGGTTTGGTACGATGCACAGACCACGTTGTATAATAAACGTTATTTTAATCAATATCTTGAACAAGAAATCAGCCGTTGCAGTCGTACAGGCGCACCGCTGTCTGTTTTGATATTGGGGATTGATAATTATGTTAAATTACAACGACATGAAAATAAGCTATTGAATCAATATATAAAAATCTTGGCCGCCCTCATTAAAACCACCTTACGCGATGTGGACATGATTTGTTATCATGGCACGGGCGTTTTTTGTGCGGCGTTGATTGAAACTGAACGCAATGGCGCAAGCACCGTCACCCAACGTTTGCACCAATTGATTCAAAAAAATATTTTCCCTGATGAAAAGCAAGCCAATTTTAACTTGACTGTCAGCATTGGTGTGGCACAATGGCAGGAAGAAATTTATGAAATTGAGTTTTTAGAGCAGGCGGCACAAGCCCTAAAAACGGCACAAACCAATGGCGGCAATCAAGTGTGCGTGGTTTAGCCGCAA
>DYSU01000058.1 GCA_020726335.1 Thiomargarita sp. | reverse complement strand
AAAGTCGGGTTACGCCTTGGGGTTAACCCGACCTACCTGGCTACCTGGCTGAGGTATTGTTTTATATTTCTTTCGTGCTTCTATTGCTTCTCTTATTTCTTTTGGCATTTTCATAAATTTTACCCAACCATACTGCGCCCATGTTCAATATAATATTGAAATTCCTCACGAAAATTCTTGATAAAGCTGATCACGGGCATGGCGGCGGCATCGCCTAAAGCGCAGATGGTGTTGCCCATGATTTGGTTGGACACATTGTCCAATAATTCCAAATCTTCAGGGCGGCCTTCGCCATGTAAAATACGGTGTAAAATACGGGTCAACCAACCTGTGCCTTCACGACAAGGGGTGCATTGGCCGCAAGATTCGTCATAATAGAAGTGCGCCAAACGGGCAAGGGTTTTGACCATGTCGGTGGAGTCGTCCATGATAATCACGGAGCCTGCGCCCAGCATCGAGCCTGCGGCGGCAATGGAATCGTAATCCATGTTCATTTTCATGGCGATTTCGGCTTTGAGTACAGGCGTGGACGAGCCGCCCGGAATCACCGCTTTGAGTTTGCGCCCTTGCCATACGCCGCCTGCCATGTTGAGCAGGTCGGCAAACGGGGTTCCCATGGGGATTTCATAGTTGGCGGGTCTTTCTACATGGCCTGAGACGGAAAACAGTTTTTCCCCGCCGTTGTTGGGTTTGCCTAAATTGAGAAACCATTCGCCGCTGTTGGCTAAAATGCTGGGTACGGAAGACAAGGTTTCGGTGTTGTTGATGGTGGTGGGTTGGCCGTATAAACCGTAGCTGGCGGGGAAAGGCGGTTTGAAGCGGGGTTGGCCTTTTTTGCCTTCAATGGATTCAAGCAAAGCGGTTTCTTCGCCGCAGATGTATGCCCCCGCGCCCAAGTGGGTGTAGAGATCAAAATCAAATCCTGTGTTGAGAATGTTTTCACCCAGCAAGCCCGCCTTGTAGGCTTCAGCGATGGCGGTTTCAAAGCGTTGATAAGGTTGCCAAAATTCACCACGGATGTAGTTGTAGCCTTTGCTTGCGCCGATGGTGTAGCCTGCGATCATCATGCCTTCGATTAAAGCGTGGGGGTTGTAGCGTAAAATGTCGCGGTCTTTGCAAGTGCCGGGTTCACCTTCGTCGGAGTTGCAGACGATGTATTTTTGCACGCCTTTCATGCGTTCTCGTGCCGCTTCGTCACGCGGTAACATGAAACTCCATTTGAGTCCTGTGGAAAAGCCTGCACCGCCGCGTCCGCGTAAAGCGGATGTTTTGAGTTCGGCAATAAGGGTTTCAGGGGCAATTTTTTCGTTGAGGATTTTTTTGATGACTTTATAGCCACCCAAGGCTTGGTAGGCGGCCAATGTCCATGATTCGGCTTGGTTGTGTTGTTTGAATTTGAAACAGACTTGATTGGCCATTATTTTAACCTCGCTAGAATTTCATCGATTTTTTCAGGGCTTAAATCTTCGTGATAATCACGGCCAATTTGCATCATCGGCGCGTTGACGCAGGCCCCCAAACATTCCACTTCTTTGATACTGAACAAGCCATCTTCGGTGACTTGGCCTTTTTTGATGCCCAGTTGTTTCTCCAAGTGTGCCATCACAGCATCAGAGCCGCGCAACAGGCAGGAAATATTGGTACACACTTTGATGTGGTGTTTGCCCACGGGTTTATGTTCGTACATGCTGTAAAAGCTGGCCACTTCGTAAACGGCAATCGGCTCCATATCCAAATAAGCGGCCACCGCTTCGATCAACGCGGGGGTCAACCAGCCGCCGTTTTGATCTTGGACGATGCGCAACGCGGCCATTACTGCCGATTGTTTTTTATCAGCGGGATATTTTTGTAGCCAACGGTCGATATCGGCCTTGGATTCATCGGAAATAAGGGAAGAGGTTTTATGTGTCATATTGAATACCTTATCGGTCAATTTCACCAAAAACAATGTCTTGCGTACCAATTACCGTCACCACATCGGACAGCATATGGCCTCGGGTCATTTCGTCCATCGCCGCCAAGTGGGCAAAACCGGGGGCGCGAATTTTCAGCCTATAGGGTTTGTTTGCGCCATCGGAAACCAAATAAATGCCAAATTCGCCTTTGGGATGTTCCACTGCCGCATAAAATTCGCTCTCTGGTACACAATAGCCTTCGGTGAACAATTTAAAATGGTGAATCAAGGCTTCCATGTCTTCTTTGACGGCTTGGCGTTTTGGCGGCGCAACTTTCAAATCATCCACCATCACCGCGCCGTTATTGACTTTGAGCCAGTCCACACATTGCTTCATGATTTTGCATGATTCGCGCATTTCGGCCATGCGCACCAAATAGCGGTCATAGGAATCGCCGTTTTTGCCGATGGGAATGTCAAAATCCATATCCGCATAGACTTCATAGGGTTGTTTTTTGCGCAAATCCCATGCAATCCCAGAACCGCGTAGCATGGGGCCGGTGAAGCCCAGTTGTTGAGCGCGCTCGGGGGATACCACACCGATGCCAACCAGCCGTTGTTTCCAAATGCGGTTGTCGGTTAATAAAGTTTCATATTCATCGACATAGGTGGGAAAACGGCGGCAAAAGTCGTCGATAAAATCCAATAACGAACCTTGGCGGTTGGCGTTGTTTTCTTTGACTTGTTGGGCGTTGTGCCATTGAGAGGGTTTGTAGTGTGGCATGGAATCAGGCAAATCGCGGTAAACCCCGCCAACGCGGTAATAAGCGGCGTGCATTCGCGCCCCTGACACGGCTTCATAACAGTCCATTAAATCTTCACGCTCACGAAACGCATATAAAAACAAGGTCATCGCGCCCACATCCAAACCATGGGTGCCAATCCACATTAAGTGGTTGAGAATGCGGGTGATTTCGTCGAACAACACGCGAATGTATTGGGCGCGTATCGGCACTTGTATGCCCAGCATTTTTTCAATCGCCATCACATAAGCGTGTTCGTTGCACATCATTGATACATAATCCAATCTGTCCATATACGGCAGGGCTTGATTAAAGGTTTTGTGTTCGGCCAATTTTTCAGTGGCGCGATGAAGCAAACCAATGTGCGGGTCAGCGCGTTCAATCACTTCACCATCCATTTCCAGAATCAAACGCAACACACCGTGTGCGGCGGGATGCTGAGGGCCAAAGTTCAAGGTATAGTTGCGAATTTCAGACATGGCTGTTCCTAATGCGTCGTGATGTAGATGTTGATGGCTGTTTGAATGATTATTGCCTATACCGTCAATTTACAACCACATTCCAGCTCACAAACAACAGGAGAAACTTGGCCTGTGGTACGGTTTTTTTAATGTGCAATACTAGCAGGCTTGGGGGGTTAAAAACAACCACCTCTTTTCTTAAGAGAAAGGGCAAAAAGACGGGTGAAGCGAGAGAGGCAGGAAAACAAAACCCCGTGCGAGACGGGGACAACCATTAAGCCATGGCTTTAATGCGGGCATTCAAACGGCTTTTATGCCGTGCGGCTTTATTTTTGTGAATTAAACCTTTGCTACAAGTGCTGTCAATCACAGGCACAGCATTTTTATAAGCGGCTTCAGCGGCTGTTTTATCCCCACCATCAATGGCATAAACAACCTTTTTTACATAAGTGCGAAAACGAGAACGCAAGCTGGTGTTGTGTTGGCGGTGTTGTTCGGCTTGACGCGCACGTTTCTTAGCTTGGGGGCTGTTGGCCACAGTAAATACTCCCTAAAAAAGTCTGATTCTAAAAATGAAACGGTGCATTATGTTTATTTCAGTAAAGCTTGTCAATGAAAATATCCGCTTGACAAACCCCCGTGGGCTGGGCATAATGCGCTTCGTTCTTTCGCCGGCATAGCTCAGCTGGTAGAGCAGCGCACTTGTAATGCGAAGGTCGAGAGTTCGATTCTTTCTGCCGGCACCACGATTTCCAAGCCTCACCGTCCACCCGACTGTGGGGCTTTTGTTTTTATAAACGCAATTCCACTTGTCTTAAATAATGGAAGAAAAAGCAATTATATATTGTGTGGATGATGATGAAAGTGTTCATTTTTTTATGGCCAAATGGGCGAAAAAAATGGATTTAACTTTTTTCTCCTTCAGCAATCCCGCGCTTTTTTTATCCCAGCTTCCCAACACGTTCACGCACAACAAGCCCTGTTGCATCATCACCGATTTTTACATGCCTGAAATGAATGGGTTGCAATTTCTTAAAATCCTTAAAGAACAACAAGTTGATGTCCCTGTCATCGTGATGACAGGCCATGCCGATGTACCCATGTTATTGGATGTGATGCGTACAGGCGTGTTTGAGTTTATAGAAAAACCTCTGAAACAACAAGAAGTTAATGCAGTTATTTCAAAAGCATTGTCTCAGCAACAACAACAGAAACAACAACAGCAGGATTATCAAACGGTGTTGGCGCGCTTTGCATTACTCTCGCCCAGAGAGCGTGACGCACTGACGCAAGTGGTGGCCGGCAAAACCAATAAAATCATTGCCCGTGAACTCAATATCAGCTTTCGCACGGTGGAAAAATACCGCGCCCGCATGATGCAAAAAATGCAAGTGGACAACGTTGCAACTTTGACCTATTTGGCCACTAAATACCAATTAAAATAATAATTTATCAGGCACCAAACCGCTTACATCTGAAATATGCACAGCAAGAGGATAACATGACAGAACAACAATTGCGGATTACCACCCGCAAAAGCCCGTTGGCCTTATGGCAGGCGCGACATGTACAACAACGGTTGATCCAGCAAATTCCCCGTTTGCAAATTGAGCTGGTTGAAATCAGCACCCAAGGCGACAAAATTTTAGACACACCGTTGGCTAAAATAGGTGGTAAAGGCTTGTTTGTCAAAGAGTTAGAGCAAGCTTTATTGGAAGATCGCGCCGACATTGCCGTGCATTCGATGAAAGACGTGCCTGTTGAGTTGCCCGAAGGCTTGCATTTAGCGGTTATTATGGAACGGGAAGAACCGTTTGATGCGTTTGTGTCCAATCATTACAGCCATTTGGCTGAATTGCCACGAAACGCCGTGGTAGGCACAGCCAGCCTGCGCCGCCAATGTCAATTGCTGGCACAACGGCCTGATTTACACATCCGTTCATTGCGCGGCAATGTGGGTACGCGCTTGGGCAAACTGGATGACGGTGAATTTGACGCAATCGTTTTGGCCACAGCGGGTTTGTTGCGCTTGAATTTGGCCGATAGAATCACGCAAAAATTGGATGCCGACCACATGTTGCCCGCGATTGGTCAAGGCGCGATGGGTATTGAATGCCGCAGTCACGACCGCAAAGTACATGATATTATTCATATTCTCAACCACGCCGAAACCGCCACACGGGTGTTGGCTGAACGCGCATTGAATCGACGGTTAGAAGGCGGATGTCAAGTGCCAATCGCAGGTTTTGCCTTGTTGGAAAACAATGAAATTTGGTTGCGCGCTTTGGTCGGCACGGCTGACGGGCAAAAAGTGTTGCGCAGTGACATTCGCGGCTCTGAAGATGACGCTGAAGCGTTGGGCGAAATTTTGGCCGCCGATTTATTGGCGCAAGGCGCGGGCGAAATTTTAGCCCAAGCCGACGTGTCATGAAGCACAGCGTCATCGTTGAAGCCAAGATTCAAGCCCAAGCGGCGGTGATTTGGTTGCATGGTTTGGGCGCGGATGGCCATGATTTTGAACCGTTGTTGCCTTTTTTCAGTTCACGGCTGACTGATTATTGTCGGTTCATTTTTCCCCATGCCGATAAACGCCCCATCACGATCAATGGCGGCATGGTGATGCCCGCATGGTATGACATCTATGGTGTGGATGCAAACAGTCCACAAGATGCGCAGGGCATAGCTCAATCGCAACAACGGCTGTTGGCTTTGATTCAAACGCAAATCGACGCAGGCATTGCCAGTGAGCGCATTGTTTTGGCGGGTTTTTCTCAAGGCGGTGCGATTGCGTTGCACACCGCTTTGCGTTATCCCCGCCGTTTGGCAGGGGTTTTGGCTTTGTCCACTTATTTGCCGTTGGTTGACACGGTGGCGGCAGACTATCAAGCGGTGCAACAACATTTGCCCGTTTTCCTTGCCCATGGCCGTTATGACCGCGTCATTCCCTTGGCCAGCGCGCAAAAAGCACGACAATATTTGCAGCACACACACCTGCGTTGGTTTGAATATGGTATGGAACATGCCATTTGTCAGCAAGAAATCGCTGACATCAATCAATTTTTACTGGATTGTTTAACATGACCAAAAAAACCATTCGCAAAGTCGTTTTTCCCGTTGCGGGTTTAGGCACCCGTTTTTTACCCGCCACCAAAGCCAGTCCCAAAGAAATGTTGCCCATTGTCGATAAGCCGTTGATTCAATACGCAGTTGAAGAAGCGGTGGCCGCAGGTTGTGAACAAATGATTTTTGTCACCAGCAGCAACAAGCGCGCAATTGAAGACCATTTTGATAAAAACACCTCATTAGAGGATGAGTTGCTGGCGCATAACAAATTGGATTTATTGGAATTAGTGCATCAGATTGTACCCCAAGGCATTTCCTGTATTTACCTTCGTCAACCTGAAGCTTTGGGTCTTGGTCATGCGGTGTTGTGCGCGCAACCTGTGGTCGGTAATGAACCGTTTGCCGTGATTTTGGCCGATGATTTGATTGATGGCAGTCCCGTCTGTTTAAAGCAAATGACTGATTTATATGAAAAACACCCGTGTAGCATCATCAGCGTTGAACCTGTGCCAAATGGGCAAGTCGATAAATATGGCGTGGTTGACCCGCAAGCCTTATATGACCAAGTGTTTGATATTAAAGGCGTAATTGAAAAACCCGCGCCCGAACAAGCCCCGTCGAATTTGGCCATCATTGGCCGCTATTTATTGACCCCTGAAATTTTCAACCACTTGAAAACCATTCCCAAAGGCGCGGGCGGCGAAATTCAACTGACCGATGCCATCGCTTCATTGCTCAAACAACAACAAGTTTTGGCTTATCAATTCACGGGCAAACGCTACGATTGCGGCAACAAACTGGGCTATTTGCAAGCCACGGTAGAATTTGCTCTCAAACACAATGAATTGAAACAACCGTTTTTAGATTACTTAAAAAATTTGCCTCATTTGTCTGATTAATCATTGATTGATCAACTGTGTGGCTTTGGCTGTGCCAACAGTAACCAACAGCCTGTTTTCAGGGTGCATACGCCGTTTGAGCGCGTCATTGATTTGTGCCAAAGTCACTTCTTCGATTTTAGCCGTCCATGTTTGCAAATAATTCAAAGGCTTATCATAAAAGGCCATCATGGCCAAATAATGGGCTAATTTACTGTTGGTGTCGATTTTCAAAGCAAAACCACCCGTCAAGTCTCGTTTGGCGGCCAACAATTCATCGGCACTCACCCCTTTTTCCACCCATTTGGCCCATTCTTGTTGAGCCACACTCAAGGCTTGTTCCAGATTTTTATGGGCAGTTTGCAAACCCAATATAAAATAGCCCGTTTGCTTGAGCGGCACAAAATAGCTGTAAACGCTGTACGACAATCCTCGTTTTTCGCGGATTTCTTGTGACAAGCGCGAAGTCAACCCACTGCCACCCAACACATGATTGGCCACATACAAGGGAAAGTAATCGGGGTCATCACGGTCATACGCCAATTGCCCTATTAAAACATGGGTTTGGCTGGAAGGGTGTTCAAGATGTTTGACACGGGCCATGGTGGCCACAGGCTGGGCAATCGCAGGGGATTTTTCGCCTTCAGGCAGTTTGGCCACAATTTTTTGTGCGATTTCTTTGGCTTGGGCTAAATCCACCGCGCCGACCAACACAATTTTGGCGTTGGCCGCAACGTAATGGCGTTGATAAAACGCTTTGACATCGGCCAATTGGATTTTGGCAATCGAAGCGGTTGTGCCGCTTTCTGGTTGGGCATAAGGATGTGCGCCATACAACTGCTGAAAAAATACGCGGCTGGCCAAAGCATCAGGTTGCTGTTGTTGATATTCCAAATTCACCCACATTTGTTGTCGTTTGCGCTGAAAATCTTGTAGCAAAAAATCGGCTTGGGTCAAGGCCAACAACAACAAATCCAATGCGGGCGTGGCAATTTTTGGCTGGCTCAAACAACGTAAAGCGAATGTGGTCATGTCTAAATCAACATCGCCGCTTAAAACCGCGCCTAAACTATCCAATTTTTCTGCCAACGCATCGGTAGACAAACCGCCCGCCGCTTGCAAACTCAAACGCTGGGTTAAACGGGCCAAACCCGCTTGTTCGCCATCGCGCACACTGCCTGCATCAAACAACACTTGTATATCCAACATCGGCAAATCCGTCGTTGAAATCAAATAAACAGGCACCGCTTTGTCGGTTTGCCAATGCTGAATTTCTATCGCTTGCACCCATGACATCCAAACCAACAGGCAAAATCCACCCAAAAACCGCTTCATCCGTTGCATTACATCATCCCATTCCAAACCAAAACCCCTATTTTACGCCATAAATAAAACATTACAAAATCCCAGTGTTGTGCTACACTTGCGGTTCTTGAAGGGGGCGACTTGGTTTCGACACGGGTTGCAAAACCTGAGGGGCATGTCGAGGCGCAGCACACCTCGTAAACACAACTGCAAACCAATTTAGTTGCCAACGAAGACAACTACGCATTAGCCGCTTAAGGCTGATCCTCTGACTGAGTCTGTGCTTATGCACTCAGGCGTTTCGGCGCATCCAGAGGTCAAAAACACATAAGATCGCGTGGAGATTTGTTTGGGATAGACACGCTAAACTTTAATCAAACTCGTCACTTTGTTTGCCTGCTGGTCGGCAAATGAATGGCTAAACCCTAAAGACACAGCTACACATGTAGAACCAAAGGCAGAGGACTTGTGGACGCGGGTTCGATTCCCGCCGCCTCCACCAACAAATAACTTCCCTTTTTTCCCTTAATAATCAGTGCATAACGCATTGATTATTATCACTATAATTGTACACTCAACACATTTCTTTAAATTATTCTGTTTTTCTGTGGGTTTTTACTTTTCTTCCGTTTTTTTAAGATAAGTAGGGGCGGCGCAGGCACAACGAACCCTACAGGGGGCGTTGTCCGCGCTGCCCCCCTTTAGTAATACGGGGGGAAAGTCAGGGGCAGTAAGGTAATAGCTTGTTTGTATTTAATTTTTTCCGTTCTTTTCTTGAAAAATCTT
>DYSU01000057.1 GCA_020726335.1 Thiomargarita sp. | reverse complement strand
GAAGTCTGACGGGGTAGTGTCTTGTGAACACTCAATCCCACAACAACTGACTGCCCGTGCGGTATTCGCGCACCCGCCCTTCAAAAAAGTTGACCTCTTGGTTCAGCGCGTAATTGTTCATCCAAGGCAAGGGGTTTTCTTTCACGTCATACAAAACAGGCAGGCCAAGCTTTAAGCAAAGCTGGTCAGCCATCATTTGGTTGTATTTCAAATAGCTTTTTAGGCTCAAGCCAAACACACCGCCATCGGGCATAGAGGCTTTGGCATAGGCCGCTTCCATTCTGACCCCTTCAACAATGATGGCCAATGCGCGTTCGCGCATTTCATCATCCCAAAGATAGGGGTTTTCGTAGATGATTTGGTTGATCACCCAAATACCATTGTCAGCGTGCAAGGTTTCATCGCGCCAAATGTATTGGTATTGTTGCGCTGTTTGGCGCAATTTCTGGCCGTTGGCCAAGGCAAAGATTTGGGTGAAGTTGCAGGGAAAGAACAGAAACTCAAACACGGCGTATGCAATCAAATCTTCCAGCAACAGCTTTGAAGCTTCACGCGAGCCAATGGGGGCTTCTGAGTGCGCTAAGTTATTGGAAAATTTCAAATTCCAGTTAAGCTTATTGGCCAGTTCGGGTATCTCTTGATAAATATTGAAAATCTGCCCTTGTCCGCCTTCATCCAAGCCGAAGCTTTCCAAGATGTATAGATAGCTTTCAAGGTGGTTTGCTTCCTCTGCGCATTGCCAACGGTAGTATTGGCGCAATTCCACGGCTGTGATGTGAGGGAAGATGGTATCAACCAAGTTATCAGGCACAAGGTTGTCGGACGCGGTTAAATAGCTGATATTGAGTTTAAACATCCACATTTCGGCTTCGGTCAGCGCGCCCGTATTCCATTGAAGCTTGTCGTCTGCCATCCCAATTTCACTGGGGAACCACATGTTGTTTTGCGCGTTTTTAAAGCGTTCGCGCACCGCTTGGTATTTGATGGGAATGGGTTGGCGCAGGTCAGCCACACCGCCAATGACTTTAACGTCATCGACATGGGGACGTGGGCGACCAATGCAGATTGGGTCAAGGCTGGTGGCGATTTGAGCGATGCGGGTGGCTTTGTTTTCAGCATTCATAATGCGATAGACTCCTTTACATACATGCTTTCTTTTTCACTTGTTTTTTAAGCAGTTGATTGCCTTTGAATTGATAAGTGGTACATTCGGTACCCTCATCATTTTCATAATGCCAAATAGTGGCTTTTTCTGGGTAGTCTTCATTGTTGCTGATGTCTGGTTCACGTTGATGGGATTCCAATACGGTGCGTTTGTCATGGGCAACTTGGGCCAACAGGGCTTGAAAATAATCATCTTGCTCAGCATCGGCTTGGGTATTTTCAGTATCAGCGGGGGTGTTGGGCATTTCTGATGTTTCGGGTTTTTGTTCGCCAAGAGAAGGTTCAGTTAGCGCAGTGGGTGCAGTTTGCACGGACGCATCCACAGGGGCGGCTTCTTTTTCGGTCTGCGCTGTTGGGCTGGCATCGGTCGTTTCGCTGGGAATAACGTCGCTGGCATCACCCATGTCCTGCGCCTGCAAGGTTTCAGCGGTTGGATTGCTTTCATCTAACCCAGACACTTCTTCAGTGCGGTCAACCAACCGAAGCGCATTTAACGCTGCAATATAATTGGGAAAAACCGTGTCACAATAAGCAAACCATGTTTTGATGTCTTGGGTTACATGTTGGCTTTTTTTGTCTTTGAACAGCAAACCGTTTAAGGATTCTTGTAAAACAGCCGCGCCCAGTTCTTCGGCTTTTTGTTTGGCGGTTTGGTAAAATTGATAATCGCTGTCCAATTGTTTTTGTACTTTTTCTGGGGTGTAAATCGTCGGCGGTAAAATATAACGGCCACAATAGCGGTTGATGGCGATGCTGGCTTGAAATTTAGCCCGCGCTTGGTTTTGAGTCGTTTCATCGACTTGATGGTGCTGTTGATAAAGGCTTTGTTTTTTTTGGACGCTGGCGGTGGCTTGTTTTAATTTTTTATCCAAGCTGGATTGACATAAATCATCCATTTCGGCATAAGATTTGTCTTGGATTAACAGCATTTTTTCATCGTGTTCGCGTTCAATATTGCTGGAATAGGTGTGCGTGCTTTTTAATAATTCGGGGCTGATGGCCAACGCCGCTTTACGGTAGTTGTGGTATTTTTTAATATAACGCGCCAATACGCGCAATGACACAGGACTTTGCGGCAAGCTGACTTGCAACGCATATTCGCATTGAGAAAAAGCCAATTCCATTTTTTTCTCGGCTTGTTTATGTTGTAATTCATCAGCAACGGCCAAAGTTGTTGCAAAAAACAGCAGGCAAACCAGTAAACTTCGGATTATTCTATTCATAATCAAGCCTTTGTATTGGGTTCTTGATAAGCATTGGGGTGTGGTTTTGAACGGATTTTGTATTATATCGGTTCAAACATGAAGTTTGAATCAGATTTTTATGCCCAGACCCGCTTAAGTTGGGCAAACAACTGAAAACTTCTGGCCTAACACGGCTTTATCAAAAATAAAAATTTTCTGTTGTTTGCCATCAAACTTTGGTCATGGTAGGCTAACTTTAGTACAATCTTTCAAACCGAAGCTTCACCTTCTCATTTGAGATTTAAGAGATAATACACTGTGTCAATTGAACAACAAGCAAAATTAGAAGCGCAAAAACTCATGGCGGAGTTGGGATTAAACCCAATGCCCGTTGAGCCATCGCCTGCGGTTGTTGCTTCAATGGCTGAAGATGACATCCATACATTTTTAAAAAAAATCAAACAATTACAATACACTGCGCAAACTTGCTCTGATGCCAAACAAGCCGCACAGTTGATTCGTCAAGCACAACAATTGGCCAGTTTACAATTGCGTAACATCAGCCAAAACAAAGAAAAATTGCGCGACCAAATCAAATCGTTGTCAGAACAATACCAACTTTATGAGAAAGTCCAGAGCAACAGCCAACAACAGCCATTAAAAAAGGAATTGGCAGACAATATTAAACAAAAACGCGCCGAATACCAACAACAAATCAAACACGCGGAAATGATTCGAGATCAATTCAACAGTAAAAAACCTGTTGTGAGTGCGGTTAAAAAAGCCAAACCTGTCAATGAGAAACAAAGCGACAAACAAACAGAAAAAGTCAATCAACTCATCGCTGAAATCAACACCTTGCAATTGACAGGCAAAACCAACTTAAGCCCTGAAAACATCCGTTTGTTGGCCTCAAGAATCGCCAATGTGGAACAACACCAACGTCATTCACGCGAACAAATCAATCAATTGACCGAAGCTAAAATCAAATATGAATGGGCTTTGGCACGTTCGACACAGGCGAAAGACAATCAAAAACAAAGACATGCCAATGATGAACAACTGAAGAAAAGTTTAACCTCCTTGATTGAAGCCAAAGAAAATCAACAACGTGCCTTGTTGGAAGAACTGGAAATTTTGCGTTTGCATTCAGAGCAAGAGGCCGCTTTATTGCGCACCCAACGCGATGCGGCCAAAGCCATGACCGAAAAACAAATTGAAGATGAAAAATACCAATTGCGGCCACGCAAACCCCATCATGTGTTTTTAATGGGTACATTTATTGGCTTGTTGATTTTAGTGGTGTTGCTGGCGGTGGGCTTTTTTTTCACCCCCTTGGGAAAACAATGGCAAAAAGCCAAGCGACCCACCACGCCAGCGGTTGTTCAACCTGTGGATGCGCCTGTAAAAACCCCCAAAACAGCAACGGCGGTCAAGCCATCAAATAAAATTTATACTTTCAGTGATTCTTTGCACAACGGTCAACGAGGGCCTTTGATGTTGGCTTTGCCTGAAGGCTCGTTTATGATGGGTGCGGCGGCGCATTCTCCATTGCAAGATGTAAAACCACAATTTAAAGCGTCGTTGCCTGCATTCGCCATCAGCCAAACGGAAATCACTTTTAACCAATACCGTGTTTTTGCCATCGGCCAAGGCAAAACCTTGCCGTCAGATGCAGGTTGGGGACGTGAAGATCGCCCCGTTATCAATGTCAGTTGGCCAGAGGCTGTGGCCTATACCGAATGGTTATCCATAGAAACAGGGCATCAATACCGTCTGCCCAGTGAACGTGAATGGGAATATGCCGCCCGTGCAGGCAATGACAGTGCGTATGGTTGGGGCGATGAATTAAAGCCCAATCTGGCCGTTTGTGCGGTGTGCGGCAGTGAGTGGGACAATAAAAGCACCGCGCCTGTGGGCCAATTTTATCGCAATGATTTTGGTTTATATGACATGGTCGGCAATGTGATGGAATGGACAATAACGTGTTATCATCCCACATTCCCCTCTCCTCCCCACGGCGCAAACAGGGAAGGGGCGTGTCAAAAACACAGGGTGCGTGGCAGTGCATATGACAGTTATCCCGCCGATTTGGACTTGGCCGTGCGCAAAAAATACAGTATAAAAACCCAAAGCAAAAACCTAGGATTCAGAGTCGTTCGGGTAGATTGAACATGAGCATTATTGATGATTTAAAAAAACAGATTCGCAAATTGGAACAAGAACAAGCGCGCCAACATTTTGATTTGAAAGATTTACAATCTTTATATGATTTGGCTGAAGTTTCCGCTTTAGAGCAAGAATTGCAGAAGATGGCGCAAAATGCGCAACTGCAAGAAAAACAACAAAAAGTTGAAGACATTAAATTAGAAGCGGAAAAAATCTTGATTCGCCAAGGTGACCGTGAAGCGATTCGCCAAAGAAACCAACAACCCCATGGCATGGTGGCCGATGTTGATTTAAGTTTGGAACATGAACTGGCGGAAATGAACAAAAAACCTGAACAAAAATCAGGGTTTAGAATTTGTCTGTTGTTTGAAACCCCTTCAGAATGGTCAGATGAATCAGGCGGCGGTTGGCGTGGTGTAAACCAAGGCACGGTTTATGACAACTTGGCACAAGCCCAAACCCAAGCCCAGGTTTTAAAACAACGCTGGCCTGATTATCCGATTAAAATCAAACAATATTAGCCATACAAAGCCTCATATTGTTTGGCCACTTGCGCGGCATTGTAATTTTCCAGCACAGTGGTTTTAGCCGCCGCGCCCAAACGGTGGCGCAAACCCGCATCCACCAGCAAACGGTGGGTTTTTTGCGTCAAACCCTGTTGGTCTTGAGCGGCCACTAAAAAACCATTTTGATTGTCTTGAATCACGTCCGCAATGCCGCCAACGGCATAGGCCACCACCGCTTTGCCCATCGCCATCGCTTCCAGCAAGGCCATGGGCAAACCTTCCCATTGCGATGGCATCAATAAAACATCAATCGCGGCCAGCAGTTGCGGCACATCAGCGCGTTGTCCCAATAAACTGACGTGTTTTTTCAAATTTAAGCGTTCAATTTCCGCACTGATTTGCGAAGCAAGCGCGCCTTCACCGACCAACAGCAAATGAAAATCCAACCCCATGTTTTGGTAGGCTTGCATCATTGGCAACACCGCCAACTGACCTTTGGCAGGATGCAAACGCCCAATGATGGCCAGTGTCACCGTTTTTTTCGAGGGATGCCAAGGGCTTAAATCCACCGGTTGCACATTGGAAAAACGTTGTAAATCAATGCCATTGCTGATGGTGATGATTTTGTCGGGATGGATGTGGCTGTCTGTTTGCAGTGATTGCGCAACCACAGGGGCGCAAGCGATGATTTTATCGCTGAATAAACTGAACAGCTTATCCATTTTATGGTGATAGCCTTTTTTCCACGCATTGACGCTGTGCGCGGTGCTGAAAATTTTTGGCACGCTTGCCAACCGCGCCGCCAGCCGCCCCCAACTGTCGGCGGTGAATAAATGGGTATGCACCACATCGGGCTTTTGTTGTCGCAAATAGCGGGTCAAAGACCACAACAGTTTGAAATCCAAACCGCGTTTTTTGGCAAAAATTTTCAGACCAATGCCCATGTGATGAAGGTCATTGGCCAGTTCGCCGCCTGATACCAAACAAATCACTTGATATTCAATTGTTTTTGAACGATTTTTTAACACGTCCACAAGCAACCGCTCAGCCCCATCGGGCGGCAAACGGTCGATGATGTGAAAAACTTTCATCACAAACGGCCATCTGCTTGGTCAGGCGCAAACATTGATTTGACATCGTAAATGATGCCATCTTCTTGTAATAGTTGATGAATTTGTTCAAAACCGATGTCAATAAACTGCTGGTGCGCGACAGCGACAATCACCGCCGCATAGCGTTGGGTCGTCGGCCAATGCGGCAAAGCGGTCATATGGGTTTGCTCCACTTCAGCCAAATCCACCCAGGGGTCAAATACATCGACTTGCGTGCCATAGGTTTTAAGTTCTTTAATAATATCAATCACTTTGGTGTTGCGTAAATCGGGGCAATTTTCTTTGAAGGTCAAACCCAACACCAGCACACGGGCATCGGCCACGCATAAATGGTTTTTAACCATCAATTTCACCGTTTCATGGGCGATGTACACGCCCATACCGTCATTAATTCGTCGGCCTGCCAACACGATTTCAGGGTGATAGCCCAACGATTGGGCTTTGTGGGTCAAATAATAGGGGTCTACGCCGATGCAGTGGCCGCCCACCAAACCCGGTTTGAAGGGCAAAAAATTCCATTTACTGCCTGCGGCAGCCAATACTTCATCGGTGTTAATGCTTAAGCGATTGAAAATCAAAGCCAATTCATTGATCAATGCGATGTTGACATCGCGCTGGGTGTTTTCAATCACTTTGGCCGCTTCAGCCACTTTGATGCTGCTGGCTTTGTGCGTACCTGCAGTGATGATGGTTCGATACAGTGCGTCCACTTTGTCCGCTGTCTCTGGGGTAGAACCTGAGGTGATTTTGACAATCGTGGGCAAACGGTGGTGTTTGTCGCCGGGGTTGATGCGTTCGGGGCTGTAGCCGACAAAAAAATCGCGGTTAAACGTTAAACCCGATTGTTGCGCCAAAATCGGCACGCACACTTCTTCAGTTGCACAGGGGTAAACCGTTGATTCATAAATCACAATGTCGTTGGGTTTGAGACAACGGCCCACGGTGGTGCTGGCTTTTTCCAGCGGGCTTAAATCAGGTCGGTTATAGCGGTCAACGGGCGTGGGAACGGTGACGATGTAATGATTGCACTTTTTTAACTGCGCAGCATCGGTGGTGTATTCAATCTGCTGTGCTTGGGATAATTCTTCATGGCTGACTTCTAAAGTTAAATCGTGTCCTTGTTGTAACTGTTTGATGCGTATTGAATTTAAATCAAACCCAACCACAGGGAAATGTTTGGCAAATTCAATCGCCAACGGCAGACCAACATAGCCTAAGCCAATGATACCAATGTTAATTTGAGTTTGTTGTTTCATAGTTATTCTAATGGTTTAATTTTTGCTGAAGAATGGTGAAATACCTGATAACTTCATGGATAGAAATACAATGACACCTGAAAAAGTAATTTTAAGCAT
The DNA here is from genome assembly GCA_020726335.1 of Thiomargarita sp. Taxonomy (GTDB): domain Bacteria; phylum Pseudomonadota; class Gammaproteobacteria; order Beggiatoales; family Beggiatoaceae; genus DYSU01. The sequence continues at coordinate 1,849 of DYSU01000057.1, read as the reverse complement.
CACCATTGATACCGAATGTGACCACAGTCCTTCATGGGCGCGCTCTAATCCATTGACTTTCCATTCGATTACCCAAGGTATTGGGTCGTATTTACAACCTGTGTTCAATCAGGCAAGTGCTATACCAACCTATTTATTGACAGTGGAAGTGATGGAAAACCCTGCCTGTGTCGCCACTTTGCAAGCCATTGACGGCATTCATGAATTAGGCACCCATCTGCACGCGGCTTTTATCCAACCTGAAAAAAAATACGCCGATTATGCAGGCGTAGAATGTTCTGAATTCCAATGTTTTTATCCGCCTGATATTGAACGACAAAAACTACAACGCTTGACGCAACTGTTTGTGGAACAGTTTGGTTATCAACCACGCAGTTTCCGTGCGGGTCGTTTTGGCGCGGGCAATAACACCTTCCGCAGTTTAGAAGCTTTGGGTTACACCGTCGATTGCAGTGTAACCCCGCATCTGTTGTGGAAAGAACCCAGAGGCCAAGTAGACTATCGCCACGCGCTGGAGCAACCGTATTACCCGCATGATCAAAATTTTTTGACCCAAGGCGAAAAACGACCGTTGTTGGAAGTGCCTGTCAGCATGAAAAAACGCTATATGCGGGGGCCGCAATGGTTTAGGCCGTGGTTTTCGTCGGTCAGCCAAATGCAAAAAGTGGTGAACTACCATTTGAAGCACTATGCCCATCAACCGCTGATTGTGTTGAACATGATGTTTCATTCCATGGAAGTGATTCCCCAAGCCTCGCCTTATCCGCAAAATCAAAAAGAAGTGCATCAATTTTTGGATGATTTGAGTGACATCCTGCATGGGTGTCGACAACAAGGCATTGAATTTTGCAAAGCGTGCGATATTCCGCGCCTCTATCAAAAATACAATGGCTGATTGTCTTCACGTCCCAAGCGTTTTACAATGCGACATTTCAATAGTGTCTAAATCCTATGCTCGCGCAAAATTTTGACCCGCTTTTAGCCCAACTCCCTGTTGCCATCATCCTTGGCGATGAGCAAGGACAAATTAGCGACTGCAACCCATTGGCTGAGCAATGGTTGCAGATGTCGCCCGCTCTGTTGCATAAACCCATGCACACTGTAGAGCATCCCTTGTTTTCATGGTTGCCAAGCGATTGGCTGGCAAGGATTTTTCGCGGTGAAATCTTACATCATCAACTGCCCTTCCAACAACGGATTCTTAAATTACAACTCCAAACCCTGCCTGCCAATTCCCAAGCCCATGCTTGGCTGTTAGCGGCACGGGAATATTGCGTTATCCCTGAAACGCAAGCCGATTTGCGCTTGGCCGCCAGCGTATTTGACAGCAATATCAATGCGATTCTCATCACCGATGCCGAAGGCATCATTCAGCGCATCAACCCTGCTTACACCTTAATCACGGGTTATCGCGCCGATGAAACGGTGGGCAAAAAACCCAATGTTTTAAAATCTGCCCACCACGACCGCTTTTTTTACCAAAAAATGTGGCATATTCTCAAAACCACAGGCTGTTGGGAAGGTGAAATCTGGAATCGGCGCAAAAATGGCGAAGTGTTTCCCGCATGGCAAAGCATCGTGGCAGTGCGCAACGAACACGGGCAGATCGCCCATTACAACGCCACGTTCAGCGACATCAGCGAACAAAAATTTGCCGCCGACCGCATTTATCATCTCGCCCATTATGATTTGCTCACCGCTTTGCCCAACCGCTGGTTTTTCCATGCCAATTGTCGTCATGCCTTAGAGCGGGCGCGGCGTGATGAAACACAAGTGGCGGTGTTGTCGCTGGATTTAGACCGTTTTAAACAAATCAATGATGCTTTGGGTCATCCGTCAGGCGATGAAC
>DYSU01000029.1 GCA_020726335.1 Thiomargarita sp. | reverse complement strand
CCGATTGTTCCCACATTCACGTGGGGCTTTTTGCGCTCAAACTTTTCCTTTGCCACAATAACAACTCCTTAAAATGCAAGGGAGGGCTGACCTCATTGCAATATCAATATGAATCCAAACTGTTACAGAACTTTGCCTGATGGCAAATTCTTGTTATCTTTACAGGTTAAGCCCGAAGAAAGCCGCGTATTTTAGCAAAATAAAAAATGAAGTGCAATATTCATTTAACTGCTTTTAAGCTCGTCCATTTGAAATGTCTAGGGGCTGTCGTCATAAAACTTTTAATCAGAAGGTTCTTGTTTGCCCAAGCTGTCAATCAATAAAAAGACCACGCCAAAGGTGATGGCACTGTCGGCAAGATTGAAGGCGGGCCAGTGCCATGATTGGTAATAAATATCAATAAAATCAATAACATGTCCGTAAACAATGCGGTCAATGACATTGCCCATCGCACCACCAATGATGCCACTCAAACCAAAACACAGGCCTTTTTTAGTGGGCGGGGTGCGCGACAACCAAACCAACAACACCAAGGTGATGGCAAAACTCAGTGTGATGAAAAAACCACGTTGCCAACCGCCTGCATGGGCCAGAAAACTAAAAGCCGCGCCTGCGTTGTGCATTAACGTCCAATTTAAAAAATCTGCAATCACTGGCACAGGCTGGTGAAGCTGGAGTTGGTTGCTTGCCCAATATTTGGTCAATTGGTCGAGCAAAACCACCAGCAACGACCACCACAACCAGCCGCTTGTGCGAACCGAACCAACGGAATGAATGGAATTGTTCATGGTTATCTGCGTTTACTGCGTAACAAGCTTTTGGTATCGGCATCCATGGGCAAGCGGTAATCATGCGAATATATGATGATGCCGTCTTTGGCGCGAATGACTTTCATCGTGACATAAACATGGTTTTTAGCAGGGGCGTAAGTGCCAACCACCACCGCTTGTGCATCGTGTTCAAATGTCAAGTTTTGTAAATTGCGCGACAAGATTTTTTCCCCTGTGGCATGGCTGTTGAGTTCTTCATAAATCACGACCGTTTCGGGGCGCATTTTCAGCTCAATCACAGGATAACCGCTTTGGGCAAAGCGTGAAGCCACTTCTTCACCGATCATACGGCCAAAAGTGGAAGAATTTTGCACATAATCAATGTCAACAAAACTGGCCACCATGATCGGTTTGGTTTTTTGCAAATCGTATTTTAAATGACTGCGTTCAATTTGGGCGATAACGGTATCAACCGCTTCATAGCTGGCTTTGATGAGGTGCAATTCTTCATCATCAGGACCAACAGCTTGTTTATTGGGTTCTTTTTGGGCTGAAGGCCCTGCGGCGCAGGCGGTTAAAAAAAGGGTGAAAAGCAGGATTAAGCGGGTTGTTTTCATTATTTGCTCACCATTCGATAAGTTTGTGTGCCTTTTTCATACTGGTCATCGTCGCCTTCATTGATGTAATAGACATTGGTTTCACCATAAACCACCAAATCGCCATCCATGATGGAAGTTGTCACGGCCACTTCCGTGTTGGTTTGGCCGGGAAAACGCAGGTTTTTCGCCGCGTTTAAATCCAAAGCCACGGCAATCGGTGCCACGGCCCATTCAGGGTTTTGCCATTGGGTGACGATTTGGGCAATCAACCACACGCCCACCGAACTGGCACTGAACAAGCCGGGGGTCAATAACGAGGCATCATGGTCTTTATGATGCACCACTTGGATGTCGTAATCCAACACCATGGGTTTGCACGATGCGCTGGCCGTGCAAAAAGTGTTGACACCATCGGGGTTGGTGGTGACCATAATACCCCGTCGCACCAATTGGTTGCGCAACATGCGGCCAAATGCCACACCAAAATCGGTTTCTTGGCCGCGTTTGGGCGGGTTGATGTACAACGCATTGGTGGCTGAAACGGCATCCATCGCATCCAAGCCCGACATCGGATTGCCCATGCCGCTGTTATTGCCCTCAATATGAATGGCTTGTTGTACAACAGGGTCTGGCGTGGTGCGGTTGGGTAAACTGGCTTGAATGCGGGTGGCGACATGCTCGGCCAACACATCCCAATGATGAACCGCCTGCATCCGTTGTTGTTTAGAGAAAGGATAGCTTTCAGCTAAAGGCACGGGTGTGTGTGAACACGCACTGACCAACAGGCTACCGACCAATAAAGTCAATAATAACGGTTTTTTTTGCATACAGCCCCCTGTGGTGGGTTTCCAATATTTTCTTTTCTAAGCAGGACTTAGAAAGTTTTTTTAAGGTGGTTTGGCATTATAAGTGTTGCTCCAATTTTATACAACCCAAGCAAACCATCGCGCCACGATGCAAATTTAACACCGATTACCTATATTTTTTGCAACCCGGTTGTCCGCTTATGCTAGACTTTGGCAACTCTTGATAAACTGACATTGGTGTACTTATGCCGAATATCCAATTTGATGCTGATGGCCGCTTAAAACATTTTATTGGCATTGAAGGTTTACCGCATCATCTTTTGTTTAAAATTTTAGACACAGCGCAAACTTTTATTAACCCGGTTGACCATACCATTCAAAAAGTCCCCATTTTACGCGGCAAAACCGTGTTCAATCTGTTTTTTGAACCCAGCACCCGCACCCGCACCACATTTGAATTAGCGGCCAAACGCTTGTCTGCCGATGTGGTTAATTTTAATATGGAATCCTCATCCAACAAAAAAGGTGAATCGCTGACCGATTTATTGCACAACTTAGAAGCGATGTATGCCGATTTATTCGTGGTGCGTCACCATCAAAGCGGCGCGGCCTATTTCATCGCTCAACACCTGTCACCACAAACCCGCTTGATCAATGCAGGCGATGGCCAACACGAACACCCCACCCAAGCAATGTTGGACATGTACACCATTCGCCATTACAAACACGATTTTGTGCCACTCAAAGTGGCGATTGTCGGCGATATTTTTCATTCAAGGGTGGCGCGTTCCCAAATTTACGCCCTCAGCACGTTGGGCGTGGCAGAAATTCGCGTGATCTGCCCCAAAACCCTCAGCCCTGTCGGTATTGAATCAATGGGGGTGAAACGGTATCATGATTTGACAGCGGGCTTAAAAAATGTCGATGTGGTCATCATGTTGCGTCTGCAATATGAACGCATGACCAGCGCGCTGCTGCCCAGTGAGTGTGAATATTTCCGCTGTTATGGATTAACGCATAAAGCGTTAGAACACGCGGCTAAAGATGCGATTGTCATGCACCCCGGCCCCATCAATCGCGGGGTGGAAATCGCATCCAGTGTGGTTGATTCGCCGCGTGCCGTGATTTTGCAACAAGTCAGCTTCGGCATCGCCGTGCGCATGGCGGTGATGGCCATGATCTTGGGATTGTATGAACAATAGTGCGGGATTCTTTTATCCCAGCCTGTGCGTTGGCACGGCTGAGATAAATGGTTAGGCTTTGGATCAGCTTATTGGCAACGACAAGGCTTGCCAATGCGGGTGAAAATGACATTTAAATCAAAGAAAAAATTATTTTCCCAAAGCCGCCAATGACCCGCGCCTTCGTCTTTGGATGTCAATTCCCATTGCGCACCATTGTAAAACTTGCCTTGGTCATTGTGCATGAACACTTGGTCGCCCTCTTTGGTGGCAACACCTGCCCAACCAAAACTGGGAGATGCGACATCACACCATTTGTATTTATCTTGGCTGGGATTGGGTGGAGAATACAAGCCATCATAGACAAAACAAATCGTCTCTAATTGACCCAGAAAAGGGTGCGACAGTTTTGAATCAATAAAAACTTCCATTTTCCATAATTCCCCTTCTCGTATATCAGTGATATTGCTGTCTAAATAAGGCGGATGTGGTGGCAAAGGCGGAGCCGCCCAGCCATACGTTGAAACCATACCCAGCACTATTACGCCAAGTTTTAATGTCCTTTTTTTTGCAGTTGTGGTTAACATGTTCATCTCCTTCATTTAATAGAACTTATAGAACTTATTTCTTTTTCTACAGGGGCGGGATCAATATCAATATCAATTTTAATTTGTTCTCTTTTTGGGGTACAAACATAAGTTTTATTGGCTGGTGGGGGTTCCACAGCTTCTGGACATGTTTTGCCCGTACGTTCCAAACGAACATTGGCAAACATATTGGTATTGCCATAGGTGGTGTTGTTTTCCCAATCCACACAATGGCCGTAACCTTTGGTAGAAGGTTGTTTTTGATTACCAATTTCACTGGCAACCTCCCATTGCAAAGCCGTGTGTTGAGGGGTTTTGCTGTTGGCTAAAGCATAATCACCGTGCATAAACACTTGGTCGCCTTCTACCCTTGCCCAACCACGCCAGCTAGGGGAAACCGTTGAATACCAACGATAAACTTGATGTGTGCCTGAAGAGGTCACGTATTTAAAACACAGGTCTTGCCTGTTCAACTCCACATGTGCAGGTGAGGCATCTTGATGGCTGGTGAGCATCCAATGATTGCCACCATCCGTCAACACAGGTGGTTTTTTAAGAGGACAATAATCCAAAGTCAATTGAGCATAGTCCACTGCAGTATCATCTTGTACATAAAAATATATTTGTCCATGGGTGTTCAAGCCTGATAACAATGCAGATGCTACCGAACCGAAATTGGTTAAATTGGCATTATTAAACACCATGCCACCTGCGGCAACCATGGGAGTGAGCGTTGAATTATTCGTTCCCCATTGACCAGCACCAAAAACAGCTGATAAATCATTGCCACTATTGCCCGAACCAAAATAAGCGGAGTAAACAGCGGAAGTAAAATCAAACCGTAGACGAATCGTATCATTGCCTGAACTATGCGGACCTGTTGTAGCAAGAGGTTTGGCTTTAAACTCAAACCGCGCATCCGCAATTGAATAGCCTGCCATTGCCAAATTGCTAAAGCGATGAACCATGTGCCTGTCTATAACAGTGCTATCAAAATCAGTCAATGGATAACTGAGGCTATAACCCGTCGTGTCAGCGGGATCGGTTGGTAATAGGTATTCATCTATTTTGCCACCAAGATAAGTCTTGGTTATCATTCCTTCACAACCAGCGGCTAAACCATTGGTCGGCAAACTCTGGCCAATCAAGGCCAAAACGATGCCAAATGCAATCGGAATTTTAACCTGATGAACATCAGGCCGTTTTTTATCGCACATAAGAGTTCTCCTATCGTTTAAACAATACGTGGATAAGCTGAATCCACTGCATACCTCTGACGAGAATTCTTAAATTTTTTTGCTTTTTTAGATTAAACAGCGCATGTAGAGGTAAAACGGGCAGTGGTGTATCATGTGTTGGGTTCTGATCACTGAAAAGTAGACAACGTCATGAAAAATATTAAAATTTACGCTCTATTTTTATTGATTTGGTTTTGGAGCAACGCATTGTTGGCTGCGCCTGCGATTGTGCGCCAACTGCCTGCCAACGACAGCGGCGCGGTGGCGTTGAACAGCCGCTTTGCCTTGCTGTTTGATCAAACGGTGCAAGCCCATGCGGGCAAGCACATTCGCTTACATAAAATGCTGGATGACAGCACAGTGCAAATATTGGATGTCACCGCCCAACAGGTGACAAACAACGGCAATGCATTGATTGCATTAGATTTATTAAACGGCGCGTTGTTGCAAGCCAACACGGGCTATTATTTGACTTTGGATGCAGGTGCGTTCAGCGACCATGCGGGCATCAGCGATAAAACCGCGTGGCGGTTTACCACAGGCACGGCGCAAGACACGCAACCCCCTCAACCCATTGAATTAACACCTAAAAATAATGCCCGCCAAGTGGCGTTGGATTTGGCAGGCGGTTTATTATTGCAGTTTGCCGAGCCTGTGTTGCCGTGGATCAATAAATCTTTGATCATCAAACGGTTGCGTGATAATCAAACCTTGGAAACCCTCGCTTTGACCAGCGCGCAGGTTTCGGGCGCAACGACAACACAGCTTAAAATTGTGCCACAGATTTTACTGGAAGCCGATCAAAGCTATTATATACAAATAGATACGGGCGCGTGGCGCGACAATGCGGGCAATGAATTTGCGGGCATTGCGGATAAAACCACATGGGTGTTTGGCGCGTTGACCACTGATTTGAGCGTGTTGGGTAACAACAAAACCATTGCCCAGCACGACACCACGCCCAGCGGCGATGATTTCACGGATTTTGGCGATGTGGTGCAGGCCTTGGCAGACGAAACGCCACAAAGCAAGCAGTTTGTGTTTGAGCTGTATAACCAAGGCGGTATGCCCTTGACAATCGGCTCGCCTGCGGTGACGTTGAGCGGTGAACAGGCGGCTGATTTTAGCCTGACCACGTTGCCGCTCAATCCTGTGCCTGTCGGTGCAAAACACAGCATGGCAATTCGTTTTATTCCCCGCGCATTGGGCGTGCGGCAAGCCACGGTCAGCATTGCCAGCAATGATGCAACAGAAAATCCCTATACCTTTGTAATTCAAGGCCGTGGCGTGGCCAAAGACACCACGCCGCCACAGTTGTATGAGAATTTTCCACCCACCCTCCGCGACATCGCTTTGCATCAATTGACGCTGGAAGTCGCGGCGGTGGAAAAAGCCCTCGTTTATTTTATCGTTCTGCCTGCGGGCATGGCCAAACCCAGCGCGTATCAAATCAAGCAAGGGCTGGATGCAGCCAATAATTTGCTTGCACCGCATTTGCGCGGCCATTTCAGCGTCGATGTCAACGCGCCTGTCAAACAAGTGGTCAATGATTTGATTTCAGGCAGTCGTTATCAAGTGTGGCTGGTGTTGGAGGATGCCAGCGGCAATTTAACCGCTGATGCCGATGTCTGGGTGTTGTCTGCGGAGACCTTGGGCGCGGCAACGACTGGACAGCCTGAAAAACCCATTGCCGTGCCGCCGCCTGCCGTGCCAGTGCCAACGGGTGGGATGACGGGAGTCTATGGCGATGATATTACTCAAAATTTAACCAACGTGTGGTTGCAAGGCGATGTCACGGTGTCGGGCTTTAATCGGGTGCTGACGCATGTGACCTTTGCCGCAGGCGCAACTTTGTCGGCGGGCAATAATCAGATCAAAGGGTGGTTGGTTGGCCAAACCGCCACCCGCACACCCAACGCGCTGATTGAAAACGCGGTGATTCTCAATGGCAGTGTGTTGAGCGATGTGACTTTGGGCAATAACATCCGCTATCCCTTTGATGTCACTCAATTAAAATTGAATGCGGGGGTGCGCTTCACTTCAATGGAAGCCGTGCCTGAACAAGTGCCGTTGTTGGCGGCTTTGGGAACGAAAGTGGACGCGCCCAACCCCAGCGGTTATCCGTGGGCAGATTTGACCGCTCACTTGATTTTAGGGGGTGTCAGCGTGGTTGAGCAGTTCAATCAAACGCCCGTTTATCAAGCGGTGGGATTGCAATTTTTTCAAGATTTTCAATTGGGTGCAGGGGTGTTGGTGTTGCGCAACGGTCAGCAGCGGTTTGCATTGCGGCCTGTCAGTTTACAGCGCAACAGCCGTTTGCCGTTGTTGACCCATCAAAGTTGTGATTTCCCCGTGATGATTCGTGAGGGTCGTTGGTTTGAATTACACAGCGGCGAACATTTGATTTTAACGGGTCATGCCGCGTTGCAAGCCCCGCTGGCCTTGCACAGGATTTTACAACAATATGATAAGACAGGGTTTGTTGAACGCGGTGACGGCAGTTTGCGCATAGACACGGACGAAAAAGCGGCGTGGTTTATTCGCCCTGCCTTGCAAGCACAACAAACCGACCGCCCAGCGGGGATTTACGGTGCGCAACAAGGGCTGATGCCGTTGTTTTATTTGGTGTTTGAAGATGAACAAAGCGTGTTGTGGCAACAAACGTTGTATGCCGCGCCCGCCAATGTCAATCAATTGCATCAATGGGCCGACAAGGTGTTTTATGAAGACCAAGGGCGGCTGGATGTGTTGCTTCAAGGCCAACGTTATCGCGGTTTTTTGGCCAAAGAGGCTTCAGCGGTGGCCAATCCGCCCGCCACTTTGCAAATGTGGCATATTGAAGATAAAAACCAAGACGGCGTGTCTGATTATCTGCTGATTTATCCCGAAGGCTGGCAACAAGTGTTGTATGCAGATGATTTTAATGAAAATAATGTGGAAAGCACCTTATTAGACAATGACACTTTCATCACCGCTAACACGGTTTTGCACAATGTCAACGTTTCGGCACAAGCGCAAATCACGGGCGGCATTTATACGGGCAATGTGGAAAACCACGGCAGTTTGCGCGATATTCAATTTAACGGCACGCGCTTGCAATGCGGGCTGTTGGCTGGGAAAGTCCATGCACAATCAGGGGTGATCAGCAATGTCCAGCTTGCCGCCGACAGTCAAATTTCAGGCGGTCAACTCAGTGGCTTGATTCACGGTGCAACAGGTGCGCGCATCGACAACGTGACGCTGTTGCCCTATACCGAATTGCATCAATTGCGCATCGGTAAAAACGTGGCGTTTCCCGCTCAGTTGCATACCATCACGCTTTATGATGGGGTGTTTGACGATTGGGCGGACGTACCTAAACAATTGGAATTGCTCAATATTTTACCAAAAAAGCTGTTTAACAACCGCAAAGCGGTGGATTTGAATGCACGCTTGGCCTTGAATCAGCTTGATGTGTTGACCCAACTGCAACAGCTTTGGCCTGTTGAACAAAACGCGGATGAAGGTTGGTTGCAATGGGATGTTCAGCAACAGCGTTATGCGTTATTGCCTGTCAGTTTGAAACGCAGCGATGAAGCGCAAGGAATTGAAATTCAAGGAGATAACAGCGTATTGCTGACCACAGCCACAGGTTTGCAAGTGTTGGCCGTGCCTGCATTGCAAAATCCCATCGCCTTGCAAGTGTCGGTGCGCCAACTGGGTTTTAGTCAAGCGTTGCGCTGGCAAGCTGAAAATCTGTTGTTGCCCTTGGGGCGCGGTTTTTGGGCGACTTTACAACCGAATTTGACCAGCGAACAATTGACGGAGGCAACTGCGGGTTTGCATATCAGCGAACAACAACTGCCTGAATTTTCATTGGCTTGGTCGCAAGAAGACGCGCTGTGGCGGCAAACGCTGTCACCTGCGTTGTGGGATAAAAACATGTTGGCGGCGCAGACCACGGGCTTACAGATTGATAATAAAGGCAATATCCGTTTTTCATTGGCGGGCATCACCCACAGCGGGCGGTTGGATGTGTTGCTGGAACAACGCCACAGCGACAGCGCGCAATTACAGGTGAAGAATGTCGAAGATTTTAATCAAGATGGGGTGAAAGACAAGTTGTTGATATACCCTTCAAGCTATCAACAACTGTTGTTTCAATAAACCAATGGGTTGTAGCCGTGCAAAGCGACCCTGCAGTTTTGCTTGGGCTAATACAACGATTTTAACCTAAGCCGTTGATAAACAGGGTAAATTTGATATAAGCCTTGGTTTAAATCCGCGCTGGTTTTGACCAAGAAATTGGTGTTGTAGTTTAAATCAAAACTAATATCTGAACGACTTTGCTCCAATTGAATGGGGTTGGGGCTGTCCAAAGTCAAATATGCACCGCACGATTCGCCTAAATCACAGATCGTGCCGTTGTTGTCGTTGTCACTGCCACTGATGACCAAATACCGACCTGCGGCCACGTCATCGAAACGGTAGCGGTATTGGCCTTGGTTGGCGGCAACGCTGACTTGTTGTAAAGTGGCCATGGTATCGGGGTTAACCAATAAAACATATTGTTGCCCAACATTGCCCGTACTTTGACTGACCCCCACTTGCCAAACCACACGCACATCCACGGTATTGACATTGGAAATAAAGCTCAGTGTCGCTTCATAAGCACCTGCCGCCAAGCGATCGCGGTCAACGCTGATAAAATAGGTGCCTAAGCGTTGGGCATTTAAGCCGCCATCGCTGATTTTAACCGCGCCGCCTGACGTTTCTGTGATGCGTTCCACGCTCAACAAGCCATCGCCGCCATTGCTGACGTTCAATGATAAACTGCTGGAATTTAAGCCAAAATTTAAAGTACGCGAACTGACCATCAATTGTGCAGGGCTGTTGGCCACCGCATTGCCGCCTGCCAATACATTGACCGCGTTGACGGCTTTTTGGGCGTTGATTAAACCATAGCCAAAGCTGTCGTCTTTGCCCACAGGGCCTAAATCGTCAGTCAATTCGCCTGCGCGCAACAGGCCAAAAAAGTCTTGTGCCGTCAATGAGGGATAAACTGATTTCATCAACGCGATAACCCCTGCAACGTGCGGCGTGGCCATGGACGTGCCGATGGATGACGCATAGCTGAGTTTAATTTGGCCACTGCTGTCATTGCCCACGGTGCTGATAATGCCATCGGGCGCGCCATCCCCGTTGAGGTCGGCGGTGCTGGCACCGCCTGGGGCGGCGATGTCGATGCTTGCGCCATAATTGGAATAGCTGGCGCGTTTGCGGTTGATGTCAACGGCGGCCACCGACACCACGTTGTCCAATGCGGCAGGATAAGACACCGTGGCGTTGCCGTTGTTGCCTGCGGCGGCTAAAATCACAATGCCTTTGTTATAAGCTTCATCAATCGCACTGCGCAAACCTTTGGAAATTTCATCACCACCCAAGCTGAGGTTGATGACATCGGCAGGATGGGCGGGTATTTTACCCGAAGCATTGCTCAAACCTGCGGCATAACGCACGGCTTGTTCGATGTCAAAATCAGTTCCCGCGCTGTTTTTACCCAACACGCGCATTGGCATCACCAAACTGCCCCAACTGATGCCTGCTGTGCCTGTGTTGTTGTTGCTGGCGGCGGCGATCGTGCCTGCCACATGGGTGCCGTGAAAACTACTGCCACCGGGGGCATCGGGCGAACTACCCAGATCATAGGGATTGTTGTCTATGCCATCGCCGTCCATGGCGATGCTGATACTGGAAATAAAATCATAGCCATCGTAAATTTTATAGTGCAAATCAGGGTGATTGCTTAAAATGCCTGTGTCCAATACGGCGACCACGACTTGGGCTGTGCCTGTGGTGATTTCCCACGCTTGTGGCAGTTGGATCAACGGATAATGCCATTGCAAGTGGTATAAGCTGTCGTTGGGTGTTCGTAAAGCGTGATAAATAAAGTTGGGTTCTGCATAGTCAATGTTTTCATGCTGTTGCAATTGTTTAATCGCCATTAATGTGTGGTATTTGGCGGCCATTTCGTCGTTGGTGAAAGATAAACTTCTGGTTGCGGCCAACGCTTGTTTGCCTTGGGCATTGAGTTGATACAAACTGCGCTGTTCACCGCCATCGGCAATTTTTTCCCAACCGAATGCGACGGCATCATAAGCTTGGAAATCAGCATCATCGGTGGCAGATTTGAATTTTAAGGTGGTTTGTTCGGGCATGAAATCACTGCTTAAGCGCAAGCCTTGTTGTGTGTGTGTGTTGTCTTGATAACCCACGCTTAAGACGTAATTAGACGCACCTTGATGTGCCAATACTTCAATAATATAGCGGCCACCTTGTGGCGCATATAAACTTTCAAGGTGACTTCTGTTGGTGGAGGCATCAATGACTTCGCCTGCGTCATTGAGCAGTAATAAATCCAAATCGTTGCGGTCTAAGTCGTTGCTGGCGACAAATAAACGGATGGTCTGGCCTGTTTGTAAATCAATGCGAAATAAATCCTGATCATCGCCGTTGGGGGTCAACACACCCACTGCACCCGCGTTGGCTTGACTGGCGTAGCCGCCTAATATCACGGGGTTGGTTCTGATGATTTGCGCTGTTTCGACGCTGTTGTTGCCAATCGGTTGGCTGTCTTGGCTGTTGACATCGCTGTCAATGGCGGTGTTGGCAGGAACACTCAACGTGCCGCTGAGACTCAAGCCGCCCAAACTGTCTAGGCCTGCGCCATTGCAAGCGGTTAACAAGCTCAGCGACATAAAAAAACAAAAATAAATCAGACGCATGATAAATCCCGTTGTTATTGTTTTAAGTTTTTCGGCAACTTTAATTGAAAAGCAGTGCCTTGCGCGGGCTGACTCGTTACGCTTAAATGGCCACCCAATAAGACGGCAAATTGTTGGCTCAACACCAAACCCAAACCTGTACCGCCAACATTGTGCATTTGTGGGTTGGTCACTTGGGTATATTTTTGAAACAGATGTTCAATCTGTTGTGGCGTTAGACCCACACCCGTGTCTTGAACCTCAAACACAAACCAATCAATGCCCACATCATTTTTTTGTTGTAATCGCAATAGGATATGCCCATTGCAGGTAAATTTGCAAGCATTGCTCAACAGGTTAAACAAAATTTGTTGTAATTTAATGGGGTCAGAGTACATGAAAATTTCTTTCATTTCCAATTGCATATCAAATTGATTGTTATTTTTCGCCACCAAGGGTTTTATGATGCCATAAACCTTGTCTAAGGCTTCAATCACTGAAAATGACTGCAAATTCAGCTCCATTTTTTGTGCGTCAATTTTGGATAAATCCAGAACATTATTAATCAGTTCCAGTAAATAACGCCCTGCTTCAGTGATTTTTTGCAAATCATTGCGCACTTGCCCTTCCAGCACGTCATCCAGCAACATTTCACTGTAACCGATGATTGCGTTCATCGGTGTACGCAGTTCATGGGTCATGCCCGCCAAAAAATCGGCTTTGTGTTTCAATTCAATTTCCGCCGCGTTTTTGGCTTGCTCTAAAATTTGGGTCTTTTGCCGTTGCGCGCTGATGTCTTCCAACACCGCCACCCAATCACAAGCATCAGGCATCGGCATCACCCGCAAACGATAATAACCGTGTTTGATGTTGGGATGACAGTCAAATTCACAGCCCCATTCTTGTTCAATTTCAATGTGTTCCAACCATTGTTGTTTTAGGTGTTCTTGCTGGTAGTCAGCCGCTGTTTGCCACCAATAGCGTTGTTCATTCGCTTCACTTTCATGCTGTGCCATCAAGGCTTTTGCAGGGGCATTGCAATAAACCACTTGACCCGTGTCTTTGAGCTGTAGCACACCGATGGGCATCCATGTCGCCAATTGACGAAAGCGTTGTTCGCTGGCGGAAATTTTTTGCACCAATTCTTGTTGCTGTTTGAGAAAAAAACGGTTTTCCAAATGGGTGCGTACTCTGGCACACACTTCGGCGTGTTGAAATGGTTTGGTGATGTAATCGACTGCGCCCAAATGAAAACCTTTGAGCAAATCTTGAATATCGGTTTTGGCGGTGATAAAAATAATCGGAATATCGGCTGTAGACGGGCTGTTGCGCAGTTGTTGACACACCATAAAGCCATCTAAATCAGGCATCATGATGTCCAGTAAAATTAAATCGGGCATTGCGTATTGCGCCAAACGCACAGCTTGGTTGCCACCGCTGGCAAACGATAATTTATACCCTTCAGGTTTTAACACTTTACGCAAAACATCAATGTTGGCAGGGGTATCGTCCACCATCAAAACTTTGGCTGTTCTTAAATCAGGGCGATATTGGCGGGTTGAACCTATCATACATTTTTAGTCATCTAAACAGTCAATGGCCGTTAATTGTCGTAAAATACCCTCAATATCATACTGATTGAGCAAAAGTTGCAGTTGGTCAGCCAATTGTTGTTGGGCAAGATCGCCTTGGCGCAAGGCCTCAATCAGAATTTCCATTTCAGTCAATTCATTAAATTGTGCGGCGGTTTGCAAACGATGGTATAGATCACAGGGCAGTTGCACAAATTTTAACCCATTTTGCGTTGTTTCAACGGCTGTTGTTGGTTTTTCATCGCGGGTATAGACAAACTGCACTTGTAAATAATCCGCCAAACAACGATAAATTGCAGAAAATTCAAAAGGTTTGGCAATAAAATTGTCATAACCTGCTGCCAACACGTTTTGATTTTGATGCAACAAAGTAGAAGCAGAAATGGCAATACAGGGTAAATTTTTTGTTAAATTGTCCTGTTTTAGCTGATGAATCAAAGCAATACCATCCACTTTGGGCATTCGAATATCAGAAAAAACAATGTCTAACGGCTGTTGTTTAATCAGCGCAAGGGCTTGTTCACCATCAGCCGCGCTATAGACATTGGCCCCGATGTCACGCAAAATTTTTGCCAAAATATCCCGATTTTCTTTAATGTCATCGACCACCAAGGCGTTGACTTTTTCGCCATCCGCTAAATGGACTGTTTTAATGGGCTGTTCAATCCTTTCTGCGGTTTCAGTTGCCTGTTTGACGACAAGGGGCAATAACACCGTAAAACAACTGCCTTGTTGCGGTGATGATTGCAAATAAATTTCGCCCGCCATCAAATCCACTTGCCGTTTGCTGATGGCCAAGCCCAAACCCGTGCCGCCTTGATTGGGATCAAGCGTTTCTTGTTGAAAAGGTTCAAAAATGCGCTGTTGCGCTGTTTGGCTGATGCCTCGCCCCGTGTCTTTGACCAAAAAACGGTATTGATTTTGATGCTTGCCCATGGTGGCCACTTGGTCAACTTGCAACAACACATGGCCTTGTTGGGTAAATTTAACCGCATTGCCCAATAAATTGATTAAAATCTGCCGCAATTTACCTTGGTCACCATATAACAATAAATTTTCAGGCAATTGATAGGCGACGCGCCATTCTAACCCTTTGTTTTCACATTGAATTGAAAACATGGACGCGACATTGCGAATCAACTTGAACAAATTAAATTGTTCCAAGTTCAACGCCATCGCACCCGCTTCAATTTTAGACAAATCTAAAATATCGTTAATCAATGCCAATAAATGATTGCCACTGTTTTCAATGATTTGGATATTTTCACGTTGTTCCACGTTGAGCTGGCTGTCACGTTGTAGAATTTGCGCATAGCCCAAAATCGCATTCATTGGGGTGCGAATTTCATGACTCATGTTGGCCAGAAAAATACTTTTGGCTTGGTTGGCGGCCAAAGCGTGGTCACGTGCTTCGGCCAGCTCTTGGGTGCGCACTTTCACTTTATCTTCTAATGAATTGTGGTATTCCTCTAATTTCAAATTGCGCTGTTCAATTTGTGCCAACATATGATTAAAGCCCGACATCAAAGCCCCCAGCTCATCATTGCATAGTTTAGTGCCACGAATGGAATAATCTTTGTTTTTTGCCACATAATCGATAATAGCCAATAAGCGTTCTATCGGTTTTGTGATGATTAAATGCAGTCTTAAGGATAAAATATACGCCAAAAACAGGCACAAAATAAAAATTAACCCACTGATTTTAACTAATTTCCAATGTTGTTGTGTCAGTTCTTTGGTGTCGAAACGCGCAAAAATTGTCCCCACTTGGCTGGTTTCTTGAAACCCTGTTTTTCCTGTGGTGGATAACAGCGGTTTGAACATATCTAAATGATTTTGTTGAAAAAAACTTAAGGTTTGCGTGCTTAAATCAAAAGCACTTGCCTCAAAGTTTAATTGATAATAATCTTGCAATTTATCCAATTTGAGTTTTTTATCACCTTGTCTTTGATAAAAAGACACTAAAACACCTTCATTATCAAATATATAGAGACTCATTAAGTTGGTTTTTAGGTTTAAATTTTGTAAGGTTTGTTCCACCACATCAGGTTGCAAAAACACCACGCCCGCAGCCGTGGCTAAACCGATTAAATCGACGGTGATATTGGCATCGGCTTTGAGGTTGCGTTGGTAATCTTTGCTGTTGTTGATGGCAAACACCACCGCCGCTAAAAACAACACGACCCCACTGGTGCTGACAATGATTAATTGTAATTTTTGCCGAATGGATAATTGGCGTAACATTAAAAACTGTCCACAATATGGGCTAAATTCAACAATCGGGCATGAATGGTGAAACCAAGCACTTTGGCACGTTGGGCATTGATTTCAATTTGAATATATTGATCTTGTTCTGCCACACCTGCTGGGCTTTTAATCAAATTAAACATCACGCCATATTGGGCAAAATTCGGCGTATCTGCCACGGTTAAAATCGGGTGGGCTTGGGTTAAGCTCAATAAAGAGGTCAATCGGTCACGTTCTGAGCCGGCAATAAACAATAAATGACAGACAGGAATTTGTTCAACGCTGATGTTGCGCAAAAGGGTCAGTTCCCTTTGTTGAATTTTTTTGCCCACCAATTCTTCTAATTGTTGGCCAAAACCATCTTCACCAATGAAACACAACCGCCATTCAGGTGCAACCACGGATTCAGGCCATGCAACGAAACGGATAATATTGTATAACAAAACCGATTTCATGGTGTATTCATCCACTTGTTTATCCGCCCAAAGGGGTAAAGACAAACTGGCGAACAATAAAAACCAGTTCAGTTTTGTGCAAAAAAGACGAGTTGACATGCACTGTATCAAACGCAACGGCGCGTAAACCGTTGCGAACAATGGATAAGATTTTATAATAATATAATGATATGAATAGGTTAAGGTGAAATTTGATTGATTTCAAGCTCAGCTTGGGTTTCTGTTTGGCTCAAATCAACCACCACACTTTGCCCCACCAAATCGCCATGGGCCAATTGCGCGGATGCTTGGGGTGAAATTTTGGCCATCACCACCACTTGAGTGAAATTAGACAACTTCATTTGTGCCATCATGGCCGAACTGTCATCTAAAGTGACGGTCAAAGGCAAGTCGCTGGCCGCTTTTTTCACCATGGCCAACGGCATTTTTGCCCCTGTTGCAGGACGGGCATACACCAACAACACGGCGTTGTCTGGCACTTTGGCTTGTAGTTGCGCGCTCAATTTGACATTGACGTGCAATTTTTTGCCGTTGATTTCAGGGCTTGGCGCAGTTGGGGCAACCGCTGGGCTGTCATCGCCCAACAGGGCTTTAAGTTCAGCAATTTGTCCCTTGATGTGTTGCCAATCTTCGGACTCAGGCGATAACTGTGCCAACAACGTTTGCCAATAAGACAAGGCTTTTTCAGGCTGTTTGGCTTGAATTTGTATCAAACCCGCCAACCACAAGCCTTTGACATGTTGCGGTGACAAGGACAATGCTTTGTCAATCAATTGCTTAGCTGAATCATCGTGACGTTCATTTAAAATGGCCAAGGTTTCGGCATAATTGACCAAAACATCAGGGTCGTGGGCTTTTTCCGTGGTCATCAATTTTTGATACAACGGTTTGGCTTTGGCATGTTCGCCCATCGCTTGATAAGTGCGCGCCAACATCATGGCATCATCCAAATTGTCGGGATGGTCTTTAACCCGTTGTTCTAATTGGACCATGATTTGCGCCATTGGCAAAGCCTCGGGCGCAACTTTGGCTTGTGGATCAAACACTTGTGGTTGCATCGTCCAATAATAGCCGCCAAATGCCAAGGTTGGCACCAAAACCGCCAACAACCACACAGGCCAACGCGCCCAGTGATGTTGACTGGTTTGTTGTGTATTGCCCAAATCTTCCACCAAACTTTTGTCCAGTTCCTGTTTGGCTTGCGCTTTTTCCGCCGCGCTTAAATCGGCCTTGTTCAATTCGGCCAAACGTTCTTGATAAATCGCAATGTTCATTTTTTGCTGGCGGCGGTCATCCACGGAGATTTTGCGCAAAAAAGGTGGTAAAATAAAGGCCAAAGCGATGAGGGTAGACGCGGCGGCACTGAGCCAAAAAGTCATCATGACTGCACATCCTTGATAATTTGAGCCATTTTTTGTTGCTCATCTTCAGACAACGGCGCGGTTTGCGCTTTGTTTTGGCTGTGGCGATAAATAAAATAGGCCAACACCAGCAAAGCCAACAGCAACAACAGCAAAGGCCCTGCCCATAAAACATAGGTTTTTGGCTCTAATGGGGGCCGATACAACACAAAATTGCCATAACGTTGCACCAAAAAGCCCATGATTTCCCCATCCGAATGACCTGCGATGATCATGCGCCGCACTTCGTCGCGTAAATCTTGCGCCAATTCGGCATTGGAATCGGCCAGCGATTGATTTTGGCAAACCACACAACGCAGTTCTTCAATCAAAGCTTGATAGCGTTGCTCTTGGCTGGGGTCGTTAAAGGCTTGAAAATGTTTGTTGACCGCCAAAGTGGTGGCAGGAAATAACAACAAAAAAAACCAGAAATAAGCGGGTTTTGGCATGACACTTACCCATGTCTTTGATAATTAAAGAAGCCGCATTTTAGTACATCAAGGGGCAAATAGCCATATTTGCATGGCGCATGGGCTAATGGGTCAACTCAACAAATACGTCTTCCAAACTGGGGTCACGGGTGTGCAAATCCAACACTTCAATGCCCGCTTGGTGCAATTGATTCAACACTGCATAGAGCGAATCTTGTCGATTTAAGCGTAAAATCAATTGCTTATTGTGTAATTCGCCCACTTTATCGGCCAAAGCAGGCGGCAATTGTGTCACAGACCCTTCTGTTCGCAATTTTAAACACAGCAGACGATAAGGCTGGCGTTGCAACAACGCCGCTTTGCTGTCGATGGCGCGCAACCGCCCTTGTTTCAAAATGGCGATGTGTTCGCACAAGGCTTCGGCTTCTTCCAGATAATGGGTGGTCAAAATAATGGTGTGGCCTTGTTGATGCAGTTTGCGGACAAACTGCCACAGAATCTGGCGCAATTCAACATCCACGCCCGCTGTTGGTTCATCCAAAATCATCACCTGCGGCTTATGCACCAACGCTTGCGCGATCAACACCCGCCGCTTCATGCCGCCTGATAAACGACCCAAGTTTTCATCGGCTTTGTCCGCTAAATTCAAAGTCATCAATAATTCGTCAATCCACGGCCAATTTTCCCGCCCAAAACCAAAATAGCCCGATTGCAAACGCAACAGCTCAACCACGGTAAAAAACGGGTCGTAAACCAATTCTTGCGGCACGATGCCCAGCAATTGGCGCGCTTGTCGCCATTGTTGGCGCACATCATAACCCATCACCGTCACTTGACCAGAACTGGTATGGGTTAAACCCGCGATAATGTTGATTAAAGTCGATTTACCCGCGCCATTGGGCCCCAATAAGCCAAAAAAACAGCCTTGGGGAATTTGAAAATCAATCGCCGTTAATGCGGGCAATGAACCATAATGTTTGGATAAATTTTTAATTTGAATGGCGGCAGTCATGTGGGTTTGCGCTCAAAAAACGCACAGTCTAACACAGACGATATTGTGCCAAGCCTTTATTTTTCAATCATATAAAATAAACCACATAAAAATCATGATGTTATAGATATTGTTGATTTAATTACAATAAGCAAATCACATTTGAATCCATCCAGCCCCTTTAGTAAGATGTCCGATTGCATTTTTGACAAACTGAAAATCATGACTGACACAACTTTTGACATCAGCGATAACTTGCCATTAAGGCCTGAGCTTGACCCTCAACATTTTCAAAGATTTTATGTGATTCGTCGCAATGGTGAACGGGTGGCATTTGACCCCCATCGCATCATCATCGCCGTGGACAGGGCTTTTATGGCCAGCGAAGGCGGCCACGGCCAAGTGGCGCGTCGGATTCATGATTTTGCTCAAAAAATCGCGCTGGCAGTGATTGACGATTTGAAGCCCAAAATGCAACGGCACGGCGCGGTGCATATTGAAGAGATTCAAGACCAAGTGGAAACTGAACTGATGCGTACAGGGCGACAAAAAGTGGCTAGGCTGTATGTGTTGTATCGTGAACAACAGTCCAAACAACGTGCCACCAATCCAACGCCTGTGCGGGTGACGTGCGCCGATGGCTCGGTACAATTTTTAGACCAAGCGCGCTTGTACACCGTGGTTCATGAGGCCTGCGAAGGTTTGGCCGATGTCAGCTTTGCCACCGTGTTGGCTGAAAACGAAAAGGCCATGTTTGACCGCATCCATATTGATGATGTCAGCCGTTCGTTGGTGATGTGCAGCAGCCATTTGATTGAAAAAGAACCCAATTACAGCCATGTTGCTGCGCGGCTGTTGTTGGACAGGTTGCGTTCTGAAGCCTTGCCTTTTGTCCAATTCCCCCAAGCCAACGCCACTGCCCAAGAAATGGCGGGCTATTATCCCGATTATTTTAAACGCTATTTGCAAACAGGCGTTGACCATGAATTATTGAATCCTAAATTATTGCACTTTGATTTGGCTGTGCTGGCACAAGCGATTGTGCCAGAAAGAGATTTACAATTCAGTTACTTGGGCTTGCAAACTTTGTATGACCGCTATTTTCTCCATTATCGCAAGACCCGTTTTGAATTGCCGCAGGCGTTTTTTATGCGCATTGCCATGGGCTTGGCTTTGAATGAAAGCGACAAAGAACAGCACACCCTTTCATTTTATCATGCCTTATCAACCTTCAGCCTGATGAGCAGTACCCCCACGTTATTTAACGCGGGTTCATTGCGTTCACAATTGTCCAGCTGTTATTTGACCACGATTCCCGATGATTTGAACGGCATTTTTTCAGGCATCCGCGACAACGCACTGTTGTCGAAATTCGCAGGTGGTTTGGGCAACGATTGGACAGCGGTGCGTGCCATGGGGGCGCATATCAAAGGCACCAACGGCAAATCACAAGGGGTTGTGCCTTTTTTGAAAGTTGCCAACGATACTTTGGTGGCCTGTAACCAATGTTTTTCCCCTGACACCAAAGTGTTTACCGCACAAGGCGTTAAACCGATTAAAGACATTGAAATCGGTGATTTGGTTTTAGGTCAACGCGGTGAATACCGTGAAGTCAAACAAAAGCTGGCTTACAACCAGCTTGACGACATGGTGGCCTTGAATTTCAAACACAGCATTGAACCTGTGAAAGTCACCAGCGGTCACCCTTTCTGGGCAATTAAAGGCGTACCAAAGTCCCAATCAACAAGGCGTTTGTGGTTAGAAAAAGGCAAACTCAACCCTGATTGGGTTGCAGCAGGCGATTTGGAAGTTGGCGATTATGTGGCGCAAGTGATTCCACAAGAAATCATCCCTGTGGCCGATTTTAACGAAGATGATGCCCATTTATATGGCATTATGCTGGGTGATGGTCATTGTTGTAAACGCCAGCAAACCGTGAACAACAAAACTTATGAAACCTACGAATGGGGAGTTTCAGGCAATCCGAGCAGCGATAAACATTTGATTTTTGTGCGTAACTATTTGGAAAAACGTGGTGTGCATTATTGGGAAGTTGGTAAACGTGATAATTATATGCAACTGCATTGGGCAAATTCCTCGGGTTTATTACGCGATGGCACCACAGGCCAGTTTGTCCGCAATGAAAGTAGCCATTTGCCTTTCAGTTATGATGATTTATATAATGAAAACAAACAAAAACGCATTGCGCCGCGTTTTTCACATTTACCCAAACAACACACGTTGGCTTTATTACAAGGGCTGATTGAAACCGATGGCGGCATCAGTCGTGGCAAAGAAATTTATTTTACTAACAGCTCCGAATATTTAATTGAAGGCGTGCGCTATCAATGTTTGCGTTTGGGTGCGCCCGTTGCAGGTCAATACCGAGAACGAGACAATGCCCATACAGGCGTTCGAGCAGACGGCACTGAAATTCAATTCAACGGCATCAGCAAAGTCTATGATTTACGCATTCCTGCCATTCCCGAGCTGGCACAATGCCTAAACTGCCAACCCTTAAGCAAATACAACTGGATTCACTGGCGGGGTTGTGTGTTTACACGGCTTAAATCCAGCCAAAAAATCCCTTCACTGCCGTTTATTTTCGATCTCAAAGTCGATGGCGACCCCAGTTACATGACCACGTCCGCATTGGCACACAATGGTGGCCGTCGCAAAGGCTCAGGTTGTGCCTATTTGGAAACGTGGCATCTGGACATTGAAGAATTTTTGGAATTGCGCAAAAGCACAGGCGATGAACGCCGCCGCACCCATGATATGAACACCGCTCTGTGGATTCCTGATGAATTCATGCGACGGGTGCATGAAGACCGAGAATGGACGCTGTTCTCACCCGATGAAGTCAACCGTGAGTTGGTTGTCATCAGCATTGTCGATGACACAGGCAAAGCGGTGGATATTCCTGTCGATATGCCGTTGACCGTGATCCGCCAAGGTCTCAGCGCGGTTGTTTTGGCCGCTGATTTGGCTGAAGACGATGATACGCCATTATTTACAGGACAGAAGGCCATGAAAGTCAGGCAAATCATTCAACGCAAATCAAAGAAAGTGTTTCATTTACATGATATTTACGGCCAACAATTTTTAATTATTTACCTTTATTATGAAAGGCTTGCCGCGAAAGGCGACATTAAGCTGTCGAAAAAAATGCCTGCCATTGCTTTGTGGCGCAAAATGTTGACCATGCTGTTTGAAACGGGTCATCCATGGTTGACCTTCAAAGACCCTTGCAACATCCGCTCGCCACAACAACATGTCGGTGTGGTGCATTCCAGTAATCTGTGTACAGAAATTACGTTGAACACATCCGAAGAAGAAATTGCCGTGTGCAATTTGGCCAGCATCAATTTACCCGCCCACACCAGTGAAAATGGGCTGAACGAAGCCAAGTTGGCACAAACGATAAAAACCGCCCTGCGGATGTTGGATAACGTGATCGACATCAATTATTATTCTGTGCCACAAGCGGAGCGCGCCAATTTGCGCCATCGTCCTGTGGGTTTAGGGCTTATGGGTTTTCAAGCGGCTTTGTATCAACAGCGCATTCCTTATGCTTCTGAACAAGCGGCTGAATTTGCTGATAAATCCATGGAACTCATCAGCTATTATGCGATTAAAAGCTCCAGTGACTTGGCCAAAGAACGTGGCGTGTATCCCTCTTTTGCGGGGTCGTTGTGGTCACAAGGGATTTTGCCATTGGACAGTTTGAAAAAACTACACCATGAACGTCCTGATTATTTGCAGGTCAATTTAGATGCGCGGCTGGATTGGGACAGCTTGCGCCAGCAAGTGCAAACCCACGGTATGCGCAATTCCAATTGCATGGCGATTGCCCCGACTGCCACCATTTCAAACATCTGCGGTGTCACCCAATCGATTGAACCCACGTATCAAAATTTATTTATCAAATCCAATTTATCGGGCGAATTTGCGGTGATCAACCACTATTTAGTGAATGATTTGAAAGCGTTAGGCTTGTGGGATGAAACCATGATCAACGATTTGAAATATTTTGACGGCAGTGTACAAGCCATTGCGCGTATTCCTGCTGAACTGAAAGCCTTGTATGCCACTGCATTTGAAATTGATGCGGATTGGTTGATTGAAGCGGCTTCACGGCGGCAAAAATGGCTGGATCAAGCGCAGTCGTTAAATTTGTATATCAAAGAGCCTTCAGGCAAAAAACTGGATGCGTTGTACAAACTGGCGTGGATGCGCGGGTTGAAAACCACGTATTATTTGCGCAGTGTTGCCGCCACGCGGGTGGAACGCAGTGGGGTGCAAAATATTCATCCTTTGACCGCGCCCGCGCCTGTTCTGTCAGCCAAAGAATGTTTGCTTGACGACCCAGAATGTGAAGCTTGTCAATGAGTTAGGCCAATACTTTTTGTATGGATGCAAACGCTTTTTCTAAGTTTTCCATACAGGTGGCAAAGGAAAAGCGCAGATAGCCTTCCAAACCAAACGCACTGCCAGAAACGGCGGCGACTTGGGCTTGGGTCAACAGCAAATCGGCCAATTCAAGGTCATTTTGCAAACCCAAGCGGTCAATCACGCCTTGCATGTTGGGAAAACTGTAAAACGCGCCTTGGCTGGGTTTAACTTCAACCCCGTCAATGGCTTGCAACGCGGCGACAACAAAATCATGGCGGGTTTTAAATTGTGCCACCCAATCTTGGATAAAATCTTGATGGCCATTGAGCGCGGCCACCGACGCATATTGGGCGATAGAACAGGCGTTGGATGTGCTTTGAGATTGAATGGTTTTTATCGGTTGGATCAGCTCAAACGCGCCTGCGATATAGCCGATGCGCCAACCTGTCATTGAATAGGCTTTGGATACGCCGTTTAAAACCAAAGTGCGGTCAACCAGCGCGGGTACTTGGTTTAAAATGTGATGAAACTGGCCCTCCCAAATGATGGATTCATAAATGTCATCGCTCAACACGATGATGTTGGGGTGTTGCAACAACACCTCGCCCAACGCTTTGAGTTCGGGTGCTGAATAACACGCACCCGATGGGTTGGATGGGCTGTTGAGAATCACCATCCGCGTTTTATCCGTGATTGCAGCGGCCAATTGCGCGGGGGTGATTTTGAAATTTTGGCTTAAATCGGCGTGAACAAACACAGGTACACCTTCAGCCAATTTGACCATATCGGGATACGACACCCAATAAGGCACAGGGATAATCACTTCATCGCCTTCTTCAATCAACGCTTGCATCGCATTGTAAATGCTCTGTTTTGCGCCTGTGGAGACCACGATTTGTTCAGGCTTATAGTTCAATTGATTGTCGCGGGCAAATTTTTGGATAATCGCTTGTTTTAATTCGCTGATGCCATCAACCGCCGTGTAATAGGTTTTGCCATGGGTGATCGCTTGCACAGCCGCATAGCAAATGTGGTCAGGCGTGGGGAAATCAGGCTCACCCGCGCCCAAGCTGATGATGTCATAACCTTGGCGTTTTAATTCTTCAGCCCGTTGGGTCACCGCCAACGTGGGCGATGGTTTAACGTGTTGCACGCGTTGCGCTATTTTCATGGGGCATCCTCTATTTTACTGAACACCAAAGAAGCATTGGTACCACCAAAACCAAAGGAATTGGATAATACATGGTTGATTGGCATCGTGCGGGCGTGGTGCGGAACGTAATCTAAATCACATTCAGCGTCACGATGGTCTAAATTGATGGTCGGTGGTGCGACTTGATCACGAATGGCCAGCACCGAAAAAATGGCTTCAACACCACCTGCCGCCCCCAATAAATGACCCGTCATGGATTTGGTTGAGCTGATGGCCAATTTGTAGGCATGAGAGCCAAAACTGGTTTTAATCGCTTGGGTTTCGGCAATGTCGCCCGCCAAAGTGGATGTGCCGTGGGCATTGATATAATCAATTTGTTCTGGATTTAAACAGGCATTGCGCAACGCATGGTTGATGCAACGGCTGGCACCTTCGCCGTTTTCGCTGGGCAAAGTCATGTGATAAGCATCACTGCTCATGCCAAAGCCGGTCAATTCGGCGTAAATATTGGCACCGCGTTGTTTGGCGTGTTCATAAGCTTCCAGCACCAACACACCCGCGCCATCACCCAACACAAAACCATCGCGGTCTTTATCCCACGGACGGCTGGCCGCTTGGGGGTTGTCATTGCGCGTGGACAACGCCCGTGCCGCGCCAAACCCCCCCAAACCCATGGGCGAGCTGGCCATTTCTGCCCCGCCTGCAATCATGGCATCGGCATCGCCGTATTCAATCAGGCGTGCCGCATCGCCGATGTTGTGCGTGCCTGTGGCGCAAGCCGTGACAATCGCATAATTAGGGCCTTTAATGCCCAATTTGATGGATACATTGCCTGCAATCATGTTGATGATATTGCTTGGCACAAAAAAAGGCGAAATGCGCTTCACCCCGCCTTTTAAATAAATCGTATGACCTTTTTCAATGCCCGGCAAACCACCAATACCCGCGCCCAAAGCCACGCCGACGCGCTCTGCATTGTGGTCATTGATGTCCAATTGAGCATCTTCTACCGCCTGCATCGCTGCAACCATGCCATAATGGATGAAAGGGTCCATTTTGCGCGCTTCTTTTTTAGATAAATAAGCGTCTAAATCTAAATCGTTGATTATGCCCGCAAATCTGGTGGGAAAATTGCTGACATCAAAATGAGTAATCGGGGTGATGCCACTTTTGCCTGCTAAAATATTTTTCCATGCGGTGGCAACTGTTGAACCCACGGGCGAAACAATGCCTAAACCTGTGATGACAACACGGCGTTTTTTGTGCGCGGCAGACATGACAACAAACCTTCAAACTGACAAGCTGGAATTGGATAGGAAAAAACCGAGGGCGAAAAGCTGTGGCCAAGACAGCTTTTCAAATACTGATTATGAATGGGCATTTATATAATCAATGGCACCTTGCACGGTTGTGATGGTTTCAGCATCTTCGTCAGGGATTTCACAATTAAATTCTTCTTCTAAAGCCATGACCAATTCAACGGTATCCAATGAATCTGCGCCTAAATCCTCAATAAAAGAGGCTTCATTGGAAACACTGTTGCCATCGACTTCTAATTGGTCAGCAACAATTTTTTTAACACGAGCTTCGATATCATTCATCGGGTTTAATCTCCTAATAGGTTCAACATAATGCAAAATGTGGCGCGGATTCTATCACAGTCCATGGGCAAATAAAATCAGTGTGCAAAACTATTCACTTTAAATCAAGGCATATACAAGCCGCCACCGACATGCAAGGTTTCCCCTGTGATATAGCTGGCCGCATTTGAGGCTAAAAAGCACACGGCAGCGGCAATATCATCAGGTGTGCCAGCGCGTCCCAAGGGAATTTGGCCTAAAACCGCTTGGCGGTAGGCATCGGGTAATTGTTGAGTCATGTCGGTGTCAATAAACCCCGGAGCGACCGTGTTGACGGTAATCCCGCGTGCGCCCACTTCACGTGCCAAAGATTTGCTAAAGCCAATCACCCCCGCTTTGGCGGCGGCATAATTACATTGACCCGCATTGCCCGTCAAACCGACCACCGAAGTCAAGCTGATAATCCGTCCCCAACGCTGTTTCATCATCGGGCGCAAACAGGCTTTAGACAACCGGTATACAGCGGTTAAATCGGTTTGAATCACCGCATCCCACTCATCATCTTTCATGCGCATCAATAAATTATCGCGGGCAATGGCGGCATTGTTCACCAAAATAGCGGGGCTTTGTTCGGCCAAACGGGCCATTAACGCATGAATGGAATCGACATCAGACACATCCAACACCGCACCGCGTCCATTGTCCGCCAACTCGGCACTGATGGTATCCGCCCCCCGTTGCGTGGTGGCCGTGCCAATCACATAAGCCCCTTGCACTGCCAAGGCACGTGCAATGGCTTGACCAATCCCACGGCTTGCGCCCGTGATCAAAGCAATTTTCTTTTGTTCACTCATTGATTTAACCTTTGTGTGGTCAACGCAATCTCCAAACTGGCGGGGTCAAAAACAGCCAACGCAGGCTGTTGTTTTTTAATGCGTTTATTCAAACCAATCAACACTTTACCCGCCCCCATTTCAATCACATTATCCACTGACATGGCGTTGATGGTGTCCACCCAGCGCACAGGATTATAAAGCTGTTGCACCAACACTGCTTTGATTTCCTCAGCAGTATCATGGGTTTGCACATCCACATTGTGCAAAACAGGGATTTTTGGTGGCACAATTTTCACATGGGCTAAATACTTGGCCAGTTGCTCTGCCGCAGGTTGCATCAATGCGCAATGCGATGGCACACTGACGGCCAAAGGCACAGCGCGTTTTGCCCCCGCCTCTTTGGCCAAAGCAATCGCCCGTTGTACAGCAAGGCTTTGGCCCGCAATCACCACTTGACCGACGGCATTGAAATTGACCGCCGCAACGATTTGACCTTGCGCCGCTTGTTCACAAACCGCCCGCACTTGGGCATCGTCCAAACCCAAAATCGCGGCCATCGCGCCTTCACCTGCGGCCACGGCATTTTGCATAAAACGGCCACGGGCGGCCACCAAAGCGACGGCATCGGCAAAATCCAACGCACCTGCATAAACCAAGGCGGTATATTCGCCCAAACTGTGGCCAGCACAAACATGGGGTTGGCTGTCGGTTATGCTATGCCAAACCCGTGTGATGGCCACGCCTGCGGTCAACATCGCAGGTTGGGTGATTTCAGTTTGGTTGAGCTTGTCAGGGTTGTCTTGCACCACCTGCCACAAATCATAGCCCAAAACATCGGAGGCTTGGGCAAAGGTTTGTTTAATTTGGGAATATGTTTGGGCAAATTCGGCCAACATGCCTTGGGCTTGTGAGCCTTGTCCGGGAAATAAAAATGCGTATCTCATGTTTTAAGTGTTTGAAATTTTTAATAAACCAACAAAGCTGAACCCCAAGTGAAGCCGCCGCCCATCGCTTCTAACAGCAGGGTATCACCGCGTTGAATGCGGCCATCGCGCACCGCGACATCCAACGCCAACGGCACCGAAGCGGCTGAGGTGTTGCCATGGTAATCGACCGTGACCACCACCCGTTCACTGGGTAATTGTAATTTTTTGGCAATGCCATCGATGATGCGTTTATTGGCTTGATGCGGGACCAGCCAATCAATTTGATTTTGCGTCAGTTGATTGGCTTCCAAGGCTTCAGCGACCACTTGCGACAAGGCTTTGACCGCAAATTTGAACACTTCTTGCCCGCGCATGAAAGTAAAGCCATCGCCTTGATTGAGTTGACCTTGTTTGACATGGCCGTTGGCGGCCAAGGCTTCGTGATAGCGACCATCGGCGTGTAAATGGGTGGACAAAATGCCCGCCTCATCGCTGGCAGACAAGACCACCGCACCCGCGCCATCGCCAAACAACACGCAGGTGTTGCGATCTGTCCAATCAACCAAACGGGAAAAGGTTTCCGCGCCCACCACCAACACGTTTTTGGCACCGCCTGTTTGGATGAATTTATCCGCCGTGGCCAGCGCGTATAAAAAACCCGTACACACGGCTTGCACGTCAAACGCAGGAAAACCGCCCACCCCCAAACGCTCTTGCAATAAACACGCGGTGCTGGGGAATAATTTATCGGGGGTTGTGGTGGCCAAAATGATTAAGTCTAAATCATGTGGGCTTAAACCTGCCATGTCTAAGGCGCGACGGGCGGCGTGTTCGGCCAAATCGCTGGTGGTTTCATTGGCGGCGGCAATGTGGCGGGAACGGATGCCTGTGCGTTCGACAATCCACGCATCAGAGGTGTCTACCATTTTTTCTAAATCAAAATTGGTTAAGATTTTTTCAGGTAAATAGCCACCTGTGCCGACAATTTTAGAAAAAAACAACCTTACCCACCTTTATTTAAATTGCGCCCTAAATGGTTGCTGATGCGTGCAGGCACATTTTTTTCCACTTCCAACACCGCTTCTTTGATGGCATGACGAAAAGCCAAACGGTCCGCACTGCCGTGGCTTTTGACCACAATGCCGCGCAAGCCCAATAAACTCGCACCGTTGTAGTGGCGCGGGTCGATTTGGTCTTTAAACTGTTTTAACACGGGCATGGCAATCAAGCCTGCCAAACGGCTGAACCAATGGCGGTTGAAACTTTTTTTCAAATAAAAACCGATCATTTTGGCCACGCCTTCAGAGGTTTTGATCGACACATTGCCGACAAAACCATCGCACACCACCACATCAACCACGCCTTTATAAATGTCATCGCCTTCAACAAAGCCTATATAATTTAAATCGCTTTTTGCCAAAAGTTGAGCGGTTTCTTTAACTTGTTCATTTCCTTTGATTTCTTCTTGGCCTATGTTCAACAAGCCGACTTTGGGCGCGCTCAAACCATCGATTGCGCTGGTCAACTCTGACCCCATGACCGCAAATTGAAACAATTGGTGGGCAGTTGAATCAATATTTGCGCCCAAATCCAGCATGTGACAATGGCCTGTCATGGTGGGCAAAGCGGTGCAAATGGCAGGGCGGTCTATATTGGGCAAGGTTTTTAACACATAACGCGCTGTGGCCATCAACGCCCCTGTATTACCCGCGCTGACACAAGCATCTGCTTGATTTTCCTTGATTAAATTTATAGCAACTCGCATGGACGAATCTTTTTTGAATCGCAACGCATGGGAAGGTGCTTCATCCATGTCCACTTTTTGAGACGCATGGACGACAGAAATACGCTGATTAACAGGAAAGGTTTTTAATTTATCCGCTAAAACAGCGGCATCGCCAACCAAAATCAATTCAAGTTCTGGGTGCAATGCCAAACTGTCAATTGCGGCGGGAACGATGATGTCAGCACCAAAATCGCCGCCCATCGCATCCAAAGCAATGCGCAAAGCCACTATTCGTCAGTATTGTCGTCGTTGTCTTTGGCAA
This sequence comes from Thiomargarita sp., assembly GCA_020726335.1. Classification (GTDB taxonomy): domain Bacteria; phylum Pseudomonadota; class Gammaproteobacteria; order Beggiatoales; family Beggiatoaceae; genus DYSU01. The sequence goes on along the minus strand of DYSU01000029.1, from coordinate 2,492 downwards.
CTTTGCTTGGAATCACTTGGCGGCCACGATAATAGCCGTCTTTGGTGATGTGATGGCGGCGATGAATTTCGCCCGTTAAACTGTCGGTTGATAATGTGGGGTTTCCCAAAGCATCATGCGCCCGACGCATGTCACGTTTGGAAGCGGTTTTACGGTTTTGTTGTACAGCCATGGCTTTGTCCTTACTTCAAACTTTTTGATGGGCAAGCACTTGAAATGGATTGTCAGATGTCTTCAAGTTTTCGGTTACGTCGGTTGGTTTATGTTGGTCGATATATTGATTATCAGGGCAAACCGTATGGCAAGGCATCAGAGGCAAAGCCAACAACAGCTCATCTTCCAACACGGTTGCCAATGACAGCGTTTGCCCATCCATTGCATAAAATTCACTGTGGCTTAACAGCACGTCATCAGCCAATTCTATTTCATCAGCACTGTTGACCAACAATAAATCTGTTTCTGCCTGTAAATCAAAGAGAAACGGGCTTAAACAACGACAACACAACACCGTTATTTGTGCTGTCAACTGCCCTGTCAACCGTGGATAACGTTGTTGATATAACGAAAAAGACCAATCAATATTGATTTGATGGTCTTCGTTAGCCAAGTGTTGGTGGTGGCAGACTGTTTGCGCGCTTAAAGCCAAGCGGTGCATTTTCGTGACATCACACCAACCTTGTAAATGCACGCCTTGTCGCGCCAAGCGAAAAGGCACCACGGCATCGGGTAAAGTTAATAGCATAAGCGCGCAATTCTATAAAAAAAAGGCCAAGCTTGTCAATTTTTTTGTGGCTAAAATCAAATAGAATCATGCCCGTGACACGGCTGAGTGGTCGTTATAAAAAATCAATCTGAAAACTATACGTGTGCATCTTGGCCACGACGTTGCGCAAATCCAATTTCATATGCACTTGTTCGTTTGGGGCAAATTCTTTGCTTAACGCCGCCTCATCTTGCAGATAATAAACAGGCGAAAAACGGCGCAACGCGATGATGTTTTTGTTTTCATCCATAAAACTCAAACTGACATAAGGATAGGCTTGCGCAAACGCGGCGGTGTTCTCAAACACCACATGCAAAGTGCTGGCATCGGCTTGATGGGAGTGGACATCCAAATAACGTTTTTTCACTGCAATTTGACGGGTATCGCGGGTCAACGGCAGATGACACGGCACAGCATATTGGTTCACCCATTGGCAACCTTGGGTCAAAACGGGGCGAATCTGTGCATTTTGCAACAACAACGCAGGCTGATAAAACCAATAATATTGCGCCAACAACAAAACAGCCCACAGCAATGCCAAGCCAAACGCCAAAAACCGTCTCAACCAACCCGTTTTTTTCACCACGGTTTGACCCAAGACCGCCTTTTTCAGCTCATTTTCCAATAAATGTTGTTGGCCATCAAATTTAGCTTTGCAGTCAATACACACGATTTGGCCATGGGCCACCGCCAAATGCGCGCTGGTGATGCGAAAAATTTTATGGCATTCAGGGCATTTGACTTGTTGGGTGTCGTTGTTTTTCATGATTTTTTCCCATCAATGCGCAGCCAGCCCGCTTGGCTTGTGGTGTTTAAGTGATTGAAATACTGTGCATAACACGCCAAAACAGCTTCAGCTTGTGCGGATAAAATGCCCGACAAAGTCAACTGGGCTTGCGGTTTCAGCAATGTGGCCAAGGTCGGCGCAAGCTGTAACAGCGGGTTGGCTAAAATATTGGCCAGCAAACCATCAGCTTGCAATGCGGGCAAATTTTCAGGCAACACAGCGGTGATTTTATGCGCCACTTGATTTTTGACTGCATTGTTATGGGTGGCCAACAACGCTTGCGGGTCGTTGTCCACCGCCCACACCTCTGCCCCCAATTTGGCGGCGGCAATCGCCAAAATTCCCGATCCACAACCGTAATCAACCCACGTTTGCCCGCTTAAATCGCCCAAACCATCCAAACAGGCCAAACACAGCGCGGTGGTTGGGTGCGTACCCGTGCCAAAGGCCAAGCCGGGGTCAAGCAAAATATTGACTGCCTGCGGATCAGGAACAGCTTGCCAACTGGGACAGACCCACAGCCGTTGACCAAAGCGCATGGGCTGAAAATCAGCCAAACAAACCCGCACCCAATCTTGGTCTTTTAACCGTTGTACTTGATAAAACGGCAAGGGTTCAAGGGTTTGTATCGCCTGTTGCAATGCCTGCCAATCGCCATCGGCAAACAACGCGCTAACGTGGGTTTGCGACCACACAGGCGTGGTGTTGAGCGCAGGTTCATACACAGGTTGGTCGGCGGCATCGCTCAAAGTCACCGCCACCGCGCCCAAAGCTTGTAATTGGTCAGACAAGTTTTCCGCCTGTTCGCCCGTGCTGGCAAAAATAAATTGAATCCAAGCCACTTTGATTCTCGTTGAAATGATGATGGCCTATTATAAGCCATCGCCTTGGTCAAGCAAGCGCATGTGGCCCATTTTACATCATCGCCTGCAACTGGGTATA
>DYSU01000056.1 GCA_020726335.1 Thiomargarita sp. | reverse complement strand
TGATTTTTTCAGGTTGAATGCCAATCAAGGCCCGTTGTTGTGGCAAAGTGTCGGTTAAACGTGCGATGTCCAATAAATCCAATAAACTGACTTCATGCACACTGCGCTTGACTTGGCCTAAAAAACGGTCCATCGCTTGGCCGACAAAGGTTTTGACCGTTCCTGCCGGTTGTTTTAATTGCGCGGCATCCAACACAATCAAATGGGGGCAGTCGGCTATCCATTGTGCCAAACTGAAACTCAACGTGCCACCATCGATAAAACAAACATTGGTGGTGGGGTGGGTGGCTTGCAACAACTGCAACGCATGAACCCCCGCGCCTTCGTCGGCCAGCAAGGTATTGCCCACACCCAACAATAAAATTTGCCCCATATTTAACCTGTTATGAATTTTATTTCTCCATCACTATATCGGCTTAAACTAATATGTCGAACACAATTGAAAAATCAAAACGGTTGAATTGCAAGGCAAGGTACGGTCTAATAGCGCACTTGGCACCGACAAAACTTATGGGCATGAACAAGCGTGCGTGAACAAATCAGACAAAATTTTCCTGTATTGTATAAAAGCTTTCAAGCAGAACAAGACAACTTATTGAATTTTTTAGAAAATTTTGCATTGACCCTTGATTTGGCCTATCGTTGGCTTGAAACCCACAGAAGCTTGTGTGTGACACCGAAAATCATTGCCTTGATTGAAGAATCTGATTTGGCATGGAAAATTTTTAAAACCACGCTGTTGCCATGGGTGTTGCCCAAAAAAAATATAGACACTGTCGAACACAATTGCCGCCGTGGGTTGGCGCAGTGCGTTTGCCTTGTTTTTCAGCCTGATTATTTTGCATAAAAAATCGTCTATAGAAAAAATACAAAAACTTTCATCGCTTTATATCAGCATTTATGATGAATATACCCCCCGTTACCCTTTTTTTTCAAAACCACGAAAGTTGTTGTCATGCTCAAATTATTTTCTTATGTTTCATTGTTGTTTTGGCTGGCTTTGCCATTGGCCGCTTTGCCGTTGTTTGACCCATTAAATTACCGTTATGACATCAACGAAACCACAGGCGGTTTAAACCAAGGCACACGCGAAGCCTACAACCACATGTATCAATTGCGCATCAACGGCGCGTCATACACGGGCAAATTGGAAAGCTTGTCTGAAGATGGCCAAGAAGTGACCATGAGCGCGTTTATTGAATTGGGTACGGGGCTGGAAATCAAACGACGCATTCATGTGGACAAAAGTCAAAATTTTGCCCGCTACATGGAAATCATCCACAATCCAACTGAAAACACGCAAAGCGTGCAACTGGAAATTTTTGGCCAACTGGGCAGCAACAGCCAACCCAAAGTGCTGGAAGACCGCATTCAATATCTCATCAGCCAAGACGGCAACAGCCATAATCAAATCATCGCGCCGACGTTATTACATTACCATTCCCAGCAAGGCAATGATTATCAAGCAAAATATTTGCTTTCTGGCACTTCATTAAAATGGAACTACCCCCCCATCACCGTGGAATCAGGCAAAACAGCGCGCTTTATTTATTTTGTCGCCCAAACAGTGGACAAAAAAGCCGCCACCACGCTGGCCAATGTGTTGCACCAAAACAACAGCTTTTTATATGAAAACATCCCTGCCGAACAACGCAAAGAACTGCTCAATTTCACCCCATTGCCCGCTTCGCCCACGGTTGATTTCACCAACGCACCGTTTTTAAGCCTTGGCGAAGTGCGCAACGAAACCTTAACCCTTGCCGATGCCGCTTCACTGCAACGGGCGGCCACACCGGCCAAATTGTATGCCATTCGGTTAGAGCAAGACAAAAAAGTACGCTTCAAAATGAGCAGTTCATTCAACCCTTATCTGTATTTATACAGCGATCCCACAGGGCAAACCTTGTTGGGGCAAAACAACGATGGCCACAGCCAAACGCGCAACGCCATTTTAGATTTTACCGCGCCCGAAGCGGCGACCTATTATTTGGAAGCCACCAGCTATCAGCGCGATTTTTTCGGCGCGTTTGTGCTGGAAGTGCTGGACGTGTTGCCCAACCGTTCGCCTGATGTCTATGGTTTCAGCCTCAACGCGCTTGCATTTGACGCGCCCGCCACCGTCAACTTCAAAGCCTACGCCAAAGACAGCGATGGTTTAATCAGCGAATATTGCTGGCAATTTGGCGATGGTTCAGCCGTGGAATGCAAGGCCACCGCCGAAACCCAACACAACTATGCCCACGCAGGCCATTACACCGTTGGGGTCACGGTCAAAGACAGCGGCGGCGCGTTGGCTTATACCAGCCGCGAAGTGGCGATTAAATTGCCTGACATGGGCGTGGTCTTGCCGATGAACAGCAGCATCAGCCGCGAACTCAGCACCACCGACGGCCACAGCAACAGCCGTCCTTTGTCATTGGCGGATAAATATTTGCTCAACGCCGTCAGCGCGGGCAAAGAACTGGTGATTGACCTGAGTTCCAGCCAATTTGACAGCCATTTGTATTTATACGACCCCTACGGCCAGCGGCTGTTGCAAGACGACAACAGCGGCGGCGGCCAAAACGCCCGCTTGCGTTATATTCCACGCGACAACCAACCGTTGATGTTGGAAGCGACTTCATGGGTCAGCAACACCTTGGGCGATTATCAATTGACTGTTCGCAATGAAAACACCGATGAAAACCTCATCGCACCTGTGAAAATTTTGACCAACCTCAACAATCCCTTGGTCAATATTTTCACCTTTGCCTTGCCCGACAGCTTTAATCAAGGCTTTATGCAATGGGATTTGGGCGATGGCACCGCCATCAACACCAATAATTTGACCGTGGCGCACAGCTATGCCCGTACAGGCTATTACACCATCAGCGTCACCGCCAAAAACAGTGACGGCCAAATTGCCCAAGGATCAGCCACTTATCTCATCAACAACCAAGCGGGACTCATCAATGCCAAATTTCGCGCCAGCCCTGCGGTGGGCGACAAACCGTTGCGAGTGTTTTTTAACAATGAATCCACCACCCCGTTGACGGGCGATCATTTGCAATACCAATGGGATTTTGGCGACGGCCAAACTTCAGCGGACAAAAACCCCTCGCACACTTTCAATGAATCAGGCACGTTCAACGTCGTTTTGCAAGTGACTTCGCAAAGCAACCACCAAAGCACCGCGTTTGCCAACACCGTCACGGTGATTGACCGTGGCAAAGACAACATCGCCGTGGCAGGCATCAAACGCCAACGGCCACAAATCATCATGGCAGGCATAGACCCCGCTCAAGTCGATTTGTATGACACCCATTTTCGTGTGTTTGCGTTGGTGCGCGCAGGCGCAAGCCCGTTGCAATCGGTGTTGGTGCAAGAAAGTACGGGCGAAACCTTCATGGCGATGTACCATGCCGCGACCTATGCCGATGGTTTGCAACGGTATGAAGTGGTGATGACTTATCCCAGCGGCATGTTCAATGTCGTTGATTTTAGTGACTTATTCGGCGATGGTGAGCAGCAATTTCGCATTCAAGTCAGTGACCAAAACAACCAGTTTTACAGCTTCCCAACCTTGGAAGTGGGTGACAACCCGCCGTTAAACACCCCTTTGACCGCACCGTATGCTGAGCCTGCCCGTCAAAGTGGCACACGCCGCAGCCTGCCCCAAGTGTTGGCAGGTGGTTTTGACCCCGCCATCATTGATGTCGATGACAGCCAAGTGGAAATTGTCGCTTTGGTGCGTGAAGGGCTGTATCCCATTCAAACGGTACAAGTCAGACAACAAGGCGGCACGCTGGCGTGGCCAATGCGGCTGAAAAACACCTTGGCAGGCGGCGATGCGATTTACAGCGTGATGTATGATTTTCCCAAAGGTTCATTGGCTCTGGGCAGTTATCCGCGCTTGTTTGGCAGCCAACAAGGCCAACTGCAAATTGAAGTGTTGGACCAAAACCTTGGCCGCCATGTTTTTCCGAATTTACGCATCGGGCATTATCCCGAACGTTGATTTTTCCAAGCCTTTTTCTGGACTGTAAGTCAACTGAACTTCCCCATGCTGATAAACCCAACCCCATGGCGTTTTTTCCATGGGTAAAAAATACACATCTTGTTGTTTTTGTGGTAAAAATCTGTCCCATGAAGCAGGCACAGCGATGCTGTTTTGCGCCAAGCTTTCCAATTGATAATAATCTTTTTTGATCCGAGGGACAGCTTGGCCATCGATAAAATATCTTTTTCCTTCAACCAGTTGCACAGGAATAACGCTTAAATTTAATTCACTTTCACGGGTCAACAAGGCCGCATTGCTTTCAGTGTCTTGAAAAAAGTGATTAATTTTGCTCAATTCAGAGGCGGCAAATTGTTTACCCTTTTGTTTTTCAACGTAATCTGCATGGAATTTGGTCAACGCCTGCGGTTCATTCGGCCAAGCGGCGGGCTGATAAACGCGCTCAATCCAATCACGATAAGCTTGAGGAAAAACAATTTCATCGTGTTGTTGCAACAATTGTTGGCTGCGCCACAAAGCGCGGCTGTTTTGGTAAATCAATTGATGCAAGCCATAAGGCTTTGATTTTTCATCTAAAAATTCCACTTTTTCAGGCAAAATCACCGTACACACTGCGGGCAAAACCCGCACGGGTTTGGGATGACGTTGTAAGCGACCCATGCGCTGAAACAACAAATCAATCGGGCATAAGAAACTGATTAACCAATCAAAATCAAGGTCTAACGATTGTTCGATCACTTGGGTGGCCACCAAAACACGCCCTGTGGCTGGCGCATCTTTCCCATATTTTTCAATCACCGTTTGTTCTATGCTCATGCGGTCACAAAAACGATACCGCGAATGAAATAAATCGACAGGTATTTGATTGTATTGACTTAATTTCTGAGCAATGGTTTGGGCATCATCCACCAAATTGCAGACAATGCCACATCGCTGCCCTCGCCGTACCTCCGCGACGATGCGCGCCAATTGAGCCTCATCAAGCCTTAAATCAGAACTTGACCAGCGTTCTATTTTAACAGTGCTGGGGGGAATTTCATGGTCTAAAGTGAATGAATTCAATTTATTTTCAGTGACTTGCAATATTAAAGGGTAGCGGTTGTCCAGCCCTGTTGCCTCAACCCCCCAAGCCGCACATAAATCCTGTTTTTGCTGGCTGGCCAAGGTGGCAGACAATAAAATCACACTGCCACCCGCTTGTTTTTGTTGAGAAATCACGGCAGTCAACAAACCATACATATACGCATCATAGGCATGGACTTCATCGACAATCAACACGCTTTTGCCGATGCCAAACTGGCGAACAAAATGATGGCGCACGCTTTTGATGGCCGACAACAACACTTGGTCAACAGTGGTCACTGCACAAGCCCCCAAAAAAGCCCGTTTGCGACTGCTGGCCAGCCATTCACTGCATTGGGCATTGGCTTCTTCTTGTTGCTGAATATTTTGTTTTTGTGCTTGCTGTTGAATTATTTGAGTAAAATGAGGATTAAACTGACTTTTTCCGTGTGCCAAAATCAAATGCGGGCTGTCATCAAACAAGCGTCCTATAACCGATTCCAATCGGTCAAACATCGCATTGGCCGTGGCTTGTGAGGGCAAAGCGAACGTGATGCTTTCGGCCAAGTTGGCCGACAACAGCCGTGAAGCCAAGGCCAATGCCGCTTCTGTTTTGCCGCTGCCTGTGTTGGCTTCCATCAACACCAAACAGGGTTGCACCGCCAATTGTTCAATCAAGGTTTGTATATTGTGTGCGCTAAGCTGGGGATAAAGGCTGGCCATGCCCGTGTTGTTTTTGGCTTGCGCCAACAAACCAAAATCGGTTAAAACTTGGTGCGCAACCTTCTGTTTTTCCAACAAATAATCATCCAATTCAATGGCTTGATTTTGATATGGAAAATAGTGTTCATTAGAACCCAACCAATCACAAATACTGCAAAAACCGGCCAACAACACAGGGGGGCTGGAGCGGGGAATGTTATTTAAGGTCAGACCAACAGGCGTTAAAAACAGTTGCTCAACGCGGGTTATCCACGCCAAACGGGCTTGTTGGTCTTGTGCATTGGGAAAATAGTCTAATTCAGCCTTAACGGGGATGCTGCCATGATGACCTGCCACCTGCGCCAACCCATTTTGTAGCCATCGCCTGCTTTTGGATTTTATTTTGAGCTGTTCGCTGTCAGCGACAAACCACGCATAGCCCCTGTCACCATGGAAATAATTTTTTATCCCATTTTGGGGCAAAGGTTCGCTGTAAATTTTTTCCGCCAAGCTTTTGACTTTGCTTTGAAAGCGAATATCCAATTTACCTATGTCATGCAAGGCGATAAAAAATAACAGCCATGCACGGGTCTGGGCTTCAGGCAAGCCTGTGGCCTGAGCAAAACAGCGGCGTAAATTGGCACTGGCCTGCCACCACGCATCCGCCACGGCCACCACATCCAAACTGTGATAGGCAAACAAATGGTGGAAATTTGGATTGGCTTTGTCTGATTTACCCCAATAGCTTTGATACATGCTCACCTACAAAAGGCCATGATACACTTAACAGATTAAGTATGCAATGCGCCCTCATTTTAGCCGCAATTGGCGATATAATAAGCCAGTCTCCACCACTTATTACGCGCTGATGTCCGAAAAAACCTTATTTTTACTGGATGGTTCATCCTATTTATACCGCGCTTATCACGCAATGCCGCCACTGACCAACCGTCAAGGCCAAGCCACGGGCGCGGTTTATGGCCTGTTGAACATGTTGCGCCGCCTGTTGCACGATTTTGCCCCAGTCGATTACATCGCGGTGATTTTTGATGCCAAAGGCAAAACCTTTCGGCACGCGCTGTATCCGCCATACAAAGCCCAGCGTCCCGCCATGCCCGCTGACTTGGCTTCCCAAATTCCCTTGGTTCACCAACTGGTGCAAGCGTTGGGCTTGCCGTTGCTCAGCATGGGCGACGTGGAAGCCGATGACGTGCTGGCCACGTTGGCGGTGCGGGCAGAACACGCAGGAATGCACACGCTGTTGTTCACCAGCGACAAAGACTTGGCGCAATTGGTCAGCGACCACATTCATTGGGTTAATCCCACGAACAATGCCGTGTTGGGCGTGACAAACGTGGTGGAAAAATTTGGGGTGCAACCTGCGCAAATCGTTGATTATTTAAGTTTAATCGGCGATAAAGTGGACAATATTCATGGCGTAGACGGCGTGGGGGCGAAAACGGCGGCCAAATGGTTGCAACAATACGGTTCTTTGGACAATCTTTTGCGTCAAGTGGCTGAAATTAAAGGAAAAGTGGGCGAAAATCTACGCACAGCACAAAGCCATTTGCCGTTGAACCGCCAATTGATCACTTTAAAAACCGATGTGCTTTTGCCTCATCAACCTTGGGAATTGCGCCGCCAAGCGCAAGACATTATCCAATTACGCGATTTATATCAACAACTTGAATTTAAAACAGGCTTGGAAGAATTAAACCCGCTCCCGCCTGTGGTGCATAGGCATTATCCGTTGATTTTAACCGCGCAACATTGGGACGACTGGTTGGCCGCCTTGCATCACGCCCCCTTGTTTGCGTTGGACACTGAAACCACAGCTTTGAATTATCGCCAAGCGCGTTTGGTGGGCTTGTCGTTCGCGCTGGCCGATAAAGCGGCGTATTTGCCGTTGGCGCACGATTACAAAGGCGTACCACAACAACTGGATTTTACTGACACTTTGGCCCAATTAAAGCCGATTCTGGAAAATCCACAGATTAAAAAAGTGGGACAGCATTTAAAATATGACAGCCATGTGCTGGCCCATCACGGCATCAAGTTACAAGGCATTGAATTTGATACTTTATTAGAAGCGGGTGTGTTGGACAGCCAAGGCCGCCACGATTTGGACAGCTTGGCCTTGCGCTATTTAAACCACACCACGACGACATACGAAGACATCGCAGGCAAAGGCCAAAAACAACGCACTTTCAATCAAATTGAATTGCAAACCGCAGGCGATTATGCCGCTGAAGATGCCGCTGTTTGTTGGCAGTTGCACCAACATTTATGGGCAAAAATCCAACAACACATTGATAACAAAAAAGTTTTATGCGAAATTGAACTGCCGTTGTTGCCTGTGTTGACGCGGATGGAGGCCGTGGGCGTGCAGGTTGATGTCGGGCGGCTTGGGCAACTCAGTCAACAATGGCTCAGCCAATGCCAACGCTTGGAACAGCAAGCGTTTGATTTGGCAGGTAAAAATTTTAATCTCAGTTCGCCCAAACAACTGCAACAGATTTTATTTGAAAAATTGGCTTTGCCTGTGGTCAAAAAAACCCCCAAAGGCCAGCCTTCAACGGCGGAAGCTGTGTTGCAACAATGGGCCAATGACCATGAATTGCCCCGCTGTATCATGCAATACCGCCATTTGAGCAAGCTTAAATCGACCTACACCGACACCTTGCCCCAACAAATTGACCCGCAAACGGGGCGCATCCACACCCACTATCAACAACTGGGCGCGGCCACGGGTCGCTTGTCCTCCAGCAACCCCAATTTGCAAAACATCCCCATTCGCACCGCCGAAGGGCGCAAAATTCGCCAAGCCTTTACCGCACCTTCAGGCTATAAAATTCTCGCCGCCGATTATTCACAAATTGAACTGCGCATTATGGCGCATTTGTCGAAGGATGGGCAATTGCGCCGCGCTTTTGAAGCAGGCGATGACATCCACCGCGCCACGGCGGCGGAGGTGTTTGATTGTCCAAAAACCGAAGTCAGCCATGAACAACGCCGCCATGCCAAAGCGATTAATTTTGGTTTGATTTACGGCATGTCTGCCCATGGTTTAAGCCGACGTGTGGGGGTTGAACGGCGGGTGGCGCAGGCGTATATTGATAAATATTTTCAACGTTATCCACAGGTTAAACAGTATATGGACCATACCCGCGCCATGGCCAAACAACACGGTTATGTGCAAACGGTGTTTGGCCGTCGGCTGTATTTGCCTGACATAAACAGCCGTAACAGCCAACGCCAACAATACGCTGAACGGGCGGCGATTAACGCCCCTATGCAAGGCACAGCAGCCGACATCATTAAATATGCGATGATTAAAATTGACCAATGGATACAAAACGACTGCCCACAAATCAATATGGTGATGCAGGTTCACGATGAACTGGTGTTTGAAGTGCCAGAAGCCCAACTCGACCACGCCAAAGGGCAAATCAAAACCTTGATGGAAAATATCCAAGGTTTGGATGTCAATTTGCAGGTGGACATCGGCACGGGCGACAACTGGGATGAAGCGCATTGATGATGGATAATTTTCCATGTCTCGAACTGCCCTCAATGAAAAAATAGCCCTCCTCTTAACGGCA
>DYSU01000028.1 GCA_020726335.1 Thiomargarita sp. | reverse complement strand
CTCAACAACAGAGACGCGCATTATACAGCTCTCTTCACCACTGTCAAGCTTTTTTGGGGATTTTTTTACACTTTTATTTTTATGCTTTTCCAAGAAGTTATTAATCGGCATCTGGCCTACAACGGTTATCTAGCATCTGGTCAGTTTTGGGATTTTTTTCATCATCCATCAAAATTCGCTGGCCATCCCCTTCTAAATCATCGTATTGGCCTTTACTGATCGCCCAAAATAAAATCAAAGTGAACACCAGACCGAAAAAAATCATGCCAGGAATTAAACTATAAATCACTTCCATTATTTTACCCTCTGCCTTTTAATTACATAACCATTGTAGTGTTGACAAATAAAATCAATCTGACCTATGCTAATCGCTTTTTCAGGAATTTGTGGATGTCGGCTTTAATTTGCGGATCAGTTGCCTTTGATACCATTATGGTTTTTAATGATAAATTTCAAAACCATATTTTACCAGAGCAAGTGCATATTTTGAATGTTTCTTTTCTGGTGCCTGATATGCGCCGAGAATTTGGGGGTTGTGCTGGCAATATCGCTTATAATTTGAAATTATTGGGCGAAGAACCTGTGCCAATGGCCACGGTTGGTATGGATTTTGACCATTATGCCCAATGGTTTGCTAAACATCAAATTAATCAACAACATCTGGTTAAAATCCCCCACACTTATACCGCTCAAGCCTTTATCACCACTGATTTAGCCGACAATCAAATCACTGCGTTCCATCCGGGGGCGATGAATTTTTCTCATACTTTAAGTGTAAACGATGCCAAAAACATTAAAATTGCCATGGTATCGCCCGATGGCCGCGATGGCATGATTGAACACGCCAACCAATTGAATTACGCCAATATTCCCTTTATTTTTGACCCAGGTCAAGGGATGCCGTTGTTTGATGAAACCGATTTATTGCAATTTATCGAACAAGCCCAATGGGTGATTCTCAACGATTATGAATGGCAGTTGTTGCATGGACGCACGGGTTTAACGCCTGAAGCGGTGGCACAACGGGTGAGTGCATTGATTATCACCAAAGGCGCTGAAGGTTCGTTGATTTATGCGGATGACACCTGTTATTTTATTCCCATCGCTAAAACAGACGTGGTTAACGATCCAACAGGTTGCGGCGATGCTTATCGTGCGGGGGTGTTGTATGGTTTGTTGAATGATTTGGATTGGCAAACCACAGGCCGCATTGCCGCGTTGATGGGGGCGATTAAAATTGAACACCACGGCACGCAAAACCACCATTTTAGTTTGAGCGAATTCAAACAACGTTTTGTCAACACCTATGGTTTTGAGCTGAACATCTGATGCAAATTTTAGTTTGTGGTTCATTGATTTTTGCCGTTTATGAACAATGGCTTAAGCAATGTGACATTGCACAAACCTTGCGTTTTGTGTGGGGGCATTTTATTCAGTATCGCCCATGATAAAGATTGGGAAACCGCAGGCCACATTGCCAATTTGTTGTGGGGTATTGTGTCACAATACCACGGCAGCCAAACCCACCAATTTACTTTAGATCAATTTAAACAAGCATTTAGCAAAGTGTTTGATTATCGGCTGATTTAAGCGGACATCTTCAACATATTTTCCAATACAGGGCGATTCAAGAATGCAATGTGTTGTTCATGCACACTGATTAATTCTTCATCAATCAAGTGTTTAAGAATGCGTGATAAGGTTTCAGGCTTGATGGATAAACGTGAAGCCACCATGTGTTTTGGAATATCTAAAATCACCACATCATTGATCATGCTGGTTTTTTCACTTTCCAATAAAAAAAACACCAAACGAAACGTGGCATTATGCAGTGTCAAGCGGTCAATCTCATTCAACAGCCAGTGCATACGTTGGCTCATCAACGCCAATAAAGTAAAACATTGGTCAACCGAAGTGCGCAAAATGGCTTCATATTGACGGGCGTTTAAACCCACCACTTTAGCGGGTCTGATTGCCACGGCATGGACAGGAAATAATTTTTTGCCCATGAACAACACGGCTTCGGCAAAACTTTGGCCTGCGCCAATCAGTTCAATGATTTTCTCATCGCCGTTGGCAGTCAATAAAAACAATTTGATACAACCGTCCAAACAGATAAACAATTCCTGCAAAGGCTCACCTTGATAAAACAAATACACACCTTCAGACAATTCATAGTATTTGGCCTGCTTCATCAAAGCATCAAATTGCGCAGCGGTCAATGCCCGACACAAAGGTATTCGTTGTAATAAGGGTAAATAATCGGCAGGTAGTTTCACAATCGTCATCTTCAAAATAAAATTAACCCTCATTGTATTATAAACGGTGGCTGATTTTAATTGAATTTTGCTTGTGGCATTATTTGGGCTGTTCTTTGAATAAATCCAATAACTTAGCCAATTGCGCTTTTTGTTCAACGTTGCCTTTTTGCATCAGCTTTTGCACAAACGCCGCCAAAGTCAGGTTCTGCACATCTTTGGATGACAAACTGGGGTCAGATAAAATCTGTTTCACATCTTGGGTAAAACTGGCATCGCCACTGAAATAATCTTTGAACAGCTGCTGGGCCGTTTCGCTTTTGCGGGCAAAACCATCGATGCTTTTGGCCATCGCCGTACTTTTCAACAACTTATGGACAAACAGTTCATCGCCACCGACAATATCGATTTTGGCTTTACTCAAGGCCGAAGCCAGCACTTCGGCTTGTTTTTCCGCGTTGACAATTTGCGCTTTAATCATTTCTTTTTGCATGGTCAACTCTTGTTCCAAACGCAGGCGAAATTCCTCATGACTTCGGCCTTGTTCACTGAGCGCATCCAATGATTTAAATTTCTCTGCCAAACCTTCCGCTTCGGCCAACAAGCGTTCCTTTAATGCCTGCGCCTCCGCATGACCGCGTTTTTCAATCACATCGGCATCAGCTTCTTTGACCCGCACTTGCGCCAAGCCTTGTTGTTCCTGACCGATGGCCACCGCCTGCATTTTTTCCAATTCCACTTTGGCCTGAACCAAACCTTCTTTTTCCAAGGCTTGTGCATGGGCTTCTTTCACCCGCGCCAAAGCCAGCCCTTTTTGCTCTTCACCCGCCGCGTCAGCGCGGTAACTTTCCAATTTGGCTTTGGCCTCGGCAATGCCTTGTTTTTCAATCGCCAAGGCATTGGCTTCTTTGACCACCACTTGCGCCAAACCCGCCGCCGCCGCTTCTGCTTGCGTGCCTTCGGCCAAGCGAATTTTAGCCAAGGCTTTTTTATCCGCCACTTCGCGTTCGGCTTCGGCCAACACAATCACTTCCCGCGCCTTGAAACTGGCCGCTTTTTCCGCCGCTTCTGCCGCTTTGATGCCTTTGACCAAGCTTTCTTCGGCTTCGGCTTCGGCATTTAAAATGATCACTTGTTTATCACGCTCCGCTTCGGCAGTGGCGCGCAAGGTTTTGATTTGTTCTTCTTGTTCGGCCACGGTTTTTTCCACCGCAATGCGTTCTCGAATCACATTGGCGATGTCGCGCCTTTTCTCTTCTTCGGCTTCTTCTTTGGCAATGCGCAACAACGCCACTTCTTTTTCGCGTTTAATCACCTCTTGTTCCCGCGCCAAGCTGACCCGTTCGGTTTCAATGCCGACCACCCGTTGGCGGTTTTGCTCGGCCACTTCAATTTCGCGCTGTTTGTTTTGTTCTGAAATGCCGATTTGCTCTTCTGCCGCCAAGCGCGCTTGTTCGCTGCGTTTGCGTTGTTCGGCGGCCACTGACGCGATTTCTGCCGCTTCGCGGTCTTTAACGGTTTGAATTTCGCGCTGTTGTTTGGCCATCGCATCCGCTTGGCGGCGTTCCAATTCTAAAATGGTTTCTTGGGATTCCACATTTTGTTTGGTGATACGCATCCGCTCTTGGTTTTCAAAATTGTTGGTTTGCACATGCTGTTCAGTGGTCAATTCGGTGATTTTACGAATGCCTTGAGAGTCTAAAATATTGCTGGGGTCCAGTGAGTTGAGCGGGGTTTGTTCTAAAAAGTCGATGGCCGCATCTTCCAGCACATAGCCGTTCAAATCTTTGCCAATCAAACGGATGATGCTGTCACGAAAAGAATCGCGCTCTTTGTATAAATCCTCAAAATCCAATTGCTTACCGACGGTTTTTAAGGCTTCTGAAAACTTCGCGCTGAACAATTCTTCTAACGTGCGTTGGTCAGAAGCGCGATGGCAACCGATGGCTTGCGCCACTTTCAGCACGTCTTCGCTGGTTTTGTTGACCCGCACAAAAAAAGTCACTTTGATGTCGGCGCGGATGTTGTCACAGCAAATCAACCCTTCATGGCCACGGCGGTCAATTTCGATGGTTTTCAATGAGATGTCCATCACTTCGGATTTATGCACCACAGGCAACACAATTCGCCCCGTAAACGTGACCACAGGTTCGGCTTTCATGGTGTTGACAATCAAGGCTTTGCCTTGATCGACTTTTTGGAAAAAGCGCAATACAAACACGAACATACCCAATAAAATCACCGCAATGGCGATGACAATAACGACGCTGATACTGGAAAACTCCATAATAAACTCCTGATCTAATCCGCAATAATTCAGACATTAGAAACAATTTAAGGCCAGATGTCCAATCCGTGTTTTTTTATTGTCGCAAGCTGATGATGGGCCAACTGTTTTGTTGTGCAGTTTGTTGCAACAGGGGGTCAGGGTCAACCGCAATGGGATGGTCAACCTGTTGCAATAACGGCAAGTCGTTGTGTGAATCGCTGTAAAACCACGTTTCGCTGGCCATCAGTTGATGCCCTGCCAACCAATGATTAAATGCTTGGATTTTACCGTGGGCAAACGTTGGGATGCCGTCAAATGCGCCCGTATAACGACCCTTTTCCAAACGGGGGCGGGTGGCGATTAAATGCGGCACACCCATCATTTGTGCAATCGGTTCAGCGACAAAAAAATTGGTGGCGGTGATGATGGCCACCACCGCGCCCGCGTTTTGATGTTGTTGAATCAAGGTTTGACCTTGGGGCAACAACCACGGTTTGATTTTTTGTTCGACAAACGCCGCACGCCAGCGGTGCAATTGTTCGACAGGGTGTTGTGCCAACACGTTAAGCTGAAAATGCAAATAAGCGTAAATATCTAATTTTCCTGCTTTATAATCGGCAAAAAACCGCTGATTTTGTTGGCCATAGCTTGCACCATCGACAATGCCTTGCTCAACCAAATAATCACCCCAACCTGCGTCGCTGTCGCCTGCAATCAGCGTGTTGTCTAAATCAAATAACGCAATTTTCATCCGTCATCAATGCCTTATAATCTAAATTCAAAAAGGCGGATTATACCCGTCATCAAGCGATTACGGCAAAACCCCCGCTTGTACCATGCGATAAGCCAAGATTTTCGGCGACAACCAAACGACAATGTCATCAAACGCCGCGTTGTCTAAATGGCTGTCGATAAACGTGGTGTGTTGGGCATAATTTTGTTGTTCGTGGCTGTCGTGTTCGACCAACAGCAATTGCTGGCCACTGGGCAAATAAGCACCATCACCGTTAGCCCCGTGCGACACCAACACCACGGGCATATTGCTGGCAACTTTGCCACCCCTGCCATCATAGACATTGAGCGAGGCGGCAGAACACAAGCCAAATGAGGCGGTGTTGGTTTTGATGTCGCATTCAGCGGCGGTTGTGTCGGCAAATAAACCCGTAACTGCATACGTCAAACGCCGTCCCCATGCGTCGGTTTCGGGCAAACCCAAGGTAAGCCACGGCAATACCCCATAATTTTTATCGCAATCACCTTGGGCTTTTTGCTTTTCTGCGCCCGCATCGGCTTGGCCTGTGGCTAAACTGGCAAGCGCAGGACAGGGCAGGCGGCCATTGATTAACGCAAAGCCCATGAGGGCTTCCATGGCCGTGTTCATGTGGTCTTGGGTGTTTTGATAATGACGCAACTTGATTTGGCTGTTAAGCGGCGACAACACGCTGGCCAACAACAGGCTGATGATGAACAACACCAGCGTCATTTCCAGCAAAGTCAAGCCATTAGAAGAATTTGAAATAAGCGTTAAACCGCGCTTGATAGTTTTCATTGTGCCAATGCTGTTGCAAGCCTTGCGAACTCAATTCATACACTTGTTGCAAAAGGGGCAACACCCGCGTCAACACCGCTTGCGACCAAGCCTCTTCTTTTTGCCGGGCTTCGCTGGGTTGGGGAATATCAAATAAAGTGCGAAATAAATCAAAGATTTGCGTTTTGTCTTCGTTGAGCATCTTGGCCAAATCCAAGCCAAAAAAATGGGCGGTGACTTCTTTGACCTGCTGGGGATCGCTGATTTTTCGATATAAATCAGCGGCATAAGCGTGGATAAACTGCGGTGCATCGCGGATGAACAAACCGTTGTTGCTGTCCATCATCAAACTGCGTACATCGGCGTTGGCTGAGCCAATAAAAATATCATCGCCCAACACCATGACTTTGCTGTGCAATGAATGGCGGTTGAGATTTTCGCCGTCGCGGTTTTGATAACGGGGCAAATATTCATAATAGGCGAAGCTTGCGCTTTTTTCAGGGTGGCGATGGTGTTGATAATAATCGGCAAAGGCTTTCATGCTGTAGCGCGACAACAAATTGATGATGCCCAAATCGGTGGTGGCCAGCGAATTGGTCAACACCTTCACATGCACATGGCGGCAATCTTGGCTGCCGTCAACCATTTCTGCCAATTGGCTGAGCATCATAAACGGCAAGAAAAAATAGGCGTTGTGCAACCAAATGTGTTGCGGATGTTCTGCGCTGGCTTGCTGGCAGGTGTTGCGCAATGCCGCCAACCAGACTTGATGAATCGCTTTGCCTGACGCGCCTTCTTGGTTATGGACTGCGCCAAACAGCCGTTGTTTGTCTTGGGCTTGGCGTTGAAACGGCAGATTTTCCAGATAATAAATTTTCGCAGTCTTATCAATAACATAATCGGATTCTGTGGTTTTTGGCATGGCTTGCGCCCAATAGGTGGCGGCGTGTTGTTGCATCAGCATGTGCTGTTGTTGTTGGCGTTGCTGGCGGTTTTGTTGTAAGAAAGTCTTTTGATAACAATCACTTTGCGGCAGGCACTGTTGTTGCGCGTTGTCATGGGCCACAACAAAATCATTGGGTGCGTGCGCCAACACCTCGTCTAAATCGGCGGTCATGGTTTTGAAATCCCACAATGCTTCAAAACTGTGTTGCAAAGCCGCTGAAGTTTGATTTAAATCCAACGCCACATCGGTGTCCATGAACACATATTTTTCCACCAAGGGATTGAAATTCATGTGATACGGGTCTTCAATATTGCGCCCACCCAATTGCACATGTTGACCATCGACCAATAAAAACTTGTGGTGCAAATAATCGGTGAAATGTTGCCACGCTTGCCACGCCGCTTGTTCATCGGGACGCTCACCAATGGGCAAGACTGCGCGCACGGCGGTCATGATGGGGTTGAGTTTTTCATGATACAACGCCAGTGCCAATTCCAATTTTAATTGGGCGGCCCATCGGTCAAAGCCTGTGGTATGACGCGAGGCCCAATAGACTTTGGCAAAATCAAACAAGGCGGTCAAATCCTGTGAATTTTGCCCACTTTGGCCATTGTCTTTGGGAAAAAATTGACTTAAATCAAGCTTTTGCCCTTCGATAATCGCGGCACCGAGGACATCGGGTTTTTTGCTGTATAAACCGGATAAAAACAACCCCGAACCGCCGCTGTTGTAATTGGCAAGGTCTTTACCTGTAAGCTTGTCGGTTATGTGCTTAAATTTGGCCGCGCCGCAATCGGCCCGCGCAGTGTTTTCAGGGCAAGGCAGGGTCAAATAAACCGCGTCTTTGATTAACTGCCCATCGGGACGGTTGTAAAAGCGCACTTGAATTTGGCCATGGCTGTGCTGTTGCAACATCAGAAAAAAATCCAAGCGGTTGTAATTGCTGTGGTAATCGACCAACAGCCGCACTTTAACCCCGCGTTGGCTGGCGGCCAACAAGGCTTGGCTCAACACCGCTGAACTGTAATCATTGGCATAAATGTAATAGGCCATGTCGATGCTGTGTTGAGCGCGGTTGACCAAGGCCAGCTTGTGGGCAAAAGCGGCGTTGTTGTCGGTGAACACTGCACCACGCTGAACAGACAATGCGGGGGTTGAAGCATTTAATTCAACGGATGCGTTGGATAACGTGTTGTTTTTTAAGTCTTGCGGGGTCAAATACTGATTGGATTTGCCACAAGCGGCCAATAACAGCACAACAACGGGGATTAAACGAGGAGGGTTCATGATGGCTTCAACCGTTAAATTGCGCAGGGTCATGCGCTTTGGGACAAGGAATTTGAATCAGGGTTTTGTTTTTCAGGCGCAATGCCGTTAATTTGCCGCCCCACAAACACCCTGTATCCAACGCATAAACATTGTTTTGGTCATGATAACCCAAAGTGGCCCAATGACCAAAAACAATGGTATCTTTGGCGGTTTTTCGTTTAGGGTGGGCAAACCATGGGAAACCACGTTGGTCTGTTTGATGAGTCCCCATTTTCTGTTTCAACAGCAAATGGCCCAGCGCGTCACAATAACGCAAACGGGTGAAACAGGCGGCAATAAAGCGAATACGCGGCCAACCTGTCAGCTCTTTTGACCAATGGCTGGGTGTTTCGCCAAAAATATGTTGGCTTAAATAGGTAACGTGTTGTTCTGATTGTAAAATGCTTTCAAGTTCTTGGGAACAACTTTGCGCTTGCGCCAAAGTCCATTGCGGCGGCAAACCTGCGTGAATCAAGGTCACTTGCTGTTTTGGGCTGTGAAATAAAAAAGGTTGGTGGCGCAACCAGTCAAGCAATTCATTGCGGTCAGGCGCGGTTAAAATGGGTTCTAAACTGTCGTGCGGATGTTGATAAGTCAAGTTGCCATAGGCTCGCGCCAACAAGGTTAAATCATGGTTGCCCAATACAATTTGCCCACGCTTACCTAACGCTTTGAAAAATCGTAAAACTTGTAAAGAATCAGGGCCGCGATTGACCAAATCGCCCACGCTCCACAGTTTATCCTTGGCAGGGTCAAATTGGATTTTATCCAGCAATTGACGCAATTCTTGATAACAGCCTTGAATATCACCGATAACATAAATGGCCATGCGACTACCCTGCAACACCCAAACGTTCGCCACGGTAACTGCCGTCTTGTACCCGTTTGGCCCAATCCAAATGGTGCAAATACCACGCAACCGTTTTACGCAAACCTGACGCAAAGCTTTCTTGCGGTTGCCAACCCAGTTCGTGCTGGATTTTGCTGGCATCAATCGCATAACGCAGGTCGTGTCCGGGGCGGTCTTGAACAAACGTCATTAACGCTTGATGCGGTTTGTGCGGGGAATCGGGCAACAGTTCGTCCAAAATTTCGCACAAGGTGTTGACCACGTCTAAATTGGTTTGTTCGTTCAAGCCGCCGATGTTATAGGTTTCGCCCAAGCGGCCTTGGCTCATGACCTCATACAATGCGCGTGCGTGGTCATCGACATACAACCAATCGCGGATGTTCTGCCCGTTGCCGTAAATCGGCAAAGCTTTGCCCTGAAGCGCGTTTAAAATCATCAACGGAATCAATTTTTCAGGGAATTGATAGGGGCCGTAATTATTGGAACAATTGCTGGTGACCACAGGAAAGCCATAGGTGTGAAACCATGCGCGCACCAAGTGGTCAGACGCGGCTTTGCTGGCGGAATAGGGCGAATTGGGTTGATAAGCATCGCTTTCTTTGAACAAACCTGTCGCACCCAAACTGCCATACACCTCATCAGTGGACACATGGTGAAACCGAAACACGGCTTTTTTGTCGTGGGGCAAGGTTTGCCAATGGTTTTTACACGCCTCCAATAAGGTGTATGTGCCAACGATATTGGTTTGAATGAACATCGCAGGCCCATCAATGGAACGGTCAACATGGGATTCTGCCGCCAAGTGCATGATGGCATCGGGCTGGTGACTGCTCAGCACTTGTTTGAGCGCGTAAGGGTCACAAATGTCCACTTTTTCAAAATGATAGCGCGGGTTGTCTGCCACTTCAGCCAAAGACTCTAAATTGCCCGCATAGGTTAATTTGTCTAAATTGACCACGGTATGCTGGGTTTGAGCCATTAAAAAGCGAATCACCGCCGAGCCGATAAAGCCCGCGCCGCCTGTGATAATAATCCTCATTTTTCACCTTTGAATAATATGGGTTGCCAACGTAAATGGCTGTTGTTGATAAAAACGATACCGCACCCGCCCTGCTTGCTTGCAACTTTCATCGTCGCTGACGATTTCTAAAATACGGTTAAAATCAGCAAAAAACAGCGGCACATCATGGGCCAAATTGATACAAATATCCGCCTGTTGGGGGGTTAAAGTGCATTGTGGATAACCCAAACTGACTGCTTGGTTTGTTTTTGCATCCAATAAACCATGGGGAATAAAGCTCAATTTACGAAATGTCCACAACAGCGCGTCCATTTTTTGGGCATGGGCAAGGCTGTCCATGTGCAAATACAATCGATGGCCTTTTTTCCATGCTTTTTCCACCAACTGACAGGCAAAAAAATCGCACAACGCTGATGGGTTGTGCAACAAATAAAAATCAACCAACATCTATGCAGGTTGTTGTATTATATTGAATAAATACTGGATGAGTAAACGAACAGGCCGACCTGTCGCCCCTTTTTTCGCACCACTTCTCCATGCAACGCCTGCGATGTCCAAATGCGCCCAGTCCATTTTTTCCGTAAACCGCGACAAAAAACACGCGCCTGTGATCGTGCCTGCGCCCGCTGCGTTGTCGTTGCTGATGTTGGCCATGTCGGCAAATGGGCTTTTCATCAAATCTTGATATTCATCCAACAAGGGCAGTTCCCACACACGGTCACCACAGGCTTCGCCTGCGCGCAATAAATTGTTGACCAAAACAGAATGGTTGCCGATGACAGCGGCCAGTTCACGCCCCAAAGCGACAATGCAGGCACCCGTCAACGTGGCGACATCAATCACTGTACTGGGGTTAAATTGCTGACAATAGTGCAACGCATCGGCTAAAATCAAACGGCCTTCGGCATCCGTATTTAAAACTTCCACCGTTTGCCCTGAAGCGGTGACAATAATATCACCCGGACGGGTGGCATGGCCACTGGGCAGGTTTTCCACCGCAGGAATCACGGCCATTATATTCAGCGGCAGACTGAGTTCAGCCACCGCCTGCATTGTGCCTAACACCGCCGCCGCGCCGCTCATGTCGTATTTCATTTCATCCATTTTGGCCGCAGGTTTTAATGAAATGCCGCCGCTGTCAAAGGTCACGCCTTTGCCCACCAACGCGATCGGCGCAACACTTTCATCGGTGCCTTTGTAGTCCAACACGATGAATTTAGGGGCTTCATTGCTGCCTTTGGCCACGGCCAACACCCCGCCCATGTTCAATTTTTCCATGTCTTCAGTTTCCAATACGGTGCAACGGAGGTTTTGATTAAAATCATACTCCATTCGTTTGGCATGTTTGGCCAAATAACTGGGGGTGCAAATGTTCGGTGGTGTGTTGCCCAAATCTTTGGCCAATTTAATTCCCGCAGAAATGGCATAACTTTGCGCTAAAATGCTGTCGGTTTTATCCAGTTCCCGCCGTGAATTGACAAAAAAAGACATCCGTTTCAAGCTGGGGGCTTTTTTCTTTTTAATGGTTTTTAACGCTTCAAATTGATACAACGCATCATTGATGGTGCAAATGGCATCAGAAATACGCCAATAAAGCGATTTATTTTTGACATTGATTTCAGGTAAATAGCAGGCAACATCGCTGATGTGGGCTTGGTTTAGCACGCTGACCATTTTATGTAAAATTTTACGGTAATGTTGCAAGGTCAATTCACGTTCTCGACCACAGCCGATGAGCAACACCCGTTGTGCCAAAATGTTGGGAACTTGGTGCAACAACAATGTTTGGCCTAATTTGCCTTCAATATCACCACAGCGCAAAATTGATGATAAATATTGTTGGCTGAAATGGTCAACCAACAGCCCCGTATCCGTCAAACGACGGGGTTCATACACCCCAATGACCAAACAAGCCACCCGTTGTTTTTCCACATGCCCACTTTTGATGCTAAAATCCATTATCCACTCCAATAGACAGCTTAGTTAAATTCTAATAAACGCTTGTAAAAACTTTTTTCGTGCATAAAATGCACGCGTTTTTGAGCCATGCCCAGTCCCCTTGGTTCTTGGCTGTATATAAACACCCATCTTTCCAGTTAATGAATCAAATCCCTGTTTTGGATCAAGTAGAATCTCTCTGATAAGGTCATAATCAGTTTTTACCTTATGATACAGTTCACCCTGTAAATCAAACTCAATAATCGAATGGATATAACTGGGATCATCAACAGTCTGTCCTACCGTTCTGGCCACAAGCACCACTTTTTTTAATTTCGCTAACAAATGACTGTCTACAAAATCTTTTTGACAAACATTGATTGGATCAATCATGGTGATTGCCATTGTTTCTTTAATCACTTTCTTACCATTTTTTAGTGTTTTTATGGGTATTGATTTAAGTTCCCATGAACCAAAATTGGGAGACTGGGCAGAATTAATAGGTAATTCTAAAAATCTTTCAAAAATATGACCTGCCCAACCTTTATTAACTTTACCATCCTTATTTACTGTGACATTATATTGTTTGGCAATATGATGCAACTCTTGGCCAACAATCGTTTTTAAACGGGCAATAGCTTCTTTTCTTTCCATTGTTAAGTCCTTTTATTTTCAAATAAACCATCCAATGTATCAAAACGATATTCCGTTTGTTGTTCTCTAATAAAGAATGCTTGATTTTCATCAACTACATCACCTAATCTTTTAATGGCCAGATTGTTTAAATACTCACTGTTATTATCAATACCAATAAATCGACGATGATGTCTTAAAGCACAAACACCTGTTGTCGCACTACCACAAAAGGGGTCAAGTACAATATCATTTTCATTTGATGAAGCAAGGATAATTCTGTCCAATAATGATTCAGGTTTTTGTGTAGGATGTTTACCATGTCTTTTTTCTGTATTTTTTGGGGTACTAATTGCCCAAATACTTCGCATTTGTTTATTGGGCTTTTTTATTAAATCATCTGGGAAATCACCATTTTTCATTACCTCATAGTTAAAAACGTGTTTTGCTTTCTTATCTTTTCTTATCCAAAGCAGGGTTTCATGACTTGCGGTAAACATACGACATGATAAGTTGGGTGTAGCGTTGGGTTTAAACCAACAAATATCATTAATAATGTGCCAACCTTGCTGTTGAATAGCATAACCACAAGCATATATTGAATGATATGTTCCAGATAGCCACAATGAAGCATTGGGTTTTAGTACGCGCCTACAAGCTTGTAACCAATTATAATGGAACTCAAAATCTGTATTGATGCCTCGGCTCTTATCCCAGTTTCCTTTATTAACACTGACCCGTTTGCCTGCATAGCAAGTAAAACCGTCATTTGACAAGTTATAGGGTGGATCAGCAAATATCAGGTCAACACTTTCATCGGGTAATTGCTTTAATACATCAATTACATCACCCAGATAAAGCCTGACACCATTGCGTTTGAAATGAGCATTCAAAATACTTAACTTCCTGTTATGTAATAATTTTTTTCTGATAACCGCGACGTAAATAATGGGATGATTTGGTTTTCACGGCAACAGGGTTGGTTTGGGCTTCTTGATAGAAAGTTTGCCACCAATCAACCGCTTCTTGCAAACTGTCATCAAAATTTGCCCGCAACAACAGAAAATCGTAAGCGGCACGAAAACGTGGATGAGAGGCGATATGCGCCCCGCTTTTGCCTTTTTTATTGACCAAGCGAAATTGCAATTGCCAAATTTCCCGCATCGTGACTGTGATACGTTTGGGAAGGGCCACCGTTTTAACTTGTTGATTAAACACATCATGGCTGGCATGATGAAAACTGTCATAGAAGCTTAAACCCGCTTGCTGTTGTTGCGCCATTAAATCCAACAACGCAGGCCACAACAAACTGGCAAAAAAGAACGCAGGCATCACCCGTTGATTTTGTGCCAGCCGTTGGTCAGTGTTTTTTAAAATTTGCTCAATTAATTGAAAATGGTCAGATTGATCAAGGTATTTGTCGGTCAACGAAAACAGTTGGCCAAAAGCCCCGTATTGGCGCAATAAATGAAAGCTTTTCTCACTGTGACCTGTGAGGAATAATTTTAAAATTTCTTCATACAAGCGCGCACTGGGAACATCAGCCAATAATGGCAACATAGAATGAATCGGTTTTTCAGTGTCAGGATGCAATTTGAAATCTAATTTGGCCATAAACCGCAGTGCGCGCACCATGCGCACAGGGTCTTCGCGGTAACGTTGCAAAGAATCGCCTAAAAGGCGAATAACGCCGTTTTTTAAGTCGGCACACCCTTGGGTGTAATCCACCACCGAAAAATCAGCAATATTGTAATACAAGGCATTGATGCTGAAATCACGCCGCCAAGCGTCTTGTTCTAAATTTCCATAAACATTGTCGCGGACAATCCGTCCTTTTTCCGTCAAATTCTCGGGTGCTTGTTCATCGTGTTCACCGCGAAACGTCGCAACCTCAATGATGTCTTGGCCAAAATGAACATGCGCCAAACGAAACCGCCGCCCGATTAACCGACAATTGCGAAACACTTTTTGCACGTCTTCAGGGTGTGCATCGGTGGCAACATCAAAATCTTTAGGCTGTTGCCCTAACCACAAATCACGCACGCCGCCACCGACTAAATAGGCTTGATAACCACTGCTTTTTAATCGATACAACACTTTAAGCGCGTTTTTGCTGATGTGTTTGCGTGAAATACCGTGTTGTGCGCGGGGGATAATAACGGGCTGCTGATAATGGGGCGCGGTCGGTTTCAAAGCAACCTGCGAGGCCATTAAGCCTTTTTTGCCTGATTTAGTGACCGATTCTAAAATATTTTTTATTTGTTTTACAACAAACTGGTATGCTGCCATGCTGATATGAATTCCTTTTGTGTCAACATTTTTATAAAGCAGCTAGTATAACAAAATAACGGGGCAGACGGTATAAATGACAAAAACATTAAAATAATTCATTTATTTTAACAACATATGAAAACCAACCCCACATAAAAAAAAGGCAAACCCTTGTTTTAATTTTTGTGGTTGCAAACGATGGGCTAAAATCACCCCAAAATGAGTGCCAACGAAACTGAACAACGCAATTGCCAAGACTGCAGGCCAATAGACATAACCTGTGGTCAACGCAGGCAACTGGGGTTGTTGCCAGCCTGTGACCACAAAACCCAAGGTACCCGCCAAGGCGATGGGCAAACCACAAGCGGCGGCAGTGGCCACGGCTTGTTGCATCACCCCTTTGCGCCACAGCAAAAAAGGCGTGGTCAACGTGCCGCCCCCTATGCCCAGCAGTGCGGAAATGAAGCCGATAAACAAACCCACGCCCAACAACAACCCACGTTGTGGCTTCACGTTTTGGGCTTGGGGTTGATAGCGCACCATCAAATACAATCCAATGAGTATTTCAAACAGGCCGAACAATTGCTTGAGCATAGGCGCGGCCAGTTGTTTGGCCAACATCGCGCCAAGCCACGCGCCCACCAGCAAACCCAAACTCAGTTTTTGCACCACAGGCCACAACACCGCGTGGCGTTGATGATGTGACCAACTGGCCACACTGGCGTTGAACACGATGATGGCCAATGACGTACCGATGGCCAAATGCACGCTGATTTCTGGGTTGAACTGTTGCTGGGCAAATAAAGCAATCAACACAGGCACCAACACCAAGCCGCCGCCTATGCCAAACAAGCCCGCCAACACCCCTGCCACCACGCCAACCAGCGCAAAAATCAAATAAGGATTCATGTCAGCCATTGGCCGAATCAAATTGAATGCGCGGGTCAATGAACACATAGCTTAAGTCGGACAACAGTTTGCCAACCAAGCCCAATAATGTGAATAAATACAACGTTCCCAACACCACGGGATAATCGCGTTTAATCACCGATTCATACGACAACAAACCCAAGCCATCCAACGAAAACACGGTTTCAATCAACAAACTGCCCGTGAAAAAAGCCGCGATGAACGCGCTGGGGAAACCTGTGATCAATGGAATCAGCGCATTTCTGAACACATGTTTGTATAACACGGCATTTTCGCTCAAACCTTTAGCGCGAGCGGTCAACACATATTGTTTGCGAATTTCTTCAATAAAACTGTTTTTGGTCAACAAAGTCATCACCGCGAAATTGCCGACCATCAGCGCGGTGATGGGCAACACCATGTGCCATAAATAATCGGTGATTTTGCCCAACCAACTCAAGCCACCCCAGTTGTCCGAAACAAGGCCGCGCAACGGAAACATATCCCAAAAACTGCCGCCGCCAAACAACACCAACAACGCAACCCCCAACACAAAGCCCGGAACGGCATAACCGATTAAAATCAAGGTGCTGGTGAATACATCGAAACCTGTGCCGTCACGCATGGCTTTGGCAATACCCAGCGGAATACAGGTTAAATAGGTGAGCAAAAACGTCCACACGCCCAAGCTGATCGACACAGGCAATTTGGCCATGACCAAATCCAACACCGATTGGTGATGAAAATAACTGTCGCCAAAATCCAGCACCCAATATTTTTTCATCATCAGCCAAAAGCGTTGATGCGCGGGCTGATCAAAGCCATAAAATGCCTTGATTTTATTCAATTGTTCGGCATCTAAACCGCGTGCGCCGCGATACAAACCTTGCGCGCCGCTGCTGGCTTCACCCGCTGGGTTTTTGCCTTGCAATTGCGCCGTCAGTTGTTCAACCGGCCCGCCCGGCACAAATTGAGTGACCACAAAAGTGACCAACATCACGCCAAACAAAGTGGGAATCATCAACAACAAGCGTTTAACGGTATACGCGCCCATTAAGCGTTTCGCCCGTAATCATCCGCAAAACGCACGATATCGTCTTCGCCCAAATACGCACCTGATTGAATTTCAATGATTTCCAACGGCACAAGCCCCGGATTTTCCAGACGGTGTTTTGCGCCCAATGGAATATAGGTTGATTGGTTTTCGGTCAGCAAAAAAGTTTCATTATCGCGGGTGACTTTGGCCGTGCCTTTGACCACAATCCAATGTTCAGCGCGGTGGTAATGCAATTGCAACGACAAACTTGCCCTTGGGTTGACGGTGATGCGTTTCACTTGAAAGCGGTTTTCTAAAGCCAAGGCTTCATAACTGCCCCAAGGACGCAACACTTTGCGGTGCAAATCCACTTCACAGCGTTCGCATTTTTTCAATGCGTCAACCACTTTTTTGACATCTTGCACTTTATTTTTATCGGCGACCAACACCGCATCAGCGGTTTCGACCACAATTAAATTGTCCACGCCAACCGTGGCCAGCAAGCGGTATTCAGCACGCAAATAGCAATTTTTGCTGTCAATCGCCAGCACATCACCGCTTTTGACCAAGCCATCAAAATCGCGCTGACCCATGTCCCACAAGGCTGACCACGCGCCGATGTCATTCCAACCCGCATCCAACGGCACAACAGCCGCTTTGTCAGTTTTTTCCATCACCGCATAATCAATGGATTCACTGCGGCATTGACCGAATAAATCGGCCTCTAAACGAACAAAATCAGCATCCAAATCCAAGCTGACATGGGCAAAGGTTTGTTGGCAGACGGCTAAAATATCGGGTGAGTGTTGGCCCAATTCGGCCAAATAGGTTTGTGCCGCAAATAAAAACATGCCGCTGTTCCAATAATAATCACCCGATGCCAAATACGCTTTTGCGGTCTTTTTATCAGGTTTTTCAACAAATTGTGCGACAGGGTAATGCGGGGCATCGCCGTGACTTTTATCGGCTTTGATGTAGCCATAACCTGTTTCGGGCGTTTTGCCGACAATGCCGAAGGTGACCAACTGGCCTTGTTTGGCCAAAAGCACGGCCTGACCAATCGCTTGATGAAAAGCGGGAATGTCGTCAATGACGTGGTCAGCAGGCAAGACCAACAGCAGTGCATCGGGGGTTTTTTCCATGACAGACAAGGCGGCAATCGCAATCGCAGGCGCGGTATTGCGTCCGATGGGTTCCAACAGCAAAGGACTGCTGGCGATATTTTGTTGGCGCAGTTGTTCGGCCACCATAAAACGGTGGGCTTCGTTGCACACCACCGTGGCTTTGCCCTTGTCGGGCAAACCTTGCAAACGGATTAACGTGTTTTGCAACAGCGTTTGTTCACCCGTTAAGGCCAACAATTGTTTGGGGTAATGCTCACGCGATAACGGCCACAAACGACTGCCTATGCCGCCCGACAAGACCACAGGTATAATCATGCAACACTCCTTTGGTTTTTAAAACCACAAGCGTATAACATTTTGCCGTTTTAGGGAATCACTGGCGGGGTTGTGCTTTGACCACAATTGCACGGGCATCATGGCTCATGCTTGCCCTGCCACTAAAATCGCACCCAGCAAGCCAACTTCTTGATTTTTAATCACATATAAGGGCATTTGTTCGAGCAAATGGCGCATGGGTTGTTTGGCTAAAAAGGCTTGCAAGAATGCAGGTTGTTGAAAAAACTTTAGATTTTTAGCGGCAATGCCACCTGCGACATAGACCCCACCATAAGCCAAACAAGTCAAAGCCAAGTTGGCCGCTTGTGAGGCGTAAATTTGGGCAAATAATTCAAAGGTTTTGACCGCTAAATCATCATCACCTGCCAAAGCATGTTGGCTGATGACGGTTGCAGGGTCGTGTTGTTGCATTTCAGCTTCAACCGTTGCTTGGGGTTTGCCTGCTTGAGTGGCGCGCAAAAATTGATAAATGTTGACCAAGCCTTGGCCTGACAATAATTCTTGATAACTGACACGCGAATATTTTGTTTGTAAATAGCGAAGCAAATCCGTTTGTTGCGGCGTTTCAGGTGCAAAGCCCATGTGGCCGCCTTCAGACGGCAACACCCGTGTTGGCATCACCATGGCTTCACCCAAGCCTGTGCCTGCGCCGATGACAGCGCAAGGGCTGTGGGGTTGCACTTGGCCTTGTTGTAAACAAACCAAATCCTTTGTCCGCAAGGCGGGGATACCATGGCCAATGCCTTGAAAATCATTGAGCAATTTAACTTGATTTAAGTTAAATTTTTTCGCCAATTGCTGGTTATTTAAAACCCATGGCAAATAGGTAATTTTTGCCGTTTGTTGCTGTTTTTTACTGAAAACAGGGCCTGCAACAACCAGACAAGCCGCATGGATATTTTTATCATGAACGGCGGGGTTTTTGATAAAATCGTCTATTAAATCATCAAACTGCGCGTATTGATTCGATGTGAATTTTTGTTGATAAAGGACTTGCCATTGCTGTTGATTTTTGTATTCAACCAGACACAATAAGGTTTTTGTGCCACCCAAGTCGCCCGCTAATAGATACATAAGCACCTTAAATTCGTTCATTAATAACTTGCATGAATCCATGCCTTGTAAAAAATGTTTTAAATCAATTTGAATTTTATTACGAGAAGTGTCAAAATGCTTGAGTTGGAGGTGTTGGGAACTGCTTGTTTCTAAGCATTAAAAAAGGGCGCGGCGTTTTTTCAAGGTGCCGCGCCAAACCACCAAAGGAGGATGGAGGAGTCTTTCATGACTGTCTAAACAATCAAGCATGGATATATTATGCTTGAACTTAGTATATTAGTCAACTCTAATGAAATAAAATAACAATAAAATTATTTATTCTGATATTAAAAAATATAGGAAATAAGACCAAGGCTTGTAAAACTGGGGTTTTTCTCAGATTACAAGCCTTCTTTTTTGGGACAAGAACATGACACAACGCAAAGCCATTTCATTGATTTCTGGTGGTTTAGATTCTCTGTTGGCCACCAAAATGATTCAAGACCAAGGCATTCATGTCGAAGGCATTCATTTTTTCACGGGTTTTTGCATAGAAGGCCATACCCATGCGATTCGCAAACATGAGCTAAAAAAACCCAAACGCAATAATGCGCTGTGGGTGGCAGAACAATTGGGGATTAAACTGCATATTGTTGATGTAATTGAAGAATATAAAAGTGTATTGCTCAATCCACGCCATGGTTATGGTGCGAACATGAACCCCTGTTTGGATTGTAAAGTTTTTATGGTGAAAAAAGCCCATGAGTGGCTACAACGCCAGCGGTTTGATTTCATCATCACGGGGGAAGTCATCGGTCAACGCCCCCATTCGCAATTAAAAAACAAGTTGCCTGTGGTGGCCAAACAATCGGGTGCAACCGAGCGTTTATTGCGGCCTTTGTCAGCCAAATTATTGCCCGAAACCTTGCCCGAGCGTGAAGGTTGGGTTGAGCGCGAATTGCTGGGCGATTTTCACGGTCGTGGCCGTAAACCACAGATTGCGCTGGCCAAACGCTATGGTTTTGTTGATTATGCCCAGCCTGCGGGCGGCTGTTGTTTTCTCACGGATGCACAATACAGCCATAAATTGGTGGATTTATGGCAACACCGTCAAAGCCGTGATTATTCATTTGATGACATCATGTTGCTTAAAGTCGGGCGACATTTGCGTCCACGTCCGCATTTTAAGCTGATTATTGGCCGAGAAGAAGGCGAAAATAATTTTTTACAAGGCTATAAACACCAATTTATCACCCTCAGAGCCATAGACCACGCCAGCGCATTGGCCTTGCTGGATGGCACAGCCGATGAAGATGATTTGCGCTTGGCAGCACAAATCGTGGCCCGTTTTGGTCAAGGGCGCGATGCCGAATCAGTGGCCATCAGCGTGCAACATCCTGATAAAACAGAGCAAATTCTTGAGGTTAAGCCATTGTCTGTGGCCGAAATTCGCGGTGAATGGGCGGTGATTTAAGCATTGCGGCAAAGCATGATACTATTGACTTTTTTCACCTGCTAAAAATTATGAACAATACTTTGAAAAATGACCGCTTTTTACGCGCTTTGTTGCGCCAACCTGTTGATAAAACACCTGTTTGGATGATGCGCCAAGCAGGACGCTATTTGCCTGAATATTTAGCCACTCGCGCCAAGGCGGGCAGTTTTCTCAATTTGTGTCAAACCCCAGAGCTGGCTTGTGAAGTCACATTACAACCGTTGGCGCGTTTCGATTTGGATGCGGCGATTTTATTTTCAGATATTTTGACCATTCCCGATGCCATGGGTTTGGGATTGTATTTTACCGAAGGCGAAGGCCCGCAGTTTGAACGGCCACTGAAAACCGCCGCCGATATTAAGGCGTTGACCGTTCCCGATATGGCTGAAAAATTGTCTTATGTGCTGGATGCGGTCAGTTTGATTCGACGTGAATTGCATGGCCGTGTGCCATTGATTGGTTTTTCGGGCAGTCCATGGACGTTGGCCACTTATATGGTGGAAGGCGGCAGCAGTAAAAATTTCAGTTTAATTAAAGCGTTGATGTATCAACAGCCTGCACTGGCGCATCAATTGCTTGCGGTTTTGGCCGATGCGGTGAGTGCTTATTTGAATGCACAAATCGCGGCAGGCGCACAAGCGGTGATGATTTTTGACACATGGGGTGGGGTTTTGACCACAGCCGATTATCAAAGCTTCTCGCTGGCCTATATGCAAAGGATTGTCAATAACTTAACCAAGGAACAAGATGGGCTGCGTGTGCCTGCCATTTTATTCACCAAAGGCGGCAGTTTATGGCTACAAGCCATGGCAGACACAGGTTGCGACGCTTTGGGTTTGGATTGGAACATCAACATCGGCCAAGCGCGTCAACAGGTTGGCAATAAAGTCGCCTTGCAAGGCAACCTAGACCCCTGCGTTTTGTACGCCTCGCCTGAGCGTATTCGTGCTGAAGTGGGCAAAATTCTCGCCGATTATGGCCAAGGCAGTGGTCATGTTTTCAACTTAGGTCACGGTATTCATCCACAAATCAACCCTGAACACGCCAAAGCAATGATTGATGCCGTGCATGAATTAAGCGTGCCTTATCACCAAGTGACTTAAAAAACAGGGTGTTTTGATGCTATGCAAAGTCAATCTATTGATTATTTTCCAAAATTAGACCATTTGCGCTTTTATGCTGCACTCTTGGTTATCCTTGCCCATTCCTTTGCTGTGCCAAGAGCTTTTGGCAATTCGGGTGTCAGTTTATTTATGGTGTTGAGCGGTTTTATTTTAACCATTATTGTGCAAGCGGGCAATAAACCACTGTCTTATAATCGATTTATTTTTAAGCGGTTTATTCGTATTTTTCCGCTGTTTACCGTGGTATTTTTTATCATGCTTTCTTTGGGTAGAACACGTTTTCAAGCCCATGACCTGCTTTCTTTGTTATTGTTACAGAGCAATCTCAGTCCATCGGGTACGGGTTTTGGGCATGACATTGTGCCAATATCAGGCCCTACTTGGACGATTGCAGTTGAGTTTCAATTTTATTTAATATTTCCATTTCTGATATTATTTCTACATCAGAATGGGGTTAAGTATTTGTTAGGGCTTATTTTTCTTTTTCTATTATTCAGAACGTTGACCAGTTTTGGGATTAATCCGAATTATTGGGATTATTATCACACTTTATTTGGGCGTATTGATCAATTTATAATAGGGATGTTAGCGGCTTGGTTGTATGTTTATAAAAAATCGCTTTTTGGCTCACGGCTTAATTTTGCCATATTAATCGTGTCTGTCATTGGTTTGGTTGGGCTTTATAATAAAAATTTAGCTCATCATCCGATTTATAGCTTAACGCTTGAAGCCGTTTGTTATGCGGGTATTATATGGGGTTATTTTTTATCGGATATTATTTGCTTGCCTTCTTTTTTAGATAAAACGTTGGCTTTATTTGGTCGCATCAGTTATTCAACTTATTTGTTGCATGTGATGATTTTGGCCGCTATCGACAACAGTGTTGTTCAACGGCTTCACTTATTCAGTGATCCTTTTTTCAATAAGCTCATGCTCTTTTTTCTGTTCACTTTGCCTATTATTTTGTTCGTTTCGTACGTGTCTTACACGTTGATTGAAAAACCTTTTTTGTATTTTGGTAGGAAATACACCTAATGAATGCCTTGCTGTTTGTCGCTGACTCATCGTTTTACCGCCACTGTAGCAATGCTTTTCGATGTAATTTGTAACTGTTCGTTTATAAAGAATAATGTTATACTGCCAAACTTCTATTTGGTCTTTTGGAAAGTCAGGAATTGATGATGTGTCAGCATGTTGTCGCTCCCTTTTGTCTTAGTGGAATTTTACAATGAAAAAATTGACTTTAGCCCTGAGTATTTTAGCCGCTTCTCATGCCGTTTTCGCCACAGATATTGCGGTTAAAATGGCGGGCAATGCTGCCGCAGGTAAGGAAAAATCGGTCACTTGTGCTGCCTGTCATGGGGCTGACGGCAACAGCCTTGTTCCGATCTTTCCAAAATTAGCAGGCCAACATCCTGATTATATCGTCAACCAGTTGAAATTATTTAAAAGCAAAACCCGCATTGACCCTTCCATGCAACCGATGGTTGAACCATTGACCGAACAAGACATGGCCAATTTAGCCGCCCATTTTTCCCGTCAAAAGTTGACTTTGGGTGCGCCCAGTGACAATAAAGTGGGTAAAAAAATCTATCATGGCGGTGATTTGGCAAAAAATTTAATGGCTTGCGCGGCTTGTCATGGTGAAAAAGGCATGGGCAATCCTGCGGCCAATTATCCTCAAATTCAAAGCCAACAAGCGGCCTATGTGGTCAAACAATTAAAAGCTTTTCGTGATGGCAGCCGCACAGGCAGCCCTTCAACCCAAATCATGCAAGACATCACCAGCAAAATGAACGACACTGAAATGGAAGCGGTCGCCGCGTATATTTCTGGTCTGGGTCATTAAACCCATCAATAAATAGAGGCACTTGGCTTGCCTCTATTGCGTCATGTTTTTTGCATTTCTGTTCTTCATTTTCCAATTCCGTTCATTTCCATGCCAATTGATGATGATAAACTGCTACATGCGCCCTTGGTTTTTGCCCAACGTTGGCAACATGATGTCTGCAAAATTGATGATTTTAGTGCATCTGTTCAAAAATTAACGGGCTTTGGTGCGGTTTATTTTGCCCAACATGATTATATGGCATTGGTGCATCCCGATGATTTACCCGCCTTAGAAGCGACATTACGCACCTTTTCATTGAAACCGACACAACAACAGACTTTAGCCCCTTACCGTATTTTGGCCGCCGACAATGCCACACGTTGGGTCAGCGAAACCTTGTATCATTCTGAAAATACAGAAATTTTCTACAGTTATTTGCTGGATGTCAGCGCATCACAACAACAAATTACCCAACTAAATTATCAATATAAGTTATTGAAAAAACAGCAACAAATTGCACCTAATGGTATTTTGGTGATGAATGATCAACATGAAATTGTATCATGGAATCCACGGCTGTTGGCTTTGTGGGACATTTCTGCCAATTTATTTGATTTGCCTGACAACCATGAAATCATGGAAGTCATCAAAAGCAAAGTCACTGACCCTGAAAGTTTCATTCGTGACATCAATATGTTGCGCCAACCTGACAGCCCTGATGAAATCGGCAGAGAAATTCAATTGCGCAACGGCACCACGTTGGAACGCTATTCACGCGCTTTGTTTGATGACAATCACGTTTATCAAGGTCGTGTTTGGTTCATGCACGACATCACCCAACGCAAATTGGAAGAAAGAATTTTGCGCGACAGTGAACAATTGTTTTCTTTGGCAGTGAAAGCCGCCAATGATGGCATTTGGTCTTGGGATTTTCAAACCGACAGCATTTGGTTTTCCCTCCATTGGAAAGAGCAGTTGGGCTATAGCGATGCAGAATTGCCCAACAGTTTTGCCAGTTGGGAAAAAGTGATTTATCCCGAAGATTATCAATTGATTTTAGCCAAAGTGCGTGATTTTATTTCAGGCCGCTTGGCTAAATTTGAACTGTTGCAGAAATTTTATCATAAACAAGGGCATACGGTTTATATTCGTAACTGTGCGGTGTGTGAAAGCGATAAACACGGCAATGTGGTGCGCATTGTTGGCGCGCATACCGACATCACGCGCCAACGCACAATTGAGCAGGAATTAAGAGAACTGACATTGACCGACGCGCTGACCCAGTTGCATAATCAACACAGTTTTTTGCAACAGTTGACCAATCAAGTGGCACGGTGCAAACGTTATAAAACTGAATTGTGCTTGATTTTGCTGGACTTAGATGGTTTTTATGCCTTCAATGTGGCGCATGGTTATAAAAAAGGGGATGAAATTTTGCTACAATTTACCGACATTTTACGGCAAAATAGCCGTGATGTGGATATTTGTGCGCGTTATGGTGGCGAGGAATTTGGCCTGTTGTTGCCTGAAACCCCGATTGAGGGCGGTTTGCAATTGATCAACCGCCTGCGCTGTGCTTTGACCCAGCTTAAGTTTGAAGATGAAGCGATAACCGCTTGTTTTGGCATCAGTACATGGACTCGACTTAATCACCCAGCGGCCACTGTAGAAACTTTTATAAAAACCAGCGATCAAGCTTTACACCAAGCCAAAAAACAAGGCTGTGATCGCATTGTTGTTGGATAAAAATGGATAAATTACTGATCCACGGCGGTGTGGTGTTGCAGGGGGAAATCAATATTTCTGGCTCTAAAAACGCGGCATTGCCCATTTTAGCGGCCACTTTGTTGGCCAAAACGCCGATGCTGGTGAAAAACGTGCCGCATTTGCGCGATGTTACCACCATGGTCAATTTATTGGCTTGCATGGGGGTGGATGTGGTGATTGATGAGCAATTGAGTGTCGAAGTTGACACCGCTGGCATCAATACTTATGTCGCCCCTTATGATTTGGTCAAAACCATGCGCGCTTCAATTTTGGTGTTAGGGCCTTTGTTGGCGCGCTTTGGACAAACCGACGTGTCTTTGCCCGGGGGTTGTGCCATCGGTTCGCGGCCTGTGGATTTGCATATCGAAGGCTTGCGGGCAATGGGCGCGCACATTAAAGTGGAAAACGGTTATATTCGCGCCCGCGCCAAACGGTTGCAAGGTGTGCGTTATTGCATGGATGTGGTCACGGTCACAGGCACAGAGAATTTAATGATGGCCGCGACCTTGGCCCAAGGCACAACGGTTTTAGAAAACGCGGCGCGTGAACCTGAAGTGCTGGATTTAGCCCGCTGTCTCAACTGCATGGGGGCGAAAATTGAAGGCGCAGGAACCGACACTTTAACCATTCATGGCGTAGACAGTTTGCACGGCTGTACTTACCATGTATTGCCTGATCGCATTGAAACAGGCACTTATTTGGTGGCGGCTGCCATGACAGGCGGTAAAGTCAAACTCAAAAACACCGATTCGACCATTTTAGATGCCGTGCTTCAAAAATTGCGCGAAGCAGGGGCAACGATTACAACCACTGCCGACAGCATTACCTTGGACATGCGTGGCAACACATTGAAAGCAGTGAATATTCACACCGCGCCTTATCCTGCGTTTCCCACCGATATGCAAGCCCAGTTTACGGCATTGAATACAGTAGCCGATGGCAGTGCGATTTTAACGGAAAATATTTTTGAAAACCGTTTTATGCACGTCCAAGAGTTACAACGCATGGGGGCAAATATTCGCTTAGAAGGCAACACCGCGTTTACCCGAGGCAATGATCAATTATATGCCGCCCCTGTGATGGCCACCGATTTGCGCGCATCGGCCAGTTTGGTCATCGCCGCATTGGTTGCCAAAGGGGATACGCTGGTGGACAGGATTTATCATCTTGACCGTGGTTATGAATGTATTGAAGAAAAACTCACCCAATTGGGCGCGAAAGTCCAGCGTGTGCCAAATATCTAATGTTAAGAACAGCTTATGTTAAAAATTGCATTGTCCAAAGGCCGTATTTTTAAAGAATGTTTGCCCATTTTAGCCAAAGCCCATATTCATCCTGTCGATGACCCTGAAACCTCGCGCAAATTGATTTTGGACACCAATCAAGCGGACATTAAATTGGTCATCATCCGCGCCACTGATGTGCCGACTTATGTCGAATATGGCGCGGCAGACATGGGAATTGTCGGCAAAGACACTTTATTGGAATACGACAGCCCCAATCTTTATGAGCCTGTCGATTTGGGCATTGCCCGTTGCCGACTGATGTTGGCTGGCCCCAAACAACAGGCTTTGCCGTTGTGCAACGGCTTACGCATTGCCACCAAATATGTCAACGTGACTAAAAATTATTTTGCCCAACAAGGCTTGCAAGTGGAGGTCATCAAATTATATGGCTCTATGGAGCTTGCGCCGTTGGTGGATTTGGCCGATTATATTGTCGATGTGGTGGACACAGGCAATACTTTGCGCGCCAATGGGTTAGAGCCTAAACAACATATTGCAAACATCAGTTCACGGCTGGTGGTCAACAAAGCCGCAATGAAACTTAAAAATCAGTTGGTTAAAAATTTTATCCAGCAAATTCAAGCCTAAAAACCCTTTTTTTATCAGGTGTTTTTTACAATAACCCCTCATTTTTGCGATAAAAATCAGTTTGACTAAAAAAATACAATAAGTAAGGTTTTTATTACAGCAAAAATAAATGTTATATCATAATATTTACATAGTATTAAATACTTATATTAAAAATACATTTCCATTAATTAATTGTGGTTATTGATTTTTTTAGCAAAAAAACTGGCTCAATAGTTTGTTTTCATGTATTCTGTGGCGGCTTAATTTTGTTGATAGAAACCATTTCAGTTTAAAACAGTTGGTTGGTCTTTTTTAGAAAAAAGGTGTTTTTACTGAGGTTTTTAAAGTATGTATGACACAGCGCCATTGAGGAGGCATGTATGATAAATAAAAAAGCACTGGGTTCTACTTTGCTTTTAACCGCAGGATTTGTTTTACATATCAATGCGGCAGTTGCCGAAGATAAAGCCTTGGCCGCATCGGGGGCAGACAGTGTGATGTTGGGCAATACTTGCGCAGGTTGCCACGGCACCAATGGTTCAAGCTTTGGACCTGCCAGCCCTTCGATTGCAGGCATGGGCAAAGACACTTTGGTAGACGCGATGAAAGCTTATAAAGAGGGTACCCGTTCAGGGACTATCATGAACCGTATTGCCCAAGGTTACGCAGATGCTGATTTTGAAGCGATGGGCGATTTTTTTTCTAAACAAACTTTACTCGTTTCTGCCCAAAATGCAGATGCCGCTAAAGCGGATGCAGGTCGAAAATTACACAAAGAATATTGTGAAAAATGCCACGTTGAAGAAGGCACCAAAGATGAAGACGGTGCAGGCGTTTTAGCCGGTCAATGGATGCCTTATTTGCACTATGCGATGGAAGATTTTCAATCGGGTGCGCGTGAAATGCCGAAAAAAATGCAAAAACGTATCGAAAAAATGGTGCAAAAAGAAGGCGATGGTGCCATTGACAACGTGATTCATTTTTACGGTAGCCGCAAATAAGTTTGGAGGAAAACAGTATGACGCAAATAACTCGTAGAAATTTCTTAAAATTATCTGCCAGCACCGCTGCAATCAGCTTTTCTGGCATCCCTTTTATTGCCAAAGGTGAAGGCAAAAAAGTGGTGGTTGTCGGTGGAGGGGTCGGTGGTGCAACCACAGCCAAATACATTCGCATGGCTGACCCTTCTGTTGAAGTGACCTTGATTGAAAAAAATGCCGATTACCACACTTGTTTTATGAGCAATGAAGTGTTGAACGGCGACCGCAGTTTAGACAGCATTAAATTTGGCTACGACGGTTTAGGCAAACATGGCGTTAAAGTGGTGATTGATGAAGTCACCGCCATTGATGCGGCCACCAAAAAAGTGACCACCGCTAAATCGGGTGATTTTACCGCTGACCGCATTGTGGTTTCCCCTGGTGTCGGTTTTAAATGGGATGCAATTGAAGGTTACGATGAAAAAGCCTCTGAAACCATTCCGCACGCATGGAAAGCAGGTCCACAAACAGCGTTATTGCGCAAGCAATTGGAAGAAATGGCCGACGGTGGCACTGTGGTCATTTGCCCACCCACCAGCCCTTTCCGTTGCCCACCTGGACCTTATGAACGTGCCAGCCAAATCGCGCATTATCTGAAAAACAACAAACCCAAATCTAAAGTATTGATTTTAGATGCCAGTGATAAATTCTCCAAACAAGGTTTATTTACCCAAGGTTGGAAAGAGTTATACGGCTATGATATTGAGCAAAATGGCAAAAATGAAGGCAGTTTGATTGAATGGCGGCCCGCCAGCGGCGGTGGTAAAGTGGTTAAAATTGATGCCACAACCAAAACCGTGACCGCAGGCGAAATGGAAGATGTCATCAAAGCCGATGTGTTGAATGTGATCCCGCCTCAAGTGGCGTGCAAAATTGCACACCAAGCGGGTTTGACCAATGAATCAGGTTGGTGTCCTGTCAACAAACAAACCTTTGAATCAAGCGTGCATAAAGGCGTGTATGTGATTGGCGACGCATGTATTGCCACTGACATGCCAAAATCAGCCTATTCTGCCAGCTCACAAGCCAAAGTGTGTGCCACTGCCGTGATCGCTTCCTTGCAAGGCAAAGAAATGGTGACACCTGCCTATGTCAATACCTGTTACAGCATCATCGGCCCTAACTATGGTATTTCTGTGACTGCCGTGTATCGTTTGGAAGGTGAAACCATCACCCAAGTTTCAGGTGGTTTAACCCCAGCCGATGCCACACCTGAACAAAAAGCCCGTGAAGTACACTATGCGTACAGTTGGTTTGCCAACATTACCCATGATATTTTTGGCTAACGGGTCTATCCAGCTATAGATGAAGCCTGTTGTTTGAGTTTATGAACAACAGGTTTTTGAATTCATACCATCCTTAGAGAATCACTATGCAGGATAGACGTTTGACTATCTTGGCTGCGATCGTATTCAGCCATTTCCAAATCGCTTGGGCAACTGAACCCACTGCAGAACAAATCGAAGCTTTATCGTTAAAACCAAATATCGAAAATGGCCGGAAAGTGTATCACAACTGCGCCATTTGCCACGGTGCTGAAGCTTGGGGAACGCTGACCGGCCATTATCCCCAGTTGGCAGGCCAACACCCCAATGTGATCATCAAGCAATTGGCCGATATTCGCGCAGGCAATCGAGACAACCCCACCATGTTACCTTTTGCCAGCCAAGAAGCCATGGGCGGTGCGCAATGTATGACCGATATTGCCGCCTATTTATCGCAATTGCCAATGAATCCCAACAATGAAGTGGGCTTTGGCCGCGATTTGGAATACGGCAAAAAAATCTATCAAGAACATTGTGTTAAATGCCATGGCGAAAACGGCGAAGGCAATAACGGAGAATTTTATCCACGGTTACAAGGCCAGAGCTATCATTATTTATTGCGCCAAATGCGCTGGATTCAACTGGGTAAGCGGCGCAACGCCAACAAAACCATGGTGCAACAAATTCACAATTTTACTGGGCGCGACATCACCGCCGTGGTTGATTACGCATCTCGATTGAAAGCTGACGCAGCTAAATTGGCTCAGCCCAATTGGCGCAACCCTGATTTTAGTCCAGATTTCAAATCGGCTGTGCGTTTTCACAATGAAAATTATCAATTAAATCAGAAATAAACCGCAATAATATTCATTATCTATAGGAGATTTAAGGAAAATGTCAATGTTCCCCTCAGGTAAAAAATGGTTGCTCGGCACAGTCACAATTTTCATTGTGGCTGTTTTAGCCATCAGCGGTTTTAA
This sequence comes from Thiomargarita sp., assembly GCA_020726335.1. Classification (GTDB taxonomy): domain Bacteria; phylum Pseudomonadota; class Gammaproteobacteria; order Beggiatoales; family Beggiatoaceae; genus DYSU01. The sequence goes on along the minus strand of DYSU01000028.1, from coordinate 1,672 downwards.
TTTTGCGTTAGAACAAACCAATCGCACCGAATTTTGTACTTCTTGTCACAGCATGAAAACCAATTTAACCGAATTGCAAGAACGGGTACATTGGCGTGGCGTGACGGGCGTACATGCAGGCTGTGCCGATTGCCATGTGCCGAAAGCCTTTTTGCCCAAAATGAAAGCCAAAATTTTCGCCGCCAAAGATGTGTGGCACGAATTGATTGGCACCATTGATACCCCCGAAAAATATGAAGCCCGCCGTTGGGAAATGGCCAATCGGGTTTGGGACAAAATGAAAGCCACCCATTCACGCGAATGTCGAAGCTGTCATGACTTTGAACACATGGATTTCAGTGAACAGGACCGCATAGCACGCAAAAAACACGACCGCGCAACAGAAGAAGGCAAAAGCTGTATTGATTGCCACAAAGGCATTGCCCATGAGTTGCCCGAAGAGCCTGAAGAAACAGCAACTGACGCAAACACAGACAACACTAAAAAATGAAACCCCCCTTTTAATCGATGATTGCGTGTAATGAGTATGTTATATCTTAACGAGACAGGCTCTTTTAAAATAAGAAAACAGACAGGTTAGAGTATGAAAAAAATAACATTATATGGGTTTTTCTTGGGTTTATTTTTAAGTTTTGCCGCCACAGCCAACGAAGATTTGGGCTTGCAATTGCGTGAAGCGGCCAGTGCCAATGATGTCGCCAAAATTCAAGCCTTGTTAGCGCAAGGTGTAGATGTCAATGCCACCAGCCAATTTGGCAAAACCGCTTTGATGCGTGCCACCGAAGCCAACAGCATTGATGTTGCGGTGATTTTATTGTCCAAAGGGGCAGACATCAATGCCCGCACCAGCTCAGGCAATACCGCATTGACTTTTGCCGCTGAGAACGGTTTTGTTGAGTTGTCGGCCATGTTGATTGAAATGGGTGCAAACGTCCATGACCGAACCCGTGCAGGCTGGGATTCATTAATGATTGCATCGCGTTTGGGCTATGATTTGGTGGTGGCGCAATTGCTGGCCTTTGAAGCGGACCCTGGGGCTTCTGACCGCAATGGCGATACCGCCTTGTTGGTGGCGATTGAAAAAGGCCACAGGAAAGTGATTGAAACCTTGTTTCACTACAGCGAAAAAATCAATCCTGACCAAGCCAATAAAGACGGCATTACGCCGCTGATTCGCGCCGCAGAAAAAGGCATGAAAGATGTCATTGGTTTGCTGATTGAAAAAGGGGCCGATGTCAATTTACAAGACAAATCAGGCGCAACCGCATTGATTTGGGTGGCAGAAACAGGGCGCGATGATATTGTTGCTGATTTGCTCAACCACGGTGCAGACCCCAATATTGCCGATAACGATGGCTTCACTGCCTTGATGGAAGCGGCAGGCAATGGCCACAAAGCGGTGGTCAATGTGTTGTTGCAAAAAGGGGCGTTGCCTGATTTAAAAACCCAAGGTGGACAAACCGCATTACAACGCGCTAAACGCGCAGGTCATCAAGAAATTGTTGAAATGCTTGAATTTATTTTACAATAATGATACAGCGCAAAGCCTATGATAAAAAATAGGTGGCAGGCAATTAAACCAACTCACCCGTGCTTTGACTTTATCCCTGAGTCGTGAAATATAAGAATTTCTGGGCTGATCATGACAAAAGAAAACCAAATAGAACAAGAT
>DYSU01000027.1 GCA_020726335.1 Thiomargarita sp. | reverse complement strand
GTTTACATCCCACATGATTTGTGTATAATTTAATGATAACAGTTCTCATTTGGGTGAATAGATGACGCTTAATCAATTAAATTCAGGCGATTTTGCTCTGATTGTGGCCATTCATGCCGACAAAGCTTTAAAACAACGGTTTCATGCTTTGGGTTTGACCAAAGGCTTGACCGTTCAAGTAGGCAATTGTTCCATGAGCAAAAAAACCATGGAAATCAGCTTTAAACAAAATAAATTGGCTTTGCGCGCTGTAGAAGCCGCTTGTATTAAAATCACCCCAGAGGTTGCACCATGAGCAAAACCACGGTTCGCATCGCTTTGGTGGGTCAACCCAATGTGGGCAAAAGCATGTTGCTCAACGCGATTGGCAATGCCAAACTCAAAGTGGGCAATTTCAGCGGGGTTACGGTCAGCAAAACCATGGTCAGTTTCGTGTATCAAAATTATGCGATTGAAATCATGGATTTACCCGGCTCTTATGCCCTCAATGATTTCAGTTTAGAAGAGCGGGTGACCAAAACTTTTATTGATGAAAACAACTATGATTTAATTTTAAACGTGGTCGATTCGTGCAATTTAGAACGCAATCTGTATTTGACCACCGAACTTTTGATGTTGAATAAAAAAATGTTGCTGGCGTTGAACATGGATGATGAAGCGCAAAAAGAAGGCATCAACATCGATGCCCCACAATTATGCAAACTCATCGGTTGCCCCTGCATCAAAACCTCCGCCAGCAAAAAAACGGGCATTTCTTCTTTATTGGCGGCGATTGTCGCCACGTTTGAACGTGAACTGTCGCCATCGCGCTTGCAATTCAGCGATGTGATAGAGCAAGAAATCAGCAAAATCAGTCAATTTTTGGCGGATAAACACTTCAAAAGCACCATGAATTGCCGTGAATTGGTGATTAATTTGCTCAAAGAAGACCCGGCCACTTTTCAAAAAATGCACGACCAGCCGATTTGGGTTGAAGTGCAACCTTTGCTCAACCAAGCCTATGAACAGATTTATATTTACTATCAAACCAAAGACTTAGATGAAATTTTTACCGATGAAATCGTTGCCATCGCCCGTGGTTTGGCCACTGAAACCGTGCGCGATAGCTTGCATCCCAGTCATGCCCTGCTGACAGCCCTGAAAGCGATTCCGATTGTCTCAGGCGGCTTGCCGCTGGTGGGCAAAAGACAATCCAGTGCTGAGACCACGGCCAAAATTGATGCGGTCTTGCTTCATCCTGTTTTTGGTTTGCCCATTTTTTTGTTTTTGATGTGGGCGTTGTTTCAGTTGACGTTTGTTGTCGGCGGTGTGCCGATGGATTGGATTGATGCGTTTTTTGCCCAATGGATTGACAGCACCCAGCGGTTTTTTGGCGATGTGTGGGTGGGTTCGTTGGTTGGCGATGGCATGATTGCAGGCGTGGGCGCGGTGATGTTGTTTTTGCCCAATATCATTATTTTATTCATCGGCATCGCGTTGCTGGAAACCACAGGCTATATGAGCCGCGTGGCTTTTCTGTTGGATGGCTTTTTTCATCACTTTGGTTTGCATGGTAAATCGTTCATCCCCTTGGTGACCGGTTTTGGCTGTTCGGTGCCTGCTTATATGGCGGCGCGCACCTTGCGCAATGACCGCGACCGTTTGTTGACTTTATTCATCATCGGTTTTATGAGCTGTGGCGCACGCTTGCCTGTGTATGTGTTGTTTGTGGGCGCGTTTTTTTCCGCCGACCAAGCGGGCAGTTTATTGTTTGTGATTTATATCATCGGCGCGCTGTTGGGCATTGTCGCCGCTAAAGTATTGAAAATGACTGTTTTTAAAGGCGAAGACGAACCGTTTGTGATGGAAATGCCCAAATACCGTTGGCCTGCGATGCCCCTGATTTGGCATACGGTGTCTAATCAAGCATGGCTGTATTTGAAAAAAGCAGGCACGTTTATTCTGATGGCCTCCATTTTGATTTGGTTTGCAGGCAATTACCCCAAAACGGCAATAGAGAGTCCAGCGCCTCATGTATCCGCCGCAGAACAAGCCAATCAGTTGGCCGCTGTGCAACTGGAAAACAGCTATTTAGGTCAAATCGGCAAATTTTCTGAGCCGTTTTTTGCGCCGCTGGGGTTTGATTGGCGCATGAGCGTGGCTTTAGAAACAGGGCTGGCGGCTAAAGAAGTGGTGGTGGCCACGCTGGGCATTCTCTATGGCTTAGGCGATGCGCAAAACGAAAGCAGTGATAAATTGCTGGAAAAAATCAAAACCCACATTCCGTTTGCATCGGCAATGTCGTTCATCGTGTTCATGATGATTTATTTGCCCTGTTTTGCCGCATCCATTGTGTTCGTGCGTGAAGCGGGCAGTTGGCGGTATTTGGGCTATTTATTTGTATTCACCACATCCATTGCTTGGGGTTTGTCGTTTATCGTTTACCACACAACTTTATGGCTGACCGTGTGAAAAATCAACCCCGTCTTACAAGGTGCTTGGATTAAACCACGCCAGTTTTTTGTGCAGTTTGACCACATCGCCGATGATGATTAAACTCGGTGGTTTGATGTTGCTGTTGCGGATGATTTCGGGCAGGGTTCCCAACGTACCTGTGAACACCCGTTGTTTGGCGGTGGTGGCTTGTTGAATCAAGGCGATGGGTTTGTTGGCGGGCAAGCCGTGGCGCATCAGTTCTTGGCACAGCATGGGCAAGCCCAGCAAACCCATGTAAACCACCACGGTTTGTTGTGGTTGCACCAATAAATCCCAGTTCAGGTTCATGGTGCCGTCTTTTAAATGGCCTGTGACAAACACGCACGATTGGGCATAATCACGGTGGGTCAGCGGAATACCTGCATAACAGGCCGCGCCCGCGGCGGCGGTGATGCCCGGAATGACTTGAAACGGAATGCCTTCGGCCATTAATGTTTCCAGCTCTTCGCCACCACGCCCGAAAATAAACGGGTCACCGCCTTTGAGGCGCAACACCCGTTTGCCTTGTTTGGCCAAATTAGCCAGCAAGGCATTGATTTCATCTTGTGGAACATGGTGATTGTCGCGCTCTTTTCCGACATCAATTTTTTCGGCATCGCGGCGCACCAATTCAAGCACCGCTTTAGACACCAGCCTATCATAGGCCACTACATCGGCCTGTTGCATCAAGCGCAGGGCGCGAAAAGTGAGTAAATCAGGGTCGCCGGGGCCGCCGCCGATGAGATACACTTCACCCATGGTTTTGTTTTCGCTGGGATTTTCTTGGCTTAAAATGTCGCTCAACAGTTGTTTGGCTTTGTCCACTTGGCGGCTGAACACCAGCTCGGCCACCCGCCCTTGTAAAATATTTTCCCAAAATCTGCGCCGTTGGCCGCTGGGTAATTTTTCTTTGACTTTGTCCCGAAAATCAGCGACCAAAGCGGCCAATTGACCATAAGCGGCGGGCAGGCTTGCTTCGATTTTGCCGCGCAATAAACGGGCAAGCACGGGCGAACGCCCCCCTGTGCTGATGGCACAGCAAATCGGCGAACGGTCAACAATCGACGGCATGATGAAACTGCATAAATCGGGTGAATCAACCACGTTGACAAGGATGTGGCGTTGTTTGGCTTCTGTGGCGACTTCGGCATTGGTTTCCTTGTCATCGGTGGCAACAAAAACCAAGCGTTTATTATCTAAATCAGTGGGTTGGAACAAACCTTGGCGATAAGTGATGCGTTGCTCGGCTAAATTTTGTTCTAATTCGGGGCGCAAGTTGGGTGAAACCACATGTACACAGGCTTGGGCTTGAAGCAACAGCGCAACTTTGCGATGGGCCACCGTACCGCCGCCGACAACCAAACACGGCTGTTGTTTAATATCAATAAAAATAGGCAAAAAATCCATGTGTTCACTCGTTTCAATTCACATTAAATGCCCGCTATTATAGTCGTTTCGCTCAATGAAGGCATCTTTTTTAGGTTTGCGAGGTTAGACGCATGTACAACAGCGGCAATGCTTTGGGCAAGTCTTCTGCCTTGCGAAGCAATATATAATGTTGCGCGCCAAATAAATGGGGCAGATAGTCTTCTGCTTGGTCGTCAATCGTCACGCAAAACACTTGCAAACCTTGTTTGCGCGCTTGTAACACGGCATGGCGCGTGTCTTCCACACCATAACGGCCTTCATAATGATCCAAATCATTGGGTTTGCCATCGGTGAGCAACAACAGCAAACGCTGGCTGTTGGGTTCTTTCGCCAGTATGTTGGTTGCATGGCGGATTGCCGCGCCCATGCGGGTGTAATAACCGGGCTTGATGGCTTGAATGCGGCCACGGGTGGCGGCGTTGTAGTTTTGTTTGAACGTTTTTAAGTGGTGAAAGCGCACATGATCACGACGGCGCGACGAAAAGCCATACAGCGCAAAACGGTCGCCTGTGTTCTGCAAGGCTTCAGAAAATAAAAACAAGCTGTCGCGGATGATGTCGATGACCCGCGCACTGTTGTTGACCCACGCATCAGTGGACAGCGATAAATCGGCCAACAGCAGACAAGCCAAATCACGTTGGCCACCGCGAAAATCACGGTAAAGTCCGCTTTCTGCGGAGACATGACCACATAAAATATCGGTGGTATAACTCAGCCAAGCGTCCAAATCAATATCACTGCCTTCTGCTTGGTTGCGATGCCAACTGCGCAACGGGGCAACCGCTTCAAATTGGCGACGCAGTTTGTGCGCGCTGTGGCACAAATGGGCTGGCAATTCAACTGCGGGCGCGTGGTCGGCAATCATGGTTTGCAGGCAACAATAATCCTTGCGCAACTCACGCCGCTTCCAATCCCATTCGGGCAATAAAATATCCCCTTGCAACACGCGATCATCTTGTTCAACGGCAGGCAAGTCGAGGTCAAAACGCAAACTGACGGCGGTTTTTTTCTCTGCTTGGGTTACGCTGAGGTGATCCATGTCTTCCAACGCATCTTGCGCTTTGGCCAAATCGTCTTCTTCATCTTCCGTGCGATCCACTTTGGCATATTCAGCGCGGGTAAACAGGCTTTCAAGGCGAAAAGCCAAAAGCCCTGTTTTGCCATCGGGTGCTTCGGTTCGGGTGCCTTTTTTTTTGCGTTGCTCACGCGCTGTCTGCGATTGGCCGCCACTCTCTGCGCCCACGTCCTCTCTGCGTGGGCTGTGGCCTGCCGTCAGCGGCGGTTCAGGATGCAACCACAACCACACGGGCATGGGCTGCCCTTTTGCAAAGGGATAGTCGGTGACGCTGTTGGGCTGGCGCAAAGCGGTTTGAATGGCCAGTTCGCGCGCGCTTTCTTCTGGCGGCAAGTGTGCAAGGTCAGGGCGCAATGCCAGCGTTGCCGCCACCAATCTTTGATAACGAGCGCGCAAACCCGCAAAACGCGCCAAAATCTGCGCTGTGGCCGCTTGATTGGCCAAAAACCAGTTAAGCTTAACGGCAGGGGCTTGAAAAGCGGCCAAAGCCGCCAGCCATAAATACAATTCGCGGTTTAGACTTGCTTGGGGAAACACCGCCAAATGCGCGGGCAGGTATAAAGTTTCTGCATCACGCCAAGCAAATTCAGCCTGTTGTGCCACACCTGCGATGCGTTGCAACCAGTTGCGCCGTGTCTGGTAGTGGGTGGCTGTGGCCGCTTCTACCCGCAGGCCACCTTCTCCGCCCAAAGCGCGAAACAGCACGCCCACGTTGCGCCGCACGTCATCCAGATACACCGTGGCTTGTAGGTGTTCTGTGCGCGCCAAACGGGTGATGAATTGATGCCAAATTTGGCCAACATGTTCTTCCATCAGGGGTTTCTGTCAGCAACCTGCGTTGCATCGGTGATGATTTGATAGCTCGCATGACAAGCGACACAGCCACCCAACAGAACGGGCAGACGTTCCAAGGCCACAGCGGTATCATCCATTTGCACCATGTCTTGTGCCAATTGATCAAAGGCTTCATGCGTGCCAAAGCCCAGTTTTTTAAATTCCAATGGTAACTTGCCCATCAAAGAAACGGGAACTTTTGTTGTAGCGGCCATACCGAGAGATTGCGATGCTTGTTTGATGGTTGCCATGTCTTTATTGGCAATGCCCTGACTGATTTGTTGCACCGCGCTTAAAAAAGCGCGCATTTCTGATAACACTAAATCGCGTTCGCCAGGAGTCAAGACAATGGCGAAGCGGTTGTCTGTTGATGGCACAGTCGTGCCTTTGACGATAAAAAGATAGATAAAAAGGCCGTTTAGCAACACGGACAAACCAACGATCAGCCAAGCAATTGAGTATTTTTTCACAGTTTTTCCAAATAGATTAAGGGGTTATAACGTTGATGTTTTTGTGTCAATAAGGCCGATTTCTTCATCCGTCAAATAACAACCGGGGTCTTCAGCCCAAAAATTTCCCGTGGTTTGCCAAGCGCGAACGCGGGTGTTGCCGTTGCAAATGGTTTGATGCACACACAGCGCGCAACGCCCTTGCAGTGGGCGAGGCAAGCGTTTGAGTCCTGCCATCAGCGGGTCAGAGACATCTGTCCAAATCGCGGAAAATGGGCGTTCGCGTACATTGCCCAGCGGATATTGCCACCAAAAGGTGTCGGGATGAACCCTGCCCAGATTGTCGATGTTGGCGACGTTGACCCCCGAAGCGTTGCCGCCCCATTGTGCCAGTTTGACGCGCAAATGCTCAACCACTGCGGGGGCAAACCCACGCCGCTTTGCCCAATCAAGCAGGAATACCCCATCAGCATCGTTGTTGCCCGTGACAAATTCATGGTTTTTGCCTTCTTGCAACAGGCGCAACCCTGTGTCAAACAACAAATCCATGGCCAGGCGCGTCATCCTGTGATGGACATCGGTTTTACGGTTTTTATTGCCGCGCCCTGCATAGTTGAGGTGCGACAGGTAAAATTTAGCCACGCGCTCTTGCTCTACCAACGCCAGCAACAAGGGAAAATCGTGCTGGTTGTCTTGGGTCAGGGTAAAACGCAGACCCACTTTAATGCCCTGATCACGGCACAGCCGCGTTGCGTTGAGGGAAGCTTCAAACGCCCCTGCTTTTCGGCGGAATCGGTCGTGGGTGTCTTGGATACCGTCCAAACTGATGCCGACATAGTCATAATTCATTGCGGCAATTTTGCTGATATTGCTTTGATCAATCAAAGTGCCGTTGGTCGATAAAGCAACGTAAAAGCCCCTCTCTTTGGCGGCTTTTGAAACTTCAAAAATATCAGGGCGTAACAAGGGTTCGCCGCCAGACAGAATCAACACAGGCACACCAAAAGCCTTTAAATCTGCCATGACGCTCAGCACTTCGGCTGTATTCAATTCGTGGGGAAAATCTTTGTCGGCGGAAATTGAATAGCAGTGTTTGCACGTCAGATTGCATCGGCGCACTAAATTCCAAATGACCACAGGGCCTGAAGGCTTGGATGTGGGTTTGGGTTCGGCGGGGTTAAGTAATTCTTTAAGATAATGGCTGACGCGCAACATGGCGAGACTCCCTGCGATTTTCTGGCCTTGAGTATGAAAACCCACGGTTCACTTTGCCTTGAGACAAATCAAGTCAGGCGCAACCCTGTTTTTTTCAAAATTCGGTTGCTGTAAAGAATTTGATGTTGACGGCAATGTACACCGAGCAAAGCGGCGATTTGTGCTGTTTTTTGTTCGACTTCGTTGCGGTTTTTGCCGTGTACCATGACAAATAAGTTGTACGGCCATTCGGGACAATGGCGTGGGCGTTGATAACAATGGCTGACAAAATCCAGCACACCACAGCACAATCCCAGTTCATCAATCAAGTCATCATCCACGTCCCACACCGTCATGCCGTTGGCTTGATAGCCCAGCGCGTAGTGATTGGGTATTGCACCGATGCGGCGGATGATGCCGTTGTCGAGCATGTTTTGTAGCCGTTGTATCACTTCATCAGCGTTTATGCCCAGTTGTACGGCCAATGTATGATAAGGGCGAACAGTCAGCGGCAAACCCGCTTGCGTGGCGTGAATAAGGGCGCGGTCAATGGGGTCTAACATCTACACCTCCCACTTCAAGCCGATGAAATATTCCCGTTCCTTAGGCAGGTTATAGACTTTCAAACCTGTTTGCTGTTCAATTTCAGCAATCACTGCAAGGATGCGTTGCGGCGTTTCTGTCGCCAGTACAAACCACATATTCAATTCATGTTCGCGTTGGTAATTGTGCGCCACTTCGGGAAACGCATTGACCATTGCCATCACTTGGTCAAAACGCGCAGGCGGCACTTTAAGGGCGGCCAAGGTCAAACCGCCGCCCAGTTTTTCAGCATGGTACATCGGGCCAAAACGGCTAAGAATTTTCTTGTCGAGCAAGTTTTGCAGACGTTGTAGCACCTCTGTTTCAGTCAGTCCCAAATGTTCGGCAACCACTTGATAAGGTCGCTCACACAAGGGAAACCCGCCCTGCAAGTGGTTAATAATCGCACGGTCGTTATTGTCTATCACAGGGTTTAACCTCTGTTTTGATCGGGTTTACATAATGTGCGCCACACTGTTTAAAACACTGCTGGCTGAACAAAATTTCATGCGGAAATGAGCCACAAGCCTCATTCAGGGCGGCCACATGGGCGATAACGTGTTGACGGTTAAGACCGTGAATCATGGTAAACAAATTATACGGCCATTGGGGCAAGTGGCGGGAACGCTGATAACACAGCGTGACATGCACAAACTGGGTAAAATGTTGTGCTGTATCAATCAGTTGCTCATCAGGCACATCCCACACCACCATGCCGTTGGCTTGATAGCCCAAACGGCGGTGATGAATGACAATCCCAAAGCGTTTAATAATACCTGTGTGGTGTAAATTTGCAATGCGGGATGTTAGGTGTGTTTCGCTTAAGCCAAGTTGCGTCGCCAACGGGGCATAGGGCCGATGCACCAGCGGCAAGCCCTCTTGAATATATTCGATAATCTGCCAATCAATCGCATCAGGCTGGTACATGTTACCTCATGTGGTTGAGTTGAAAGCCTAAATCAATATGAAATTCTCGTAACATGGGTAAAGACATCACAGGCAAACCCGTTGTTGTTTCAATCGTTGCAATGACAGCGCGCAAATGTGCTTCATCCGTGGCGGTCAGCACAAACCAAAGATTGAACAGGTGTTCACGCGCATAATTGTGATTCACTTCAGGCAAAGTGCTGATAAACGCCGCTGTTGCGGCCAAATCCTGTGACGGAACTGACAGAGCCGCCAGCGTGCTGGTGCCGATGCGGTGGGGTTTAAACACAGGCCCAATGCGGCTGATGATGTGCTTGTTTTGTAAATCATCAAGCGCGTCAATAAGTTGCGCTTCATCCACGTCTAAGCGTTTTGCCATATCAGCATAGGGCGTAGGCGACAACGGCAGACGGTGTTGAAAACGGTCTAACAAGCGTTGTTGCAAAGCGGTTAAAGAGGGGACTGGCAATGGTGTTTCCTCGGGCTATAAGCCGCTTTGGTGCGCTCGGGCGGCAAAGAAAATACCGCTGGGTTTGTGCGCGGGTAACTCACCTCGCAGTTGCCCATCTTCTGTGCCGTAAATTTGCACTTTGTCTTCGTCACGCACCGACAACCAGACCGCTTCGCCGCGTGGGGTAAATTCCATGTGCAACACCCCTTTGCCGATTTTTTTTGTGGTCATCACCGCCAGTTTCAAGGTGTCGATGATTTGCACGGTGTCGTTGTTGGGCATGGCAAAATTGACCCACACTTGACGGCCATCGGGGCGCGACATGACAAATACGGGTTGGCCGTAAACGGGAATTTTTTTGACCAACTGCCATGTGCGACGATCAGCCACCAACACGTCATTGCGTCCCACGGCTGGAAACAGGGCGTAATCGTCCGTCAACGCCCAGCCTTCAAGATGAGGCATTTTATAAACGGGTTTTTTTGGGTCATCTTTGCCATAGTGTGGCAAAATCCGTTGCACGCCTTTATCCAGTTGCCACAAGTCCAACAGCGCAAGACCCTCTTCGCCGAACAATCCTGCGATATAAAAACGGCCATTGCTGGAAATCAGCGCATCATAAGGTTGCAAACCGATGTCAGCAAACTTTTGAATTTTGGGTTGTTTTGGGTTGTGTGCATCAAGCAACCAGATTTGATTGCCCTCAAACAGACTGAATACAAAGTGTTGATTGGGCGCGTCCACCAAGCCCACCGTTTTGGATTGTTTGCTTTCTGCATAATGGGCAGGAATATCGGACAACAATTCCAAGCTGGTTGAATCAAACAGTTTTACCCCGCCCGGTTCATAATTGGAAACTGCAATGATTTTGCCGTCTTGGGAAATTGCGCCACCGATGCTGTTGCCCGCTTGCATCACCCGCTTTAGCAACGTGCCGCTGAGAAGGTCGATTTTACTCAAGCCACCGTCGCGCCCAAACACATAGGCATGGCGTTCATCACGCGAAAACACGGCGGAAGCGTGGGACAAATCGCCCAACCCTTCGACGCGGTAAAGTTGGCTGTTATGGGTGGTTTCAATGATCAAAACACTGCCGTTGGCGCGTTCGATGATGATGCCCATGTCGCCCGTGCCGCGTGGTTCAGCCGCTGGCAACGACAAGCTGAAAACAGCAACGACAATAAGGCTGAGAAATTTAATCATGTGCTTGACCTTTTAAATGCTTCGCCAGCCATGTGGCCTCATCTGCGTTCAACATAAACGACCACGGCGGCATGGGTGTGCTGGGACGGCCAAATAAAATGGTTGCGCTGAGCAGTTCCACGGGTTTATCCTGCAAAACTTGCGGCAACAGCGGCGGCCCCAAGCCACCTTTTAACGTCATGCCGTGACAAGAGCCACAATCTTGATGCAATAAATAAAGCAGTTCGTCTTGTCGTTGCAGGGTGATGTCAGCGGCAATCGCCGCCATGGGCAGGCAAAAGGATAAAATAAATATTTTTTTCAACATGTTAAAAAAAGCGGGGGAGGAGAGTCATCCCCCTTAAGTGCCTTGCCGTCCATACGTTGTGTATGACGGGCAATAGGGCGTTTGAAAACCTGATAAACGGGGTTTATTATCGGGTGCAGAAACATGGGTTGCCTTGATTTGGGTCAACCGTAACCTCTCAATGCACACCGCGTGAAGTCAAATACCCGCTGTAGTTTTGATCAGTGCCTTGGATGTGATGAATCAACCATTCGCGCAAATAGTTTAACAGTTCTTCGATTGTGCCATCACGATCACTGTCATAGTGTTGCACAAATTCGTTGACTTTCGCAATCATCGCCTCATGTTGTTTCTTATGGTCTGGATAATCGGGGTATTGATGGGTTTGCATTAATTTCTCTTCACGAGCGAAGTGCGTTTGTGTGTAGTCAACCACTTCATTTAAAGCCTGACGCTCAAATGCGATGTCGGTTTGATAATGCACGGCAGTATCTAACGTGTTGATTAAATACAACAAACGTTTATGATCATCGTCCAGTGTTTGGATTCCAACGCTGTAGGCTTCTTTCCAAGTCAGGTATCTTTTTGCCATTATCCAATTGTGTAACCAAGGCAACAATGCCAGCAAAATGAGCGCAAGCCATGCCAAATAACTGCCCGACATAAAACCAAACCCAGCAATGGTGGCCAAGGTCAAGCCCAAAAGGGCCAATATGATGGTAGACAAATGTTGCATATGTTTTCTCCCTAATTTTTTTAAAAAACCAATGCCACAGTATCAGACACACGTTAGTTTTTTGACTTTGATGTAAGTCAATGTCTGGCCGTGAAAAATATTTGAGACTGCGCATGATGTGTTTGCCATTTACCACAGTGGCCGTGGTTGATTACACAAAAACCAACGTATGATAAGCACTTCATAAACTATGGTTAAAAGACTGCAAAATAAACAGTGAACACCTCCAAAAAGCACTGATACTTTGAATATCAAAGTGGGGTGGATTTATTGATGAAATCATGGCAGCATTCTAACCTTACATGTTCCATAAAACAAAAGGAGTTTTTACGATGAAAAATATTTCAATGTCTGCGCTTGGTATAGCGGTCGGTTTGGTGCTTGGTTCAAGTATGGTCTCCGCCGCTGAGCCGAGTTTATCAGACGAAGCGTTTGCCGCCAGCAAACGAATTTATTTTGAACGTTGTGCAGGCTGTCACGGGGTTTTGCGCAAGGGGGCGACAGGTAAAAGTTTAGAACCCAGTTGGACGAAGAAAAAAGATGACGGCACAGTTGAGGAAGGCGGTACGCTGAAATTGGGTCAAGAGCGGTTAGAAAAAATCATCACGCTGGGTACAGAAGGCGGTATGGTGAATTATGATGACATTTTGACCAAAGAAGAAATCAAAAACATCGCCACCTATATCCAATTAGAGCCACCTGTTCCGCCCGAATGGGGTATGCAAGACCAATTGGCCAGTTGGAAGCTGATTGTACCGCCAGAAAAACGCCCAACCAAGCAAATGAGCAAAATCAATTTAGACAACGTGTTTTCGGTCACTTTGCGCGATACAGGCGAAGTTGCGCTGATTGACGGTGACAATAAAAAAGTCATCACTGTCCTGAAAACAGGCTATGCCGTACACATTTCCCGCATGTCAGCTTCAGGCCGTTATATCTATGTGATTGGCCGTGATGGTTTGACCAGCTTGGTTGACTTGTGGATGAAAACCCCCGAAGTGGTGGCCACCATTAAATCGGGGATGGATGCCCGTTCCGTGGACACGTCCAAGTTTAAAGGCTATGAAGACAAATACGCCGTTGTAGGTACTTATTGGCCCCCACAATACACCATTTACGAAGGCGATACCTTAAAACCTTTGAAAATTGTATCTACCCGTAGTGTCACCGTAGATGGTGAATACCATCCTGAACCCCGCGTGGCCTCTATTGTCGCATCAAGCTTTAAACCTGAATGGGTCATCAATATCAAAGAAACGGGTTTGGTTAAATTGGTCGATTATTCAGACATTAAAAATCTCAAAGAAATCACGATTGAATCTTCCAAATTCCTGCATGACGGTGGTTGGGATGCCAGCAAACGGTATTTCTTGGTGGCCGCCAACATGTCCAATCAAGTGGTCGTGATCGATGCCAAAGAAGGCAAACTGGTCGCCATCGTTGATACCGAGAAAAAACCCCATCCAGGACGTGGCGCAAACTTCGTCCATCCCAAATTTGGTCCTGTGTGGGCAACCAGTCACTTAGGCGCGGATGTGATCACCATGATTGGCACTGACCCTAAAAAACACCCTGACAATGCGTGGAAAGTGGTGCAAACTGTGCCAATTCACGGCAGTGGTTCCTTGTTCGTAAAAACCCACCCCAAATCCAAAAACCTGTGGGCTGACGCGCCATTGAATCCAGAACCCAGTATTGCGCAATCTGTGGCCGTTTATAACATTGGCGATCTGGGCAAAGAAGGCGTAGAACCCGAAATCATTGATGTTGCGGCCATGGCAGAATTGCCTGAAACCAAAGCCACCAAACGGGTTGTTCATGCTGAATACAACAGCACAGGTGATGAAGTATGGTTCTCCATCTGGGCAGGCAAAACCGATTCCAGTGCCATTGTTGTCATCGATGATAAAACCCGTAAGGTAAAAACAGTGATTAAAGACCCCAGAATCATCACGCCCACGGGTAAATTCAACGTTCACAACACGCAACACGACATTTATTGATTGGGTAACTGAAACTGAAACCCAAGCCCGACAGGTTTTAAAAACTTGTTGGGTTTGCACCTCATTATTCAACTTCATCTAAGGAGTGCGACATGGGTGTTTTGCCACTCAAAAAACCGAGCTTATTCTCGCGCAAGACCTTGTTTGGTGCCACGCTTGGCACATCACTGTTTTTCATGGTGGCAGGGATTATTTTCTGGGGTGGTTTTAACACGGTCATGGAAGCCACCAATAGAATGAAATTTTGTATCTCTTGCCATGAAATGAAAGAGAATGTGTATCAAGAATACGTTGGCAGCATACATGATGGCAACCGCAGTGGGGTGCGCGCAGGTTGCCCTGATTGCCATGTGCCGCGCCCTTGGATACACAAAGTGGTGCGTAAAATTCAGGCCAGCAACGAAGTTTTTCATAAAGTCATGGGAACCGTTGCAACACCAGAGAAATTCGATGCCGAACGCTTGACCATGGCAAAACGGGTCTGGGTAGCGATGAAATCCACAGATTCACGCGAATGCCGTAATTGCCACGATTTTGAGACCATGGAACCGAGCCAGCAAAAGCCGCGTGCCTACCAACAGCACCGCAATGCCATGGAAAAAGGCAATACCTGCATTGATTGTCACAAAGGCATCGTCCATAAAAAAGTGCATGACCAGTTGAGTGATGAAGAAATCGAAACACTGGAAACCCCAAATCCCGCATTTATTCGCCCGATACCCGCCAAATGGCAAGCCTTTGAGCAAGTGCAAAAAGAGAAAGCAGAGGCAGAAGCCACCACTATAAAAACCACTGCACAAGCCACTGCACCCTTGATCCAAGTGAAAGCGCCCACAGCCACAGCAATTGCCTCCAGTGAGGCTGGGGCGGTGTCGTGGGGCAAGGCCTCAACACGCAATATTGTGCTGTTTTACCCCGGCCAAGCCTCTTTTGAGTGGGTCATGACGGGCAAAGACCACAGCGGCGCGCGTGCCATCGTTAAAGCAGGGGATCGTTGTTTTACCTGTCATGACAAAGAAGCCGCCGATATAGGGCGCAAGATTATCAGCGGCGAAAGACCCGCACTTGAAGCCCAAGCCATTCCTGATAAACGCGGCAGTATCCCCGTCAAAGTGGGTGCTACCCATGATGCTGAAAATCTTTATCTGCGCTTTGAATGGCCAGATACGCCCCATGCGCCCTTGCCTTTTGTCGAAGGCGGTAAAATGGATGCCAAAAATCAAGTCAAACTGGCATTGATGTTGACCACGGATGAAACCCAATATGCCAATCAATTGGGCTGTTGGGGTACCTGTCATCATGATGTCAATTCCATGCCGGATGCCGTCAAGTCGGAAGCAACCAAATACATCAGTGAAAGTCGGACAAAAATCGATCTTAAAGTGTTTGGCAAAGACAAAAAACGGGGCGGCTATAACAACCGTAAAGATGATGCGGCGATTCAAGCCGAGCTGAAAGCGGGACATTTTATGGACTTGTTGCGCTTCAACTCTGGGGATGGTTCAACCGAAAACGGTTACATTCTTGCCGATAGGGTCATGACAGGCGGATCGGGTGCGAAATTTACGGGCAAGCTGGAGAATGGTGTGTGGGTGGTTGAACTGACGCGCAAGCTCAATTCTGGCGCGGCAGGTGATATTGTCATCGAAGCGGGCAAAGTCTACAATATTGGGTTTGCCATTCACGATGACTACAGTGCCGCCCGCTGGCATCATGTTTCCGTTGGCTATAAACTGGCACTGGATAATCCAACAGCCGAAATCAATGCCACAGCCAATGACCGATAACACACTGTTTATCATGTGCTTAAGTGCTTATGCTAAAGTGTCAAAACGCTTTCGCGTAGGTGCTTGGCCATTGGTCAACCACTGAAAGGATAACTCTATGTTGTTACGCATCTTGTTATTTTTTTTACTGTTTGCCCAATGGATGGCTCTTGATGCGGCAGAACATGGCAACGGCCATTTACCCACCCATACCACTGTGGATAAAAATCCACCTACCGATGAAAACGGTGTGGTTTTGATCAGTATTCATGAATTTAAATACATCCCCGCCCATTTTGAAGTGAACGTTGGCACAACAGTGCGCTGGATTAATCAAGAAAAACGCCAATATCACAACGTTTGGTTTAAACAACTGGGTGAGCCTGAACCTGCTTATCTTTTCCCAGAGGATGTTTATGAACGGGTATTTGACACAGTGGGTGTATTTCCTTATCGTTGCGGCCCCCATCCAGAAATGACGGGTGAAGTGGTGGTTGGCAAATAAACAACCTGTCCTTTTTGCCGCTGGCAAAAATTCACCTGATTCCAACAGTATTGCCGCTTGCTTTGTTCATCTGACTGCGATTGATGCACATCAAGGTTATGGGCTTTGGGGTTATAGATAATCGAAGCTCTTTTATCCACCCAGCAGGAGATTGAACCGTGAGCGAAGTCTTGAACAAAACGGTGGCTCGCAATATTTACTATGGCGGCTCGTTATTTTTTCTACTCTTATTTTTAGGATTAACTTTCCATACCAATGCCAACTTCCCCGAACGCGATAATCGCGGCGCAATCACTGAACAAGTGGCGCAAGGCAAGCGGCTATGGGAAGAGAATAATTGCATTGGTTGCCATACTTTGCTTGGCGAAGGTGCGTATTTCGCACCAGAGCTGGGGAATGTCTACAAACGCTTTGGCAACAGCACTGAAGCGGTTAAAGCTTTTATCAAAAGCCGTCCTGCGCAAGGCATACCCAATCGCCGCAGTATGCCCCAGTTCAATTTTTCAGATGATGAACTGGAGGCCCTCGCCCAATTTTTGAAATACGTCTCAGAAATCAAGACCGCCAATTGGCCACCCAATATCCAAGGTTAAGCCTCTAATCACTTAAGGAGTACACTGACATATGCAATATCAATCTCAATCGGTCGCCAAGCCCTATTTTATTGCGGCAATCGGCTTATTTATCGGCCAAATTCTATTTGGCTTGGTCATGGGGTTACAATATGTGCTGGGAGATTTTTTATTTCCTACCATCCCATTTAACGTCGCCCGCATGGTGCATACCAATCTGCTGATTGTCTGGCTGTTATTTGGTTTTATGGGCGCGGCCTATTACCTGATTCCTGAAGAAGCTGAGCGGGAATTAGAAAGTCCAATGTTGGCTAAACTGATGTTCTGGATTTTTCTGGTCGCAGGCTCGTTGACAGTGCTGGGCTATTTGCTGCTGCCTTATGCTGGGCTGGCGAAAATCACGGGCAACGCGCTGTTTCCTACAATGGGGCGTGAATTTTTAGAACAACCCACCATCACCAAAGTGGGTATTGTGGTGGTTGCGTTGGCATTTTTGTATAACATCGGCTTGACGATACTCAAAGGGCGCAAAACGGTGGTAAACATAGTTTTAATCACGGGTTTAATCGGCTTGGCACTGATGTTTTTGTTCTCTTTCTACAACCCCGATAACGTCGTTAAAGACAAATTCTACTGGTGGTGGGTGGTTCATTTGTGGGTTGAAGGCGTGTGGGAGCTGATTCTCGGCTCTATCTTGGCTTATGTGCTGATTAAAACCACGGGCGTAGACCGCGAAGTGATTGAAAAATGGTTGTATATCATCATCGCCATGACTTTAATCACAGGCATCATCGGCACAGGCCACCATTATTATTGGATTGGTACACCTGACTATTGGCAGTGGTTTGGCTCGGTATTCTCTGCCTTAGAACCCATTCCCTTTTTCATAATGGTAGTCTTTGCCTTTAGTGTGGTCAACAAACGCCGCCGTGAACATCCCAACAAAGCCGCTGTGTTGTGGGCGTTGGGTACAGGTGTGATGGCTTTTCTTGGCGCAGGTGTATGGGGCTTTTTGCACACTTTAGCCCCTGTCAATTATTATACCCATGGCACGCAAATCACCGCCGCCCACGGCCACATGTCATTTTATGGTGCTTATGTGATGATTGTTTTAACCATTATCTCCTATGCCATGCCCTTGTTGCGTGGACGTGCCGCCGCCAACAGCAATAAAGCGCAAGTGGTTGAAATGTGGGGCTTTTGGCTGATGACCGTTTCCATGGTCTTCCTCACCTTGTTCCTGACCGCAGCGGGTATTTTGCAAATTTATCTGCAACGCGCTTCGGACACGCCGCTGCCTTTCATCGTGGTGCAAGAAAAAATTGAACTGTTCTACTGGTTGCGTGAAGCGGTGGGTGTCGTGTTCTTCATCGGTTTGATGGTTTATGTCTGGAGCTTCTTTGTCAAAGACGAAGAAGGCAAAAGCGCGTAATAGTAACCACAGGGCTGTCAGACATAAACCGTTTGACAGCCCTTATTCATTGTATTTTAAGGAAAAATTATGAGTTATTTGAAATTATCACAAACCATTGCCGCTTCATTGCTGGCCATTGGCTTGTCTACAGGTTCAGTATGGGCTGACATGGGAACCGTCATCAATTTGGCGGGCAAACAGCGGATGCTGACCCAAAAAATGAGCAAAGAAGCGTTATTGGTGGCCAAAGGCATTGATGCAGAGGCCAATAAAACGGCATTGCAACAGACTGCCGTGTTATTTGACAAAACCCTCAAAGGCCTGAAAAACGGCGATGCCGAATTGAATTTACCCAAAACAGAAGATGCCGCCATTGTTGCTCAACTGGATAAAGTGGCCGCTTTATGGAACAGTTTTAATCAAACCGTTCAATCAGTTATCGGCGGCGATGTGGACGTGACCGTGTTGAAAAAAATCGCGGCAGAAAACCTGCCTTTGTTGCAAGAAATGAATGCGGCTGTCGGTATGTATGAGAAAGCCGCAGGTTCTGCGCTTGCCCCAGCAACGGCAACCACCCTCAATCTGGCGGGCAAACAACGGATGTTGACCCAAAAAATGACCAAAGAATTGTTGCTGGTGGCCAACGGCATTGGGGTGGAAGAGAACAAAGCCCATTTGCAAAAAACCGTCGCTTTGTTTGAACGCACTTTAAAAGGCTTGTTTGAAGGCGATGCTGAACTGGGGTTGTCAGGCACACAAGATGCGGCCATTCGCGCCCAACTGGAAACAGTGCAAAAGTTATGGCATGAATTTAAGCCTGTGTTGGATGCTGTCGATGTTTCTGTTGCAGGTTTAAACAAAGCCGCGCAACTTAGTTTGCCTTTACTCAAAGAAATGAACAAAGCGGTAGAGTTGTTTGAAGGCGTTAAATAAGCAAAGCTTGGCTTCACTTTAATGCTCTTTTAAAAGGGTTTTAGGGTGAACATAGGCATAATCAATCAGTTATGAAGGGCTTACCCTACAATCTGGCATTATCTCGCTGTCATTCCCGCCATTATTGCCTTGTTGGGCATTGCCACATTCAGCGTTTTACTGCTGGCAGACATCATACCCAACAAAAAATTACTGTTGATGGCCGCTTTTACCTTTGCTGATTTAATGACCATTTTGGCAGGTTTTGGCGGCATCGTTTTTCTGATCAATCCTGTCAAAACAAGCCAAGCCAAGTATTGGGTTGGACTCAATATCACCTTGTTTTTCTTCGCCACTTTTATGGGTGTGGTTTTGTTCTTAAAGCTTTAATTCAAGGAGTCATCATCATGGATGATCAGGCTAAACCCCAGCTTGCGGGTGATCTGGCCATGTGGATTTTTATTTATGCCGAGCTTTTGGTGTTTGGTATTTTTTTCATCGGTTATGCTTTTACCCGTGCTTACAATATTGAATTGTTCAACGCAGGCCAAGCAACTTTGGATAAAGAGTTGGGCGCATTTAACACTTTGGTTCTCATCACAGGCAGTTATTGTGTGGTGCGCGCTGTCACTGCCATACGCCAAGAGCAAAGCCCTGTTTGTGTACGCTGGCTGGGCGCGGCTTTGGCCAGCGGGTTGCTTTTTCTAATAGTCAAAGTCTTTGAATACAAAGACAAACTTGCCGCAGGTTATGACTTAGACAGCAACCTATTTTTCATGTTTTATTTTTCCTTGACTTTTTTCCATTTCATGCACGTTATTTTGGGCATGGTCATTCTTGGCTTTGTTCTTCTCAAAACCCAACGTGGCGGCTACAGTGCCAGCGAACACCGTGGGTTAGAAAGCGCTGCATCCTATTGGCACATGGTGGATTTGGTTTGGGTTGTTCTGTTTCCATTGCTGTATATCCTGAAATAATTCGCAACATCCCTTTAATTAGATGAGGTAAAACATGTCTGATAAGCAACATTATTGGTTGCAACCTTGTACCACGGTATGGCTGTTTTTGCTGTTGCTGACAGGCTTTGCGCTGGGCGTGGGTAAACTTGGACTCAGCAGCCATGCCGTGATGACTGCGTTGCTTTTGACAACCGTATGGAAAGGACAGTTAATCGCTGATCACTTCATGGCACTGCGCCAAGCCCCCTCTTTATGGCGATTTATCGTTTGGGGCTGGCTGTTGGTTGTTGCATTGGGTGTCAGCTTGGCCTATTCCTTTTAAAACCCTGCATGGAGAAAACGTGATGTCCAGCACCAACACCTTAACGCCTTTTTATTTGCCTTTTGGCAATGAAATCAATCTCTTTGAGTACGCTTATCACTACCAGTTGCCTGTGCTGATTAAAGGACCTACAGGGTGCGGAAAAACCCGTTTCGTCAGCTACATGGCGGCAAAACTGGGGCGGCCTTTATACACCGTGGCCTGTCATGATGATTTAACCGCCGCCGACTTGGTTGGGCGGCATTTGATCGGCCATGGTGCAACCTATTGGCAAGATGGTCCGCTGACCCGCGCTGTGCGCGAAGGAGCCATTTGTTATCTGGATGAAGTGGTGGAAGCGCGTAAAGACACCACTGTCGTGCTACACCCGTTGACCGATGATCGACGCATTCTACCCATAGAGCGCACAGGTGAAAACTTGACAGCATCGCCCGAGTTCATGCTGGTGGTTTCCTATAACCCCGGTTATCAGCATGTATTCAAAGGCATGAAACCCAGCACCCGCCAGCGTTTTGTTGCCATGCGATTCCAATACCCCTCCAGTAAACTGGAGCAAGAAATCATCATCGGCGAAACAGGGATTGCCCGTGAACAGGCGCAACGCTTGGTCAATTTGGCCAACGCCTTGCGCGCCTTGAAAGGCTATGATTTGGAAGAAGCCGCATCCACCCGTTTATTGGTTTATGCCGCCACGCTCATCCACAACGGCTTATCAACCGTGGAGGCTTGTCGTGCTGCACTGGTTGAACCACTCAGTGACGATGATGAAACCATCAACGCGCTGATGGAAGTCGTTAACGCGACATTTGGAAGTTAATTCAATTAGTTACAATAAAAGCAATAAAACTTTAAGGCAATTGACCTGTCACCACCCTATAACGCAGGGTTTTGCCTTCGTGGCCGGGCAAGATTAAATTCAAAAACACCGCCAATTGTTTTTCATGATAAACAAACACATCTTGAATCCGATACGCCAGCGGACAACCGCGTGTTGGAGGCAAGGTTTTGTCGTTTTGCAAATACACCGCTTTATCCGCATTTTTTTGCAAACTGAGTTGCATTTTTTTACCTTTGCCGAAGCCATAACAGCTTTCTTCGGTCTCAATTTCGGTCAATTTCAGTTTGAATTTGGTTTTGAGATAATCGGCAATCGGCGGATATAACGCAAATTCAACTTGATGGGGGTCAACACCGAGGTCTAACAAACCGTGGGCGATCACCTGTTGGCCTGTGTTGTTGGGCAAAATATCCAGTTTATCCAATTGGGCTTGGGCTTGTTTTTGATTGAATTCGCGGGTTTCATCCAAAGAAAACGCCGCCACATCACGCGGGTTGGTTTTAATGGGTTTGATCGCATAGCGGTTTTTGCTGACATCAATAATAAAAATATCGGAATAAGGTACGCCGCTGCCTTCGTGTTCGCCGTATTCTTCAAACGCTAAATAATCGCCTTTTTCCGTGTAGCCGATGAAATTGACTTGGGTTCCCTCAGCGGCCATGACCGCTAAAGATAAGAAAAGACTGCATAAATGCAGTAAAATGATAGCAATCGTTTTCATAGTTTTTTCCTCATGTCGATATCAAGCCCAAAATATAACAGCCTGTTACTGTATTGCTTTTTGCTTTTTTTGTCACCATTAAATGTGCAGGCAACAGATGATGCCTTGTTGTGGCGCATCACGCACCCGCAAATTCAAGGCCATAGCTATTTGTTCGCAACCATGCACTCCAATGATCCCCAAATTAAACCCTTGCTGGTGCAGGTGTTGCCGTATTTGCAACAGTCTAAACAACTGATGTTGGAGACCTTGCCCAGCGGCCAAGATGAACACATGTTGCCTGAAAAATTTTCCCCAGATAAATTTGCGTTGCTGAAAGTTTTGAGCAAAGAAGCGTTTGTCAAATTTTATCAAACCATCAGCCAATATGGCTTAAGCTTGTCCGAAGCCATGCAATTGCAACCTTGGATGGCGGTGTATTATCTGGGCATGAATCGCAACACGGGCAATGAAGATGTGATTTTGGATATCGCCATTTATTACCAAGCTTTGCTTTATGATAAAATGATTTATCCTTTAGAAACCGCACAAGAACAATTGTCGGTGTATTATCAAATTTCCCAAACAGAGCAAATTGCGTTGCTTAAAGAAACCTTAGCCGAAACAGAAAACAACCGCAACGATGTCAACAACACTTTAAATTTGTATTTAAAAGGCCATCTGACCCAACTATTACACGACAGCCAAACCATGATCAACCGCAACAACCCAGCCACCCAAGCCTTTATGCAACGCTTGATTCCCCAGCGCAATGTCCGTATGTTGGCGCGCATGTTACCGCATTTAAACCAAGGGCGCATTTTCATTGCCGTCGGCGCATTACACTTGCCTGGTAAACAAGGTTTGATTAAATTATTGCGTCAACAACAGTTTACCTTAACCCCGATTCCCTTAATTCACTAAAAAGGTTTAACCATGACCCCCATTGTCATCCTCGGCGCAGGCTTTGCCGCACTCAAAGCCGTTTCTGTTTTGCGCAAACAAGGCTTTCAACACAAAATCACCTTGGTCGCGCCCAAGCCTGAGCTGTTTTATTACCCCAGTTTAATTTGGATTCCCGCAGGTTTGCGCGACAAAGCAGCGTTGACCATCAATATCTTGCCCTATTTACAACGCCACCACGTCGATTACCGCGTGGGTAGCGTGCAATGTATTGAACCACAAGACAATTTGATCAAACTCAATGACGGCGAAATCCATTATGACCGGTTAATCATTGCCACGGGCGGGCGGTTTATCAAAAAATTGGCAGGCATCGAACATGTTCACATCCCTTGCGAAAGCTATGAGGCAACCAAAGCCTATAGCGACAAACTGGCACAAATGCAAGGCGGCACGCTGGCTTTTGGCTTCAGCAGCAACCCCAATGAACCTGCGGCAATGCGCGGCGGGCCGATGTTTGAATTTTTATTTGGCATCGACACCTTGTTGCGACAACAAAAACGGCGCAACTCCTTCAAATTGGTGTTTTTCAGCCCCGCATCCAAACCCGGGCGGCGGCTGGGCGAAAAAGCGGTGGACAATTTACTCAAAGAAATGCAACGCCGTGGCATTGAAACCCATTTAGGTCATCCATTACAAGGCTTTACCCGTAACAGGGTGAAAACCGAAGGCGGCGAATTTCACAGCGATTTGACCTTGTTCATGCCCGGCATGACAGGGCCTGCGTGGCTCAATGGCAGCCGTTTGCCGCTGAGCGCGGGCGGTTTTATTCAAGCGGATGAATTTTGCCAAGTGGCAGGCTACAGCGGTATTTACGTTGCGGGTGACAGCGGCAGTTTTACAGGCCCCGATTGGTTGCCCAAACAAGCGCATATTGCGGATTTGCAAGCGATTTCAGCGGTGAAAAATTTATTGGCTGGTTTGGATGGAAAAGCCCCAACCCACCGCTTCACCGCTGAATTGATTTGCATTGTCGATACTTTAGACAGTGGCGTACTGGTGTTTCGCAACCTCAAGCACAATTTTATGTTCAAAGGCTTTTGGTTGCATTGGGTCAAACGCTTTTTTGAATGGTTTTATTTGCGTGCCTATCGCTAAGCGCGCCGTTGCTTAACCGCCACCTATTGCGTGAACGATTTCAACTTTATCGTTTGCGTTCAATAGATGGTGGGCAAATTGACTGCGGCTGACCAACTGTTGATTAACCTCTACCGCCAGCCGTTTATCAATTAAATCAAGCTGTTGTAGTAAATTGGCCACTGAACAAGGGTTGTCGATGCTGGTTTTTGCGCCATTTAATACAATTTCAATTTTCATACAAACCTGTTTTTATCGCGTTGTGACCACCATTCTTGCGCCAAGCTGTGCGCTTCATCTTGGCTTTGCGCTTTGCCCAACAGCTTTAATACCACCGCTGTGGTACCCATCACGGTTTGGGTTGGGAACTCATCAAGCAATTCGCCCCGCCACAAGGCCAGCAAACGTTCAGGTTGTTCCAAGCCTTCTTTGACATGGCGTTTGCCAAAGATTTCAGGCCATTCTTCATTGGACAATTCGCCGTGGTGTAGCGACTGCACCAGACAAGGCATGTCAGGGTTGCGCTCAATTTCGCCGCCATCGCCTTTTAACACCGCCATGTGGGCTTGGCCGAGCAACGCCGCCGCTTGCTGATGCACAGGGCGATAACCGGGGTGGAAAATACCTTGTATCAAATAATCGGCATTGAACGGGTTGAGCAAGCGCACCACGGTATGCACGGGCAGACGCAAGCCCATTTGGTGCCGCCATGCCATGATATGGGCCAATTTGGGTGACAATTGCGCCAAGGACATATAGCTGAAATTGTGTTGTGCAATTTGGTGCAATGCGTCGCTGAACGAGGGCGCGGGACTGAAGCCAAACAAATGCAACACCTCATCGGTATACAACCGTCCTGCGGTGTGGCCGCTGTTGCCGTGCATGAACACGCGCACCCCATTTTCGGCCAACAGCAAAGCAGACAACAAAAACCATGGCAAATAGCGGCGTTTGCCTGCATAGGATGACCAATCCAAATCCACCGCTTGGCTTTGTTGGGGTAAAATCATGGCTTCTTTGATGGCGCGCACAAAACCCGCCAGCTCAGGTGCGGTTTCTTCTTTCATGCGCATCAACATCATGAACGCGCCCAATTGTTCGGGTGAAACCGCTTCGGCCATGATCATTTGCATGGCGTGATAAGCTTCATCTTCAGTCAGCGGACGCGCGCCGTTTTTGCCTTTGCCGATGATACGAATATAGGGGGCAAATGGATGTTCAGTCATAATCATTCCTTCTTGTTGAGTATGGGCCATATAATGCTGTTGAGTGTAAAATTTAAAGCCTGTCACTGCATAAAAGCATCAACCAGCCAAAACAGGGTTTTTTTGTCAATCAAACTGTTGTTGGCAAAGAAATCTTGCAAACCCGTTTCCATTTCATCGCTGTCAATTTGGTTGTCTTCGCCCGCATAAGTGGTGACCGTTTTCCAGATTTTTTGCGCTTCCACGCTGTTTTGGATGTTGACGCTGACCAGTGCAATGTTGCCTGCGCTGTCCATCACGGTGATGCGGTCGCTGTCTGACACGGAATAACCCGTTTGATAACTGCTGGCAATTTGGGTGGCCTCTTCGGGCAAACTCAAGCTGGCGTGGTCCATATGGCCGGCTTCTGCCCATAAGGTGTAATCGCCTGTGCCGCCTGAGACGGTGATTTGCGCCGATTCGCCTTGGTTGATATACAAGGTTTTGGGCGACACCATCAATTTGCTGGAATAGACATCTGCATGGGCGATGGCTTTCAAACCCGCCTTGTCAGTGACTTCGACTGGGTAATGGCCTTTGACTTGTGGCGCGGTGTAGCTGATGCTGCTGCCCTCTTTACTTGGTGTATAGTCGCCTGCACCCACCACCCAAGTGTACGGTGCGCCACCGCCGATAACGCTGAAATCAGCTTGCGATTGCATGAACACATGGGGCGATGAGGGCGTGACCACCATGTTTTCATTGCTGACTTCAACTTCAGCCGAAGCGATTGCCCCCGCATCGTCAATCACATGGATTTGTACGGGACCAAACACTTTGGGCGCAGTCCAAGTCACTTTATCGCCTTTGTTGGTGTCCAACAAGCCTTTGCTGATCACCCAATGTTTGCCACCAAAGCCGCCCGCCGCATTCAACACCAACGTTGTTTCAGGCGCAACCCGCGCCGCTTGTGGCGTGATGAGCAAATCCAAACCAACGGAGACCATCACGGCACGCTGTTGGCCTGTGCTGTCAGTCACTTCGATGGTATAAAAACCTGAAGCGGCAGGCGCGGTATAGTCCAGTGTTTTGTCCTTGACCACCGCTTGCCCTGCGCTGGCGGTGACTTGATAAGCAGGTTCACCCCCTAAAATGCTGACGGAGGCTTTTTCGTTGCTCCCCAAATACAATTGTTCAGGGCTTAAAAACATCACTTTGCCGACAATAATGGTGGCATCTTGACGAAATGAAGTGCTGTCGGTTACGGTCACGCCATAAATTCCATCTCGATTGGGGGCAGTAAACGTCACGCTGTTGCCTGTGGTGTTGCTTATTTGCCCTTGGCTGGCTTGCCATTGATATTGGCCACTGCCGCCGTTGGCTTGTAAATTGACTTGTCCGCCTGCGGTGGTGGTGGTTTGCGCGGGCGCAACAAACAGGGCTTGGTTGATGGTGATGCTTGCACTGGTTTGTTGGCCGTTGCTGTCGGTCAAAGTCAAAACGGCATTGCCCGCTTGGTTGTGTTGGAAAAAGAGGTTTGAACCTTGCTGGCGGGTTGTGCCTTGGTCAACTTTCGCACTGTAAGGGGGAAAACCGCCGCTGACACTGAAATCCAGTTCTTCGCCCACTTGGGTGTGTGCGGTGCTGGGGCTGATGCGCAAGGGCATAGAAGGCAAGACCACCACAGGCACTTCAAGGCCATGGTCTTTGAGCGATAAGGCCAATTCAGTGGTGCCGCGTTTTAACCCGCTGATTTGGTTTCCGTTTAAAGCGGCAATCGCAGGGTTGACCACAATCATGGTCGGATTTTCAAACAACTGGCGCGCACCTGATTTATGGACCAAATACACTTTGATGTCTTGTGGTTTGCCGCCTTCTTGTAATTCTATCAAGGCAGGCTCCACTTCAACCCATTCAATCGTGTCGTTGACTGTCAATACCATGCGGCTGGTCAAGCCTTCGTAGCTGGCAGTGACCACAGTTTTGCCCGCTTTTTTCGGCGTGACCACGCCCAACGCGCTGATGTCGGCGATGTCGGGGTTGGCGATGGTGAAGGTGACTTTGTTGGTGACATTTTGCTGGCTCAAATCAGCCAATAAAGTTCTGACCACGACATTGTGGGTTTCACCCAGTTCCATGCTTAAGGTTTTGGGAACCATATAGACCGAAAGCGGCGTGCCTGCAGGCAGTTGGTCATCAATCAACGACCACACAATGTTTTCTCCATCGCTGAGCCAGACATAAAACGCGCCCGCAACGGGCAAGGTGAACTGGGCTTGGTTGCCATTCGCTTTCAACGAACCCCCATCGGCTTGCCAAAAATAAGCCCCTTTGCCACCTTTGGCGGTTAATAAAACGGTTTTTCCAATGTTTACATGGGCTTGCAACGGCTCAATGGCCAAAGGCTGGGCATCTTGGTATTGGTATAAACCCGCGCCTGTCACGGCATACAACGGCATCGTGCCTTGGTTGACCAAAAATTTTAATGGTTGCGGCGCAACGGCGGTGCTGAAGGTTTGCCATGTTTGGCCGCTGTCGTTGCTGATTAAAATGTCCAAACCGCTGATGGCATAGACTGTGGTGGGGGAAGCCACGGATAAATCGGTGATTTTTAATGCTTCGGCACTTTGATTGATCAACTGCCATTGACCGCTGTTGCGGCTGATGCGATACAAGCCATTGTCTTTAACCACCACATAGGCTAGGTCGAAACCTACGGCAAAGGCGGCCAGTTTGTTGCTGGGTGCGGGGTATTTTGTCCATGTTTGACTGCCATCGGTGCTGCCCCAAACCGTGCCTGTGGTGGTTTTGACATAGACTACATTGGGTTTTTGTGGGTGAGCCAGCAGGGCATCGGCGGTGAAGCTTTTCAATTGCTTGCTGAGCAAACTGAAACTTTTCCCCCCATCGGTGGAACGGTGTATGCCGTCATTCAAACCACCTGCATACACAAGGTCAGGATTGAGTGCATCGACTGCCACCCGCGTGATTTGAAACAACGCCAATTCGGTGGTGGCAAAACTGGTGTCATTCACAGTCCATGTGTTGCCGCCATCGCGGCTGATGTAGAGTTTGAGCGTGCCTGTGGCCACATAAATGCGATTGTTATCAACAGGATGTAACGCAATACTGGTGATGCGTTTTTCCACAATTCCCGCGCCCACAGCCTGCCATGTTTGGCCGCCGTCGCTGGTTTTGAATAACCCATTGCCGGCGGTGCCTGCATATAACACCGCAGGTTTACTGGGCGACATTTTTAATACAATGATATTTTCTTGCTCTAAACCGCGTTTAACCCATTCGCCCGCCCATGCGAAAGGTGTGTATATCATTAGAAAATAAGCAATCAGCGCATAAATTGCCTTGTATTTATTGAACATAGTCACCTCAATTTTTAATTAAATTCAACCGCATTTATTATCCACAATATCCGCAGTTATATCCACTGTTTGAGTTAAATTATAAGCGAATTTCTAAATTGACATCGCTGCTGCTCAGTT
Source organism: Thiomargarita sp. (assembly GCA_020726335.1). Classification (GTDB taxonomy): domain Bacteria; phylum Pseudomonadota; class Gammaproteobacteria; order Beggiatoales; family Beggiatoaceae; genus DYSU01. Next base: position 4,795 of record DYSU01000027.1, on the reverse strand, counting down.
CTATCCATTGTTCATAGGTTTGATAACCCGGATAGCTGACTTGCAATAGATAACGACCTGCGGGCAAACGCATCCCTGAACGGTACATTTGCTGGATGTTTAAGATAAACACTTGCGCACCTACAGGCTGGGTTTTTATGTTCAATTGCAAGGGGTTGGGATTCATAGGGGTTGCTGGTTGCAACGCATAGGCTTTTTTGTCGCTGTTATTGGCAAGGTTTGCCAAATCCACATGCAAATAAACATAGCTGTTGGCAACCGTAACCCATTGTTGTTGTCGGCTAAAACCTTGTTTGCTCACTTCCAGCAAATAACGTCCCGCAGGTAATTGAATACCTTGATAAAAACGCTGTTTGATGTTCAGCAATTTGATTTCAGCATCGTCAGGCACGGTGCTGACATAGAGCGGATATTGTCCACTTTGATTTAAGTCTTCATCGGTATTGCCGACAAAATTATCGCTATAAGTGGTTTGTTGGGGGATTAAATTCAAATCCAAATGCACGGGTTGATTTTTAATCGCCACCCATTGGACATCGGGTTGATAGCCCACGGCCTTAATTTGCAGTTTATAATCACCCGCTTTGAGCAACATGCCTTGGCTGTAGTTGGGTTTGATGTTCAAAACGCTGATTTTAACTTGCGACATCGGCACATTGTTGACTTGAACGTACAAAGGATATGTACCGCGATAAACGGGTTCTGTCTTGACAGCGACATTTTTAGGCTGTAAACGCACACTTAAATAGCGGTCTTTTTTGCCCATATAAATGGTTTTTCGATAAGCTTCATAACCCGCTTTGTGAACTTGTAAATCGTAATGGCCTGCGGGTAAATGCATACCTTGTTGAAATTTGGTTTTAATATTCCAAATGGTGATGACGCTATGCGGATGGGTTTTGACATAAAGTCGGGCTTGACCTGCCCAGACGTTTTGGTAAAACAATAATAAAATCAACGACAATAGCGCAATGCGTTGGTGTAATGGTTTCATCTTCTTCCCCCTTTTTGGTTTTGCCGTGACAGGCATCGGGCTTTCACTAGAGGATTATAGCTTGTTTATGAAGGCTTACACCAGCCAGAGAGACAGACAGCCGAAGCTGTCTATGCGGGAGGGATTAAGGTGAGGTTGTGCCGTTGAGTGTTTGCAAGACCAACGATTCATTGCCTGAACTGTTGTCCGTTTTGATTTTTAACGTCACGTTTTGATAATTGCCCTTGCCTAAATCAACCATAGGTAAAATCAACACCCCGTTTTTAATACAAAACGACGCACCGCCGCAAGGGTGAAGCTTGGTGCTGGCATCATCTGACGTTGTAGTGGGCGTTTTCTTTGTTTCCTCTGGTAGGCTGGTGGTGGGTTTGGGTTGTTCATCCGTCACTTCAGGCACAGAGGTGTCAACCACAGGGCCTGGGGTGGTCACACCTGCATCGCTGTTTGCCCACAGGCGGAATACAGTTTCATTGGAAATCATGTAGGTGAAAGCCACTTCATCCAGTTGAAAACCTTTTGAATATAAATTTTCACGGTTGAAAAAAGCGAAGATTAAACAAGAGCCTGTATTAAAAAATGCAGAATTTTCATCGCGTGCATGGAAAACATTGCTTGCGCCCGTTAAAACTTTCCAACCTGTAGGGGTTATTTTATTGCCATTGGCATCAAGAAAATCCGTTCTGACGGGTACAGGAGGTAAAGTGGGGGTGTCGGCACAGGCGGTTTCACCATAATCTTTGAACATAATGGATTGACTGCCCGCTAAAGCGGCGGCGTTAATCCCCATGTTGATTTGTTTGGCTCCGGGTGGCACAAAAATATGTAAATAAGCCGCTTCATTGCGCATGATGGTCCAGCGAATTGGGCTAGAACCCGGCACGGCGGCGATGTAAAATAAACGGCCACTGCTCAAAAGGTCAGGGTTAAACACCCCGCCTGATTTGCCTGTCCATTGGATTCTGGGTGGAATATTGACCCCATCAACCCATTCAGGGTCAGGCAATGCTTGTGCGGTTTTTATCGCGTTGTTGTTGGCTGTGGCAAGAACCGTGGTTTCTTTTGCAATCAATTCGGCTTCAGTCAACACGGTGTTGACTAAACCACCGTTGTTCGCCCAATCGCTAAAAATAGCTTCATTATCAATATGATAGGTGAAAGCCACTTCATCCAATTGCACGCCTGAGCCATATAAATTGTCGCGGTTGAAAAAGCCAAATAGAACACAAGAACCCCATTGATTAAATTCTGAGTCAGCGGCACGTTTGTGCGATACATTGCTGGCACCCGTTAAAACCTGCCATGTGGCGGGGGTGATGTGGTGGCCTTCGCTGTCGGTAAAATCAACCATGCTGGGGGTGGGCGGCAGTTCAGTTTCATCGTTGCAAGTGCGTTCACCATAGTCTTTGAACATCACCGATTGACTGGCGGCCAACGCAGCGGCGTTAATGCCCATGCTGACTTGGCTTACACCGGGTGGCAGATAAATATTGAAGAAAGCCGCTTGGCCTGTGTGGATTTGCCATGGAATGGGTTTTACTTCGGGGATGGCAGCGATATAAAATAAACGGCCATTGCTGATCAAGTTGGGATTAAAAATGCCGCCTGCTGTGCCATGCCATTGTGATTTCTCGGGAATATCTGTGCCTGTTTGCCATGCTTGTGCCGATAATGCGTAGGAAAATAAGAACACACACAATACGCGAAAAACCTGCCGTAAAGGCTGATGAATAATCATATAAACCTCGTTACACTAAAGAATAAAATCAGTTTTTATAGTAATCGCTTTGGAATCATGAAGTTGCAGGTTATAAACCATGGACAGTGGCCTATCAACTTGATATTCCCTAATGGCAATGAGAAAACGAGAATGAGCAGTTCGTTTTTTAGACTATTGATGCAATAGCTTGTACTCATTACTTTGATAAAATAGCATAATTTATATTATTGAATAAATACATAAATAGACTATGGGTATTACGCGACGGAATAAGACTTAGGCAAAAAAAAACCCATCCTTCAATGAAGGACGGGTTCAAGCAGAATACACTCACTAAAGTGTATTAACAACAGGTGATTATAAAGGTGAGTTAGGAATAAACTCGCTTTTTGAACCGTTCATGTTTAAAGTATTGACGATTGCAGGCGCGCCTGGGTAAGGACAACCCACTTCTGGAATCAAGTTCAAGCTGTACCAGCCTTCAGCAAATTTCCATTCTGGCAAGAACCACTCAACTTCAGGTAAGATTTTAGCACCGGGCGGTGTTAAGCTACCAGAAACAGAGATGTCGGCACTGATAACATCATGTTCTTGGTTATCCAATTGTCTAATGTTGTAACCCATGGTGCCTTGTGGGCTAAAAGGTGGTGTCCAGTTTCCTGTGCTACCAGAGGCGCAAGGGTCTTGTTTAAAGTGTCTGTACTTGGTTGGGAAAGTAATTAAGCTGAAGCTTAAACCTTTGTCATTATTTTGATAAGAAGCACCAAAACCTGCGGCAGCCAATGCAGATTCAATATTCAAAATATTGTCTACGCCAGGGCCTGCGAAGTTAGCACCCAAGTCCACGCTCAAGCGAACAGCCACATCATAGAATGGGTTAGAAATCACCAAACCTGTGTCTGTGCTGTCATCCAATGCGGTCATTTCATAACCAAATTGGTCGCCTGCCAAGCTTAAAGAAACCTCACCGCGCAATTGAACGGAAGTAGGGTCATCTGTTCTTAAGTTACAGCCAACTATTGCACCTACAGCACACGCATTCAGTGGCAATAAAGTGGCGATTGGGGTGTCAAAGATTTTGGCCAAGTCAAATTTGGACATGCCTTGTTTGATGGTTATGAAACCAGAGGGGGTGTTGACCACGCCTGTTGCACTGTAAGCACCGATCACTTCAAAGTGTCCCATTTCGTTGTCATCGTTTACAGACAAAGCGGCATCAAACATTTGAACGCTTGCAGCCTTACCCGCAACAGATGCGAAAGAATCAGCAAAAGGCAAGTTGCGAACAGAGTCATCAGTAGATTTAACCCAAGATTGACCCGCTACGTTGACAACTTCACCGCGCCAAATATCACCAGGGGTTAAATATAAGATAAAGTCAAGCACCTCAGTAGAGTTCACCCGTGAACGGAAAGCGATACGCGCTTTAACTGCATGGGTAAAACTGGTGTTGATTACTTTAATATAGTTAACTTGACCTTCATTTTTTACGTAGAAAATCGGAGCCAAAAGCACTTGACCTGTCGCATCAGCGGCGACTTCTACTGCTGCAGCATTACCACTAAAAGTAACGCCGGAAATTAAGGCTGTTGCCATCACAGAAGGCAGAAGCTTTTTCTTTAAGTTGCAACTCATCATTACACTCCCTAACAAATTTAACATAGAATACTATTATTGAATTCACGCTCATATACCATATGAGACTACAGAATCCGCGCCTTAGTGTACAAAACACAACACTATAAGAAATATTGCTCTATAGCGCATCTTTGGTTTACGTATACGAACTCGTCTGACAGGAACTATACAAAGATTAGCATATAAATGCAACAGTTTTTTCCAAAAAACCACACATTGAACAAAAAGTTGTAAACAAACAACAGTTTTTAAACCGCCCAAGGTTGTGACAAAACCGAACTTGCTACAAAACTGATGCCAGTTAAACCCAAAATCCACTATTAAAATCCGCTTTGTTGTTTTATCAAGACAAAAAGCGTCATATTGAGATGGGTTAAATTTAAAGCCTCAGTCAGCAATATTCTTCCTTGTGATAGACGAAATAAGCCCTGACAACAGTTGCTGTT
>DYSU01000055.1 GCA_020726335.1 Thiomargarita sp. | reverse complement strand
GCAAGCCTTGGCGTGCTTGTTTGACTTGTTCAGGAATGCGTTTGGATTGGGCAATAATGTTTTGTTGTCTATCGGAAATGATAAAGCTGACGGCATCTTCAGCTTCACCTATATCTTCTTGATGTAAATTGTTTTTTAGCAATTCTTGACTATTAAATTGCAAGTTTTGCATTTGCGGATGGTTTTGCATATACGGCAATAAACCGCTTAAAACCCCCGCGCTTTGAATCAAATTGATGTCGAACAATTCTTCCACTTCATGCGCCGCTTCGTCATACAGCCATGCGGCGGTGGCCAACCACAACAAGGACAAGACCGTGAACAGGCCAAACAACAGGCGGCGGCGCAGGGAAAAATACATCATGCGGTGCGAATCACATAACCCACGCCACGGATGGTTTGGATGAGTTCTTTGCCCAATTTTTTGCGCAAGTGGTGAAACTGGACAATTAAATAATCGTCCGCCCCCATGTCCAAGCCTTTGATTCTGTCTTGTACACTGTCGCGGGCAGTTAAAATCAACACAGGTAAGGGATTGTTTTGTTTGCGTAAATTTTTTAATACACTCAAGCCGTCTCGTTTGGGCAAAGACAAATCCAACACCAACGCATCATAGTCTTCATTGAGCAAGGCTTGTTCGCCTGCTTCGGCTTCTTGAACCCAATCAACCGCATAGCCCGCTTGGTTTAAGCCAATCTGCACGCCGTTACCGACCAAATGATCATCTTCGATTAATAAAATACGCATGGAAAAGTTCATACTGAAATTGAGACAGTGTATGAGTCTATTCTTAAGTCACGCTTAAGAAAAGCAGGTTATAATCGTGATTTATTTTTTTAGGTGACCTTGATGAAAAGCATTGGCCAAACCAAACTGATTATTTTTGTGGCTGTTTTTTGGCTGTTGTTGGCCAATGGCCGTTTTTTTGGCCAAGTTTTGGCTGTTTACCCTGTTAATTTGAGCAACAGCGTTTTTTTGCTGTCGCTGTTCATCGTTTTCAGTTGTGTCAACGTGTTGTTGTTGGCTTTGTTGTGTTGGCGTTATACCGCCAAACCCGTGTTGATGGTGTTGTTGTTGGTCACGTCAGCAACCGCCTATTTTATGGACAGCTACCACATCATCATTGATGATGTGATGCTTGACAACATCATAAAAACTGACACCGCTGAATCTTTGGATTTGCTCAGTCTTAAGCTCTTCTTTTATTTGACTTTTCTTTGGCTGTTGCCTGCGTTGTGGGTTTATCGCGTTGCGATTGTTCAACCGCCGTTCAGAACCGCGCTGTGGGAAAAGCTCCAATTGATGGCGGGTGCGTTGGCTTTGGCGGTGGGTTTAATCGTGCTGTTGGGACAATTTTATGCCCCATTTTTTCGTGAACACAAGCCGTTGCGTTTTTACAGCAATCCCAGCTATTATCTTTATTCGTTGGGCAAATATTTATCCCAATCAACCAAACAGAATTTACCTTTAAAAAGCATAGGCTTAGATGCTAAAATTTCGTCCACAGATGCGTATAGGGAGCTGATTATATTCGTGGTTGGCGAAACTGCACGCGCCGACCATTTCGCATTAAACGGCTATCCACGGCCAACCAATCCACTGTTGTCACAACAACAGGTCATCAGTTTTTCCAACGTTTGGGCCTGTGGTACGTCAACGGCGGTGTCCGTGCCGTGTTTGTTTTCCATTTATGGCCGCGACGACTACGACCCAGAGCAAGTCCATGCCACTGAAAACGTGCTGGACATCCTGCAACGTGTGGGGGTCAACGTGTTGTGGCTGGACAACAATTCTGATTCCAAAGGCGTGGCCGAGCGCGTGCCGTATGAAAGCTATAAAACCCCTGACAAAAACCCCATGTGTGACAGCGAATGCCGCGATGTAGGCATGTTGAGCCATTTACAAGCCTATATCAACGCCCACCCCAAGGGCGACATTTTTATCGTGTTGCACCAAATGGGCAACCACGGCCCTGCGTATTTCAAACGTTATCCACCGCAATTTGAAAAATTTACCCCCACTTGCCAAACCAACCAATTGGAGCAGTGTACGCCTGAACAAATCAACAACAGTTTCGACAATGCGATTTTATACACCGATTATTTTTTAAATAAAACCATTGAGTTACTGAAGAAAAACAGCCAACAATTTGAAGCAATTCTCTTTTATATCAGCGACCATGGTGAATCTTTGGGCGAAAATGGCTTGTATTTGCACGGCTTACCCTATTTTATCGCCCCTGATGCACAAAAACAGGTGCCGTTGATCCTGTGGTTTAGCGACAGCTTTGATAATTATCATGAAAATCATGTGCTTGGCCTCAAGCAAAAGAGCCAGCAACTTTATTCTCATGACCATGTTTTTCATACTGTTTTGGGTTTATTGGAAATTAAAACCGATGTTTATGACCCCAAGCAAGACATCATTCGCGCATCAGTCGATGCGGAAAAATAACAAAAAAGTTCAGTTTGATGTTGACATCGTGCAAACCTCAGCGTAAAATTCGGCATTCTTTGATAGACGGGGTATAGCGCAGCTTGGTAGCGCACCTGCTTTGGGAGCAGGCTGTCGGGGGTTCAAATCCCTCTACCCCGACCACTTTCATTAGACCAGACATGGCGTTAAACTGTCGGTTTTGGATATGCGCCCGTAGCTCATTCGGATAGAGCATCGGCCTTCTAAGCCGAGGGTAGCAGGTTCGAGTCCTGCCGGGCGCGCCACATCGCTTGGTTTTTCATTTATGGTGAGCGTAGCTCAGTTGGTAGAGCCCCGGATTGTGATTCCGGTTGTCGTGGGTTCGAGCCCCATCGTTCACCCCAGTATTATTGCCCTTGATTGACTTTCGCTACCGTGCCGTTGATGAGCAAAATCGCCTGATACGCGGCCAATTTTCTGCCCGTTCATTTGCCGAATTAGAACGCCATCTGCAACAAAATCACCTGCTGTTATTCGACTATCAAATTAAACCCAGCAAAACATTGTCACCACGCAGCCGCTGTTCGCCGCAACAACGGATTGAATTTTGTTTTTATTTGGGACAATTATTGGCCGCAGGCATTCCATTAATCGACAGCTTACAGCAATTTGCCGCCAGCTTGGCCGACAGCCCGTTTCGCCGCGTGGTGCAACAATTGGCGCACGCTTTGGAAAGTGGCCAATGTTTATCAGCGGCCATGCAACCATTTACCCCTATATTTGACCCCGTTTTGGTTCAATTGGTGCAAATTGGCGAAAAATCAGGCCAATTGCCTGCCGTGTTCAAACACCTGACCGATACTTTAACATGGCAACAGCGCATCAGCCAAAACATCAAAAAAGCCTTGTGGTATCCCGCCTTTTTATTGTCATTGATTGTTCTGACCTTGATTTTTGTGTTGTATTGGTTGGTGCCGCAGTTGTTGCAATTTGTGCAAACCATGGGGCTACAACTGCCATGGCACACCAAGCTGTTGATAACACTCTCAAATTTTTTGCAACAACAAGGTTGGCTGGTATTGCTGTCGTTAATCACTTTCTTCAGCACGGTGATTCTTGCGGTGCGCTTCAGCACATGGACGCGCCGCTTATGGGATCAATTATTGTTCAACACATGGGGCGTGGGGAAAATTTTACGGCAACTGATGTTGGCACGGTTTAGCCGTTTTTTTGCGTTAATGTACCAAAGCGGCTTGCCCATTTTGGATATTTTAACCACATTGCGCGGCACTTTAGGCAACCATGTGATGGAGCAGGCATTAAAAACGGCCCACGAACACATTGTGGCGGGCGATTCTATCAGCGAAGGTTTTGCTAAAACCCGATTATTTTCGACGATGACTTTGAGCATGTTGGCGATGGGCGAAACCACAGGTCAACTAGACCAAGCCTTATACCATGTCAGTGATTTTTATCAACAACAAGCCCAATACCAATTGGAGAAATTTCATGCTCTGCTTGAACCTGCATTGACGGTGTTTTTGGCTTTGCTGTTGGGTGGTTTAATGTTGTCCGTTTTACAGCCGATTTACAATTTAATCAACCATATTCACCTCTAATCTGACTTGTTTTTTCAGGCAAATAGCCGATAATAATCCCATTATCCGCTATCCTCTTGAACTGCCGTGATTAAACAAGCTATTCAAACCCTGCGCCAACAAATCAAACAACACGATTACGCCTATTATGTGCTGGACGCGCCACAAATTCCCGACAACGAATACGACCAATTGTTCTCTGAATTACAACGCTTAGAGCAACAACATCCAAAATTCATTACCCTCGATTCCCCCACCCAACGGGTGGGCGCAACGCCGTTGACGCAATTTGCCAGCGTCCAACATCGACAAAAAATGCTGTCGCTCAGCAATGCGTTCACAGCCGATGAAGTGCGCGATTTTGCTTTGCGGCTACAAAAACAGCTCAAACAAAGTGTGATTGACTGTGTGGCCGAGCCAAAAATTGATGGGTTGGCCATCAGTCTGCGTTACGAACACGGCCAATTGGTGCAAGCGGCCACCCGTGGCGATGGCAACGCAGGCGAAAATGTGACCCAGAATGTGCGCACCATCAAAAGCATTCCCTTGTCTTTACTGGGCGATGCTTGGCCACAGATTTTAGAAGTGCGCGGCGAAATTTTCATGCCGAAAAAAGGCTTTCATGCCCTCAACCAACAGCGACGCACAACGGGAGAAAAAACCTTTGCCAACCCACGCAATGCGGCGGCAGGCAGTTTGCGCCAACTGGATGCCAAAATCACCGCCCAACGGCCATTGGATTTTTTAAGCTATGGACTGGGCGAAGTGCAAGGGTTTACGTTGCCTGCAAGCTATTTAGATATTTTACAACAACTTAAAGCATGGGGCTTGCCCATTTCCGTTGAAGCGCGTTTATTGCACGGCATCGATGCTTGTCTGACCTATGCACAAGCTTTGGCTCAACGGCGCGATGCCCTGCCGTATGACATCGACGGCATTGTCTACAAAGTCAATGACTTGGCCTTGCAAAACCAACTGGGTTTTATCGCCCGCGCACCGCGTTGGGCGTTGGCGCACAAACTGCCCGGCCAAGAGCAAAGCACCCAAGTGGAGGCCATTCACGTTCAAGTGGGACGCACGGGGGTTTTAACCCCCGTTGCCCAATTGAAACCTGTCAATATTGCGGGCGTGATGGTCAGCAGTGCAACTTTGCACAACGCCAATGAATTACAGCGCAAAGACGTGCGCGTAGGCGATACGGTGGTGGTGCGCCGCGCAGGCGATGTGATTCCTGAAATCGTCAACGTGGTGTTGAGCAAACGCCCACCTTCGGGCGTGCCGTTTGTGTTTCCGCCCTGCTGTCCTGTTTGTGGCGGTGCATTGGCGCAAGTGGTTGATCAAGTGGCGATTCGTTGCACTGCGGGCAGTTTATGCCCCGCGCAACGCAAACAGGCGTTGGCGCATTTTGTCTCACGCGATGCACTGGATGTCAATGGTTTGGGTGCGGCATTGATTGAACAATTGGTGGATAAAGGCATGGTGCAAACGGTGGCCGATTTATACACTTTGACTTTGGAAGATTGGTTAAGTTTGGATTTGGTGGCGGATAAAACCGCGCATAACCTGTTGGCGGCCTTGGAAAACAGCAAAAAAACCACGTTGCCGCGTTTGTTGTATGCCTTGGGTATTCCTGAAATCGGTTTGAGTACAGCCACTTTGCTCAGCCAACACTGTGCTGATTTGCATCAATTAAGTCAAGCATCTGCTGAAAATTTGTTGACTATCAAAGGCATAGGCGAAGTGACCGCCCGTTGTCTGCTTGATTTTTTCCAATCACCTGATAATCAACGCTTAATTGCCCAGTTACACCATCTGGGCATTCAGACAGAAAAAATTGATATAAAACAAAAACTTGCTGGTAAAACCTTTGTGTTGACAGGCACGTTAAGCCAAATGAACCGCCAGCAAGCCCAAGCGGCTTTGGAAAATTTGGGGGCGAAAGTCAGCACCAACGTATCAAAAAAAACCGATTATTTGGTGGCAGGTGACAATGCGGGCAGTAAATTGCACAAAGCGCAACAATTGGGAATTAAAATTTTAGATGAAACCCGGTTCAATCAATTGTTGTAACCCAAACCATGCACACACGAACCACGTTGATTGTAAGCTTTGGCGGTGTTTTGTTGCTGACTTTATGGCTGGGTGGTTTGGTGATTTTTCATAAAATGCAAGATTTAGGTAATAACCCCCAGCAACTGTATGTATTAGAACAACATTTGCGATCAATTCAAGAACAACTCCATGCGATTCAACTGAAAATGTCCGCTGTGTTGCAGAGCAAAGCGAATAAAACCACCGAAGAACAGATGCAAAGCATCAATGTCTATGAGCGAAAAATTTATCAATATTTTGAACAAATTTCTGCCCAGTTTCCCCAGCAAAAACAGCCGATGCAAACCATTTATCATGATTTGATTCAATGGCAAAAAACGCGCAACAATATTTTTTATTTGCTAGACAGCCAACAAGAACAACAGGCTTTTGAGCAACATTTGGAGGTTGAACAATTGAATATTCAACAATTACAACAAGATATTCAAAAATTGAACCGCCATCTTATCAGAAACAGTTATGAGCAATTACGCAACCAATTGAAACAAAAACAATTTACCTTGTATGGGATGTTTTTGATTTTATTGCTCAGTTTGTGCATTGGCTTGGTTGTCATGTGGTTGGTGATTAAAAAACATGACAAAACGCTGGGGATTATCAACCGTTATTTGGATTTGATTGACAAAAATATCTTAATCGCCACCATGGACAACAGCGGCCAATTCAGCGATGTCAGCCATGCCTTGTGTCAATTTTTGGCGTATGAACGTCATGATATTCTGCAACAAAACATCCCCTTTATTGTCAATCAAACCAGCGATGCACCGCTGTGTCAGCAAATTTGGCAACATATCCAAACAGGCCAACCATGGCAAGGTGAAATCAAACGCTTAAACAACCGGCAACAAGCACAATGGATTGATTTAACCATTCATCCTGTTTTTGATTTGAAGCAAAAAATCATCGGCTACAGCCATATTTTGCATGACATCAGCGATAAAAAGCGTATAGAAGCGATGTCGGTCACTGACAAACTGACAGGACTTTATAACCGCCATCATTACGATAAAATCATCGACAAAGAAATCAACATTGCCAAACGTGGGCAAACTTATTTGACGCTGGCCATCTTAGATATTGATTTTTTTAAAAAATACAACGACAACTACGGCCATCCCGCAGGCGATGGCGTGTTGGAGCAAGTGGCCAACGTTTTGCGCCACAGCTTGCAACGTCCCAATGATTATGCGTTTCGGCTGGGCGGCGAGGAATTTGGTTTGTTGTTTGCCAACTTAAACCGTGACCAATCGTTTGCCTTGCTTGATAACATTCGCAACAAAATAGTTGGGTTACACATTCGCCATCAATACAGTGCGATCAACCCATTTGTCACGGTGTCCATAGGCGGCAAAGCGGTGGTGGGCGATAAAATCTTAGACAAAGAACAGCTTTATATTCAAACAGATAAAATCTTGTACCAAGCCAAAGAACGGCGCAACACCGTCATGGTGGAATAAAAAAGCCGCTCTACACCATGCGTTTTAACTTATTGAATACAATTGTTTTTCTATTCAGACTGTTTGCAAACAAGAAATGTCCGCCACTTGCAAAAACAAAGCACGCAGTTGTTGCAACAAAGCCAAACGGTTTTGCCGTATGTCATTTTGTTCCGCCATGACCATGACTTTATCGAAAAAGCCATCCACCGCTTCGCCCAATTGAGCCAACTGTTGCAACGCCGCTGAATATTGGTTTTGTTGCAATAGAGGTTCGACTAACTCACTGATTTCCAATAATTTAGCGTACAGAACCTGCTCTTCACGTTGTTGCAATAAGCGGGTTTTCACGGTTTGGCTCAAAGGTTTTGAGGCTTTTTTCAAAACGTTGTGAATACGTTTATTGGCGGCAGCGGCGGTGGCGGCGGCAGGCAACAAGCGAAACTCTTCCACGCTTTGAATGCGCAACACGCAATCCAGCGGTTGGACAAAACCACAAGACAACACCGCTTCCAGCGTGTCCAATGGCGCACCGTTGTCAAGCAAATAATAGTGCAAGCGTTCTTGCATAAAATCAAACACTTGTGCCACGGTATCGCTGGCCAAAACCTTGTCAGGATACTGGGCATACGCTTGTTGCAACAGCGCGTCCAAGGCCAGAAAATGCTGGCCTTCAACCAAAATACGCAACACGCCAATGGCGGCACGACGCAAGGCAAACGGGTCTTTGTCGCCCGTGGGGGCTTGGCCTATGCCAAAAATACCCACTAAATTGTCCAGACGCTCAGCCAATGCCACCACTTGACCTGTGGGGCTGTCGGGTAAATCATCGCCGCCAAAGCGCGGTTGATAATGTTGTTTAATCGCCAACGCCACGGCGGGGTGTTCGCCATCGTTTAACGCGCAGTATTCGCCAATAATCCCTTGTAATTCAGGAAATTCGCCCACCATCTCACTGATTAAATCTGATTTGGACAACAAACCTGCGCGGGCGGCGTGTTGCTCAGACGTACCCAGTTGGGCGGCGATATATTGGCTCAAGCGGCTGATGCGTTGGGCTTTGTCGTACAACGTGCCAAGCTGGCTTTGAAACACCACGGTTTTGGTTTTTTCCAGCCGCTCATCCAAACGCATTTTTTGGTCTTGTTGCCAAAAAAACGCCGCGTCATTGAGGCGCGGACGAATCACCCGTTCATTGCCTTGGCGCACGGTGTCAGGTTGTAGGCTGTCGATGTTGCTGAGGGTGATAAATTGCGGCAACAACCCATTGTCGGCATCGACCATGTGAAAATATTTTTGATGGCCTTTCATCACCGACACCAAGGCTTCACTTGGCACGCGCAAAAAATCGGCATCGAAATGACCCACCACGCACACAGGCCATTCGACCAAGGCGGTGACTTCATCCAATAAGTTTTCATCAATCACCGCACAGGCGTTGTTGAGTTCAGCCGCTTCTTCAATCAATAATTTGATTTTGGCGCGACGCAAGGAAAACACAGGCAATACCTTGCCTTGACGCTCCAGCAATTTGACATAATCATCGGCATTTTTGAGTTCAATCGCTTGCGGCGCATGAAAGCGGTGACCATAGGTTTTATTGTCGGCATCCACGCCTAAGATATTGGCGGAAATGACTTTTTCACCAAACAACAACACCACCCAATGCACGGGGCGGACAAACTCAAAATCAGAATCACCCCAGCGCATCCGTTTGGGAATCGGCAACGTGGCCAGCGCGTTGCGCACAATATTGGGAATCAAATCTGCCGTGGCTTGGCCTTGTTGTTGTTGGTTGAACACCAGCCATTCGCCTTTGTCGGTTTTTAGCGTGTCCAAATCAGTCACGTCAACCCCACAAGAATGGGCAAAACCCAAGGCCGCTTGGCTGGGCTTGCCGTTTTTGTCAAACGCGGCATTGACCGCAGGGCCTTTGCGCTGTTGAATATTATCGGCTTGTTTGCTGACCAGCCCTTTGACCATCACCGCCAAACGGCGCGGCGTGGCAAAGGGATTGGCGATGATGTAATTTAGGTTTTGTTTGTCCAAGCCTTCGCAAATGCTGGCCAAAAAGGTTTCAGATAAACGCAACAATGCTTTGGGCGGCAATTCTTCCGTGCCAATTTCAATCAATAAATCTTGGGTACTCATTGGTTTTAATCCTATTTTTATCAGATTTTTTATTCAGCGTGGTTTTATTGTGGTTGTTAATTTTAAGTTTTTATAAATAGTTGGGTTATAGCGTGTAGCATGTC
>DYSU01000054.1 GCA_020726335.1 Thiomargarita sp. | reverse complement strand
CCGCGTCATACTGAGGGTTATTAATATTTAACCCCTTGAATATGAAGCTGTTCTAAACGCATTATTGGAAACAATCTTTGGCTTGGCATTCGCGCTCTTGCCGTGAACGGCGCAAATTACTGCCTTTTAAACGGGTGTCGCCCAGTTTTGCCCCGCTTAAATTCGCGCCTTTGAAATTGACGTATTCAATCGTTGCATAACGCAAATCGGCATGGGTCAAATAAGCATCGCGTAAATCAGCTTTGGTGAAGTTGACCCAACTTAAATCCAAACCTTCCAAATCGGCACCCGCCAACAGCGCGCCGCTGAAGTCTGCACCGCGCAAATCGGCGGTGGTCAAATCCACCCCGCGCAAGTTGGCGTTTTGTAAATGCGCACCGCGTAAATCCGCCTGTTGCAAGGTAACCCCAACCAAGGTTGCGCCGTTCAATAACGTGCCTTGTAAATTGGCTTGCGATAAATCTGCGCCGCTTAAATCCACGCCGTTGAGATGCGCGCCCAATAACTGCGCTTGTTTGAGGTTGATGCCGCGCAAATCGGCATGGTTGAGTGTGGCATAGTTTAATTGGGCTTGTGGCAGTTCGGCATTGATTAAATCCACGCTGGTCAAATCAGCTTCAATCAAATTACTGCCGTCCAAACGCACGCCGCTCAAATTGCATTGGGTTAAATTGGCTTGAAATAAATCCAATTCCCGTAAATCTTGCTGGGCAAAACTGCAACCCACACAGGCTTTGGTGGTGCGCAACAATTGAATTTCAGACAATTGTTGTTCTGAATCAATCGGTTGCGCATGGACATTTATTCCTGTCGCCAGTAAAAAAACCGCAAAGCCTGTGTTGTTCATGGCCATGCTTGGGTTATTCGCCTTTGGCCAACTGGGCTTCGGTTTTCACGCCCATTTTTTTGAAAAGCCACGCCGCAAGACAAAAGCCTGTGAACGCGCTTTGCAATAAATTCGCGCCGATAAACACCGTAAGCCATAACCAATTGGGATGATGATAATGGGTCAACAGCACCGATAACAGTATCATCACACCTGCCGTTGCGCTGATCATTCTTTCAATGGACATTGTTGTTTCCTCAAAAATAAAATTGTATGAATAATGACAAAATAACCCAGTTCAAGCGGTCAAGGCAAAAATTATAATTCAATATGCACATCAATATCTTGGTCGATGATTTCCACTGAACTTTCGTGCATTGGTTTGTTGGGCGCGATGATGTGCAAGGTGTAGCGTCCGGGTTTTAAGGCCATGCCTTTTTGATAGATTTTTTGGATGTTGAACAACTGCACTTCAGCATCCGCAGGTTTTGTGGTGATATTCAAGCGATAATAGCCCGCAAGTACAGGGGTTTGTTCGCTTTTCATGCTGTTGGCCACTTTGAGATGGTCTTTTTCAGTCACCAATTCAATGTAAACCGTGCCATCTTTAATTTCAATCCATGGGTCAATGACATCATAATTTTTGTATTTGATTTCAAGATGATACCGACCTGCCAACAAACGCATACCTTGGCTGAATTTGGGTTTGATGTTGAGAATTTTAACCTCGGCTTCTTTGGGGTCTACATACAGCGGAAAACCCAAATCGCCTGCATCGGTGAACGCTTGAGCTGAATAAGTGGCAGAAGCGGAAGCGGCTTTGCTTGGCTGTAACTCAACCGACCAATTTAATGGTTTGTCTTTAAGTTCAATGGTTTGCGCATAGGTTTGATAACCCGCCGCCTGCACTTGCAATTTGTATTCACCGCTGGGCAATAACATTCCTTGTTCAAATTCAGGCTCAATATTCCAAATGATGATTTTAGCTTGATTTTTGGGGATGTTGAGTGACACATTCAGAGGATAAAGTTTGGGACTTAAGTTGACCTTCAAGCGTTTGGTTTTATTCAGATGAACAGTTTGGCGATGGGGTTGATAACCTGTAGCTTGCACTTGCACATCGTAATCAGCGGGCAATAACTGCATACCTTGCACAAAACTGGGTTGAACATTCCAAATAATTACCTTGGCATTTTTTGGGATACTGTCAATATACAACTGCGGCAAACTGCCCGCCGCGCAGATTGAATAGTTAAAAAACAGCCCAAAAAACAGCGTGATATAAAATAAATAGCATTTCTTAGTCATCAGTACAGTCCTTATAAAAAGTTGTTTATGGTCAGGCACAAGATAAAAATCAAACACAAGGTATTCATTTAAAAAGTGCATAAACCCGATGCGATAGTTATCTGATTCTTATTGATTTATCACAAATTGTTCACATAAAAAGCTTTTTTGTTGAATTATTTACGTTAATTAAACGGTCATATGATATAACATTGGCTGATAAAATACAGCTTTTTGTATCATTTTGGGCTAAACACGGTTGTTTTGGCAGTGAAATAAGCCAAAAAATTCAGCATAATACATACCTGTCTTTTCATTTAACGGACCCACAGCCTAAATTTGGTGTAATGTTTGCTGTGGCTGGGGTGAAAAATTATTAAAATCTATTTTTTGGATGTCGCAATGCGATGTATAATGAGGAATCGCGGCTATTTTTTATTGATTTTAATCGGTATGTGGCTGTTTTTTAGCAACATATTGTACTCAAAAAACGATCCACAGCCTTCAATAAAAAAAGGGGCTACGGCCTATTGGCCGGGGTTGCATTGGCAAACAGATGACTTTAGCCTACGCCTTCAACAGGTAAAATTATCGCCTTTGCCTCATAAACCGCTGGCATTGCAACTCACCGTACGACAACTGACGGTCAATTATCTGGGGCTTGAATTTGTGTTGCAAGGCTTGTGTTTAAATTTACGGTTGGACGATAAAATGCAGGGCATTGAGATTGACCAACACTTAAACAGTGTTATATTGCCTGTGTTTCTATTGCAAGGCCAGCCTGCGCAACTGCAACAATCCATGCAACTTTTTCTGCAACCACAACAACTTAATTTCCATCAACTGCTCATTCAACGCTTAACAATTCACAATTTTCAATTACAAAATCAAGCCATTCGCGTAACCGCCCAAGCTGAGTTTATGCCATTTGATTTCAGCCAACCGCAATTCAATGGCCAAGTGGATATAAAAATGGATGCCCCGCCTGGTTCTGTTTATCTGCCTTGGTTGCAACGTGGGTTGCAAACGGGCTATTGGCAACAACAAGCAGGCTCTTATCACAGCCATTTGAATTTTAACCAAAATTTACCCCACATCAATAACGCCCATGTTCACTAAATTGATACAACGCGGTTGGTTGCGCTTAACCAATAAAATCCCCTTGCACACCGTGCTGACCGTGCCGTTTATCGTGCTGACAGTCAGCATTGTTGGCTTGGTTGGCGGTTTGTCTTTGCAAAGTGGCCAACACGCGGTGGATGATTTGGCCACCCAATTGCGCCATGAAATCAGCCAACGCATTCACCAACATTTAGAGCAATACCTCGGAATGCCGCATTTGGTCAATCAGCTCAACGCTGATGCGTTGGCTTTGGGTTTGTTGGACTTGAACAACTGGCCTGCGTTAGAAAGCCATTTTTGGCATCAAATTCAACGGTTTGATTCCGTCAGCTACATTGGATTAGGCACTGAACAAGGGCATTATTTGGGCACGCAAATGGCCAACGATGGCGTGATTTTAGAACAACTCAACAGCCAAACCGATGGCCAATTGCAAACGTGGGAAACCGATGGACATGGCAAACGCAGAACGCTGAGCAAATCCCGCGTTTATGACCCGCGTGTGCGGCCATGGTATCAAGCGGCCAAAGCGCAGGGGAATTCAGTGTGGACGGCCATTTATGCCTATTTTTCAGGCAAAAGCTTGACCATTTCGGCCAATAAACCGTTTTACAACGCGCAACACCAATTATTGGGCGTGGTCAGTGCGGATTTGACCTTGTTGGAAATCGGCACTTTTTTGAGCGACATGGCGATTGGCAAAAATGGCCAAACCTTCATCATTGAACGGTCAGGGCTGATGGTGGCCACCTCACGCGATGAAAAACCGTTTCGCAAAAAAACCAATGAAAATGCGGTGACCCGTTTGGCCGCCAATGACAGCGATGACAGCGTCACCCGCGCCACTTACGGTTATTTATTGCAGCACAGCGTGTTGAACAGCCACGTCAGCCAGCAATTGGAATTTGACATTGATGGCCAACGCCACTATTTGCAGGTTTTGCCGTTTCAAGAGGCTCAAGGCTTGGATTGGCTGATTGTGGTGGTGATTCCCAAAAGTGATTTTATGGGCGAAATTGACAAAAATGTGCGCACCAGCGTGTTGTTGTCACTGTTGGCTTTAACCTTGGCGATTTTAATCGGCGTGTTGACGGGTCGTTGGGTGGTGCGTCCCATTTTACAACTGAACAAAGCGGCCAGCTTGTTGGCGCAAGGCAATTGGAATCGCACGTTGGATTTGACGCAACTCAATTTACAGCGTCAAGATGAATTGGGCAAACTGGCACAAGCGTTTCAATACATGGCGCGTCAATTGCGGCAATCGTTTATCAGTTTGGAAAATAAAAATACCGAACTTAAACAGTTAGACAAACTCAAAGACGAATTTTTGGCCAATACCTCACACGAATTGCGCACCCCGCTGAACGGCATCATCGGCATTGCCGAATCGTTGAAAGACGGCGCGACAGGTGTGTTGCCCGCCGATACCCAGAAAAATCTGGCGATGATTGTCAGCTCTGGCCAACGGTTGTCGGCGTTGGTCAATGAAATTTTGGATTTTTCCAAATTGCGCCACAACAACATTGAGTTGGACTTGAAAGCGTTGGCGTTGCATGACATTGCCGATGTGGTGCTGACCTTAAACCAAGTGTTGGCTAAACGCAAAAATTTGAGACTAATCAATCAGATAGACGACCAATTGCCGTTGGTGGCGGCGGATGAAAACCGTTTGCAACAGATTTTTTATAATTTATTGGGCAACGCGATTAAATTCACTGACCATGGGGAAATCACATTGTCAGCCAAGGTGGAAGATAACAGGGTGTGGGTTTGCGTGGCCGATACGGGTATTGGCATTGCGAGCGACCAATTGAGCCATATTTTTGATTCTTTCGCCCAAGCCGATGGCTCTGACAGCCGTCGTTACGGTGGCACGGGCTTGGGTTTGGCCATCACCCGCCAGTTGCTGGCGTTGCACGGTGGTGACATCAGTGTGGAATCTGAACGGGATCAAGGTTCACGTTTTTATTTTTCTTTGCCGCTGGCCGATGCGGGCATGGCGCAAGCGGATGAAAAAAAATCCACTTTGAATCATTTGATGTCTGTGCCATTGGACGTTGATGACAGTGTGATTGTGCCTGATGCCCCTCATGTATTGAACCCGTATGATGACCAAGATAACAATCAATTCAATATCTTGGTGGTTGATGATGAAAGTATCAACCGTCAAGTTTTGGTCAACTATTTGTCATTGCATCATTATCAGGTGGAACAAGCCCATTCAGGCCAACAGGCGTTGGAAAAATTGGCCACGGGTTATATGCCTGATTTGGTGTTGTTGGATGTGATGATGCCGCAGATGACGGGTTTTGAAGTCACGCGCACGATTCGCCAAAGCAAAGGAAAAATCGCGCGGGTGTTGATTGTGTTGTTGACCGCCAAAAACCAAGTGGAAAATTTGGTGACAGGTTTGGACGTGGGGGCTAACGATTATTTGACCAAACCCATCAGCAAAGAAGAGCTGTTGGCGCGCATTCGCACCCATATTCGGTTCAAACAAGAGCGCGTCCGTTATATTGAAGAGCGCGAAGCGAAAAATGTGGCCTTGGCCATGAACAAGAAAATCAACGCCCAAAAGAATGAATTGACCGAAACTTTGACGCGGTTGCAAGAAACCCAACAACAGTTGGTCGAATCGAAAAAAATGGCTTCGCTGGGTAAATTGGTTGCGGGCGTGGCGCATGAAATCAACACCCCGATTGGTATTGGGGTGACAGCCGCGTCACGGTTTGAATCGTTGACTAAAAATATTCAACAACTGTTGGATAATAAACAAATGAAACGCAGTGATTTAGCGGCTTATTTGCAGTCGATGCAACAAGGCAGTGATTTAATTGTAAAAAATCTACAACGTGCCGCACAATTGATTAAAAGTTTTAAACAAGTGTCGGTGGATCAATCCAGCGAACAACAGCGTAAATTTGATTTGCACACTTATTTAGAGGAAATTTTGACCAGTTTGCGCCCAAGTTTTAAACATAAACCGATTGAACTGACCTTAAATTGTGAAGAGACCGTTCAGCTCAACAGTTTCCCGGGGGTCTTTTCGCAAATTATTACCAATTTGCTTATGAATTCTATTATCCATGCCTTTGATTTTGAACAACAAAAATCGGGTTCAATCCAAATTAGTACGCATATTGCAACGCAAAATCAAGTACAAACGTTGGTGTTGATTTACCAAGATGACGGTAAAGGCATGAATGATGATGTCAAACAGCACATTTTTGACCCTTTCTTCACCACCAACCGCCAAGGCGGTGGCAGCGGATTGGGATTGCATATTGTGTATAACTTGGTCACCCATAAACTGGGTGGCAGCATTCAGTGTGAAAGCCAGCTCAATCAAGGGACACGGTTTATCTTGCGTATCCCCTTATAATAAAAGAGGTTTGATGATGAATAACCCAGATGATGAATTGTTGTTTGCCGACGAAGAAGATGAGGTGTTGACCGTTGAACCCGCATCGTTGCCCATGCCTGAAACACCGCTTGAACCACGGCCTTCGTTGAAAGTGTCCAATGCCCAACCCAGCGCGTGGAAGGTTTTGATTGTCGATGATGATGAAGATGTTCATCACATCACCCGTTTTGTGCTGGATGGTTACCGTTATCAAAATCGCCATTTGATTCTGCTCAGTGCCTATTCGGCCAAACAAGCATTGGAGATTTTGGCGAAAAATGAAGACACGGCTGTGGTGTTGCTGGATGTGGTGATGGAAAGCAATGACGCGGGTTTACAAGCGGTTAAACACATCCGTGAACAACTGAAAAATCCTTTTGTCCGCATCATTTTGCGCACAGGTCAACCGGGGTACGCGCCCGAAAGAGAAATCATCCTCAAATATGACATCAATGATTATAAAGACAAAACGGAACTGACTGATGACAAATTGTTCAGTGCCATCACCACCAGTTTGCGCAGTTATTCAGACATGGTCTTGTTGGAGCTGTTTCGTGCCGATTTAGAACAAAAAGTGGAAGAGCGCACCCGCGAATTGCGCGAAAAAAACCTGCGACTGGAGCAATTAAACCGTGAAAAGAATGAGTTTTTGAGCATTGCTGCGCACGATTTGAAAAATCCATTGTTCAGCATCCAAGGCTTTTCCCATTTGGTCAAAACCTCTTATGACCAATTAAATAAAAAGCAAATTCAAGAGTTTATGTATTTAATTGAATCAGGCTCTGAGCGGATGTTTTTGCTGATTAAAAACCTGTTGGATGTCAACATCATTGAATCAGGTAAAATGCAGATCAGCCCATCGTTTATGGTGTTGAATGAAGTGATTCAAACTTTGCTCAAAGTCTATGCCGCCAAAGCCGATGAAAAAAATATTCAAATTGCCTATCAAAGCATTGACGACAGCACGGTGTTTGCTGACAGCAGCGCGACTGAACAAGTGCTGGATAATTTAATTTCCAATGCCATCAAATATTCAGCGTTTGACAGCAAAGTAGACATTTATTTAGAGGACAAAGCGCGTTGTATTCGTTGCAACATCCAAGACCATGGTCAAGGTTTAAGTGCCGATGAACAACAAAAATTATTTAAAAAATTCAGTCGCTTAAGCACAAGACCGACCAATAACGAACATTCGACAGGTTTGGGCTTGTTCATTGTCAAAAAACTGATGGACGCGATGGGCGGCGTGGTTGGCTGTCACAGCGAAGAAAACAAAGGCAGTTGTTTTTATATCGAATTGCCCAAATTTGCCGATTGAAATTCACCGCAACGCCAGCAAACAACGCTGGGTTTTGAGCAAAATACCTTCGCCGTCCATGGGATTGCCTGCCAACGTTTCCAAATAAACCTCAAAACTGGTGATGGCATCGGCCAACGCCTGTTGTTGCGGCTCAGGTGGAATTTTCCGTTGTTTGATGAACACGTTTTGCACATAGTGGTTGCAAAGGCTCATCAGCTTGTTGGCGCGCTCTTTAGATAACATCACCAACACCCCTTGTACCCGCTTAAAACGGCGGGGAATCGCGGTTAATTCATCTGTTAAATGCCCGCCAGAGCTGATAAATTGTTTGATCGGCTCTTTCATTTCCAGCAGTTCTTTTTTAGCGTATTCAACCACCACTTTGACCACTTCATTAAACCCAACTTCCATTAAACCGGCGGGTTTTTGAATTTGTTGGCGGGTATAAGTGCCGCGAATAATCAAGGTTTCCAACGCGGCATCGACGTGCAACAAGGCAAAAGCCATGGTCAAAAGTTGGCTCATTTCATTGGGTACTTTGCCCGCAACAATGGATTTCATCAAACGCGCTTGCTCCAACAACGCTTCACATTGACTGTCCAAACCCAACAAGCGCAAGGTATACGCCAAACGTTCAACCACTTCAATCAGCGGAGCCAGTTCATTGATGTCCACTTCTTCCGTGCGTTGAATAATATCCAACGTGGTTTGCAACATGTCCATGTCCTCTTTGATATGCTCTTTGACCAGCATGGCAATCAAATCAATATCAGGCCCTGCAAACGCTTCTTGAGCCGTTTGCAGTTGTTGCGGACTGGGCAATAAATAATTGAGACAAAAGAGGTTTTTAATGGAAGTCACCCGCGCACCTGCACTTTTACTGTGGGCGACATAAAACAACATCTGCGTGACCAAAGCGGCGGGCAACGCCTGCAATGCGCGACGGCCTTGGTTGACCAACGCTTGCAATACGCTGTCAATTTGTTTGAAAAGTTGGGCCAAAGCGGCATTGGCGGGCAAACCTTTTTGCAACATCGCCTCCAACAAAGCCCCCGCAATCAACCAAATGCGCGTGACAGGCGCATTACCCGTCAATTGCTGTAATTTCAGCAACACGGTGTTGATCAATTTAAGCCCCGCCACGGCCTGCCCTTTAAGCCATGCGTTCAAACCTTGATGATAGGCTGCGCGCAATTGAATGCAGTGTTGTTTAAACTTGGCTTCATCCAACGGCGGTACAGGTTTTAAACCCACAATTGGCGTGTAAATATCGGGCAAAAACAAGCTGTTAGATTGAATCACAGGCTGGAGGCGTGCGTGACGCAAGCGGTTGATAATCGGCAACAACGCCAAGGGAATGTCAGGATAACCCAACACCAAATAATCTAAATAATTAGCCAATTGCAACAAAGCACGCATCAAACTGTCGTAAATATCAGGTTGATTGCTGATTTTACCCGTCACCAAAGCGTGCATCATCTGCATGATTTCGCTCAACAACAAGGCAGCGGTTTGAGCATTTAACATCACCAACGTGCCGTGGCTTTCGCGCAATAAGGTCAAATGTGGCCGCAACAGCTCGACATTTTCAGTTTCAACAAACTGTTCTAAAGTTTTGCGGGCTTCTTGTAACCCTTGGTCGATAATGGGTTTTATCCAAGATAAAGTGGCGTAACGCATGGTGGCTTGTCCTGAAACGGCAAGACAGGGATTATAATGGAAACCGCCGACTTTTTTAAGTGATTTTACCCACATTCATCAATGTGTGGATTTTGAAACAGAACGTGATGTTCCAGATTCTTTCATATGTTTTTCAATCAAATCAATCAAATCAATTAATTCAATTTTCAACACCTTACTGATAGCAATCAAAGTAGACAACTTTGATTCCTCAATTTCAGAATTTAATAAACGATACCATGTTTGTCTGGCAATT
>DYSU01000085.1 GCA_020726335.1 Thiomargarita sp. | reverse complement strand
GTTTGGGGTTAATGGTGATTCGTGGGTTGTTGGTGTTCATGTGAATAAGTCCGAATGCGCTCCCGTTGCTTCAAGGCGGAGTATGCCTAAACCATCTTCGCTGTCCTGTTTTTTATAAATGAGTAACCAGTCTGCTTGGATATGGCAGTCTTGAAATCCTGCAAAGTTACCCGTTAATGCGTGGTCACGATATTTTGGCGGTAACGGTTCATCGTTTGCTAACATGATAATCACCGTTTTAATTTCTGATTCCACTTTTCCTCTTTTCAGCATCAACTTGAGTTGTTTACGAAAGACGGAAGCGGTTTCTAAATGACGCATGATTACTTCATCTCTGCAAACAAACTATCAATAGAATCATGACGTTGATAGTCTTTTTTTGCATCTTCTTGTAGCAGATTTTTTGCTGTTGCTGCATTTGGTGTGTATTCAATCGGGAAAGGAAGTGCATGGGTTTGGCGAACTTGTCGGAAGAATAACCGCACGGCTTGCGCGGGTTTAATGCCCATTTGTTCAAAGATGGCAAAGGTTTCTGCTTTTTCTTGTTCGTCAATACGGAACTGATACATGGTTGAGCGACTCATTCGGCAATGCTCCATAATTTTGTGTTTGTGGTGACAGTGTAGTGACAAGCAATGTTTTTGTCAATGTGGGTCATATCCTCTTGTGTCAGCCAAAACAACTGTGTCAGCACAGGGTTGACCGCTGATAACAAGGTTTTTAGCTCTGGTACATTTTGTGACTGTTGATTCGAGGTTCAATTCCGCTATCATTTGACAAAACAAAAAAAGGATATAACGATGTTTGGCAAGCAAAGTATCAGTATTAAATACGGGCTTATCTTTTTTAGCACCCTGATTTTAATTTCAGCGGCTATTTTAGTGACAGTTCAATATCTTAAAGTCGGCATGTTACGCAATGAAGCGCAGGCCGTGGCTTCGCAAGTGGTGTCATTTCGCTCATGGGTGGCCAAATCAGGCATGGTTTGGGTGGATAAATTATCCGATGATTTCCATGATTTTCTCGCTGAAACGCCCGATGGCGAAGGAAAAAAATTTTACGGCAAAAACCCCGCATTGGCCACCCGTGAACTTTCGCAAATTGCAAACCAATCTTCAACGCACGCCACTTTCCGCGTCACCAGCGACGAATACCGCCATCCCGACAACAAACCCGATGAATTTGAATCTAAAGCCATTGAAATGATTAAACAAAACAAAAAGACCCAATTTGTGGAAAACACCAGCGAAGGCACTTATCGCTATGCGCAACCGATTTTCGTCACCAAAGCGTGCTTAAAATGCCATGGCGACCCTGAAGATGCGCCTGAAGCGGTGATCAAAAAATACGGCGCGCAAAAAGCATTTGGCTATAAAGAAGGCGACGTACGCGGCATCATCAGCGTCAAACTACCCGACATCACCTTAAAAGACATGTTGCCCCACTTTGCCAACCCCTACACCATCGTCTACATCCTATTGGCCGTGATAATCAACTTCATATTCACCACCCAATTGATCAAACGCCTAAAAAACTTAACCCACAAAGCCGAAGTCATCGCCCACGGCGAACTAGACACGCCACTGGAATTCAATTCCCCCAAACATTCAAACGATGAATTAGACCATGTCTACAATGCAGTTAACTTACTGCGAAACAGCATGAAAGTGGTGATGAAACGGTTGCAATGAAGACGTAGGTCGCATAAGCCATCATGTCGCACGGCACTACACTTATGCGACCTACGAGGC
>DYSU01000026.1 GCA_020726335.1 Thiomargarita sp. | reverse complement strand
TTCCCCTTCTTTGAAGGGGTGGCAGACGAAGTCTGACGGGGTAGTGTCTTGTGAAGCAAGGTCACGGCGAAATGAAGACCCGCATCAAATCAGTTGTTTTAGCCTTATCCAAGACGTTTGTTTTGAAGTATAATGGCAAGCCTCATATGAATAAAGGAAATGCACATGATATTAAAAAAATCCAAATCACAACAAGGCTTTACTTTAATTGAATTGTTGATTGTAATGGCCATTTTGGCCATGTTGGCGGGGATTGTTGGCCCGACTTTAATTAATAAAGTCGGCGGGGCTAAAGTCGATACCGCCAAAACCCAAATCAAGAATATCGAAACATCGCTGGATGCGTATCGCTTGGATGTCGGCAAATACCCGCGCAGTTTGGATGGCTTGATCAACAATGAAAGCAACAGCAAATTGTGGGCAGGGCCTTATATTAAAAAAGGTGTACCCAAAGACCCTTGGGGCGATGACTATCAATACCGCCAACCGGGCAAACACAGCAATGACTATGATTTATTTTCCTATGGTGCCGACGGCAAAGAAGGCGGCGCAGACGATGATGCCGATGTCATCAATTGGTAACCTCCCATAACTTTATAACCCGCCTTTAATATAACCCCCTGATTTGTAACATGTTATATACACTGCAAATCAAAGATTTTATCATTGTCGAACACGTTGAATTGCAATTGCAATCGGGTTTGACCGTGGTCACAGGTGAAACAGGCGCAGGCAAATCCATTTTAATCGCCGCCTTGGCTTTGATTTTAGGCGAGCGTGCCACAGGCGATGTGGTGCGTCCACAATGCCAACAAGCCGAATTAAGCGCGGCTTTTGAACCCAGCGCAACGGTTTTAACGTGGTTGAGTGAACAGGCGTTGGACAGCGGCGATGAATGTTTGATTCGGCGCGTGATTCAAGCCAATGGCCGTTCCCGCGCCTATATCAACGGCCATTTGACCACGGTGCAAAGCTTGCGCATGTTGGGTGGTTTTCTGGTCGACATTCACAGCCAACACGCCAGCCAATCGCTGATGCAAGCTGAACATCAGCGCGAACTGTTGGATGCGATGGCCCATTTAGAAGACAGGCAGCAAAAAGTTTATCGTTTTTATCAGCAATGGCAACAATTGAACGATGCGTTGTTGGCACTGGGCGGCAAAGCGGCTGACCGTCAAGCACAAATGCAGTTGTTGCGTTATCAAATTGATGAACTGCAACAATGGGAATTGACCGCAGAAAACCTCAAGTTTATCAACGCAGAGCATCGCCGTTTGGCTTACAGCAGTCAATTGCTCAACCAAGGCCAACAGGCGTTGCACCAACTGACAGAAGAAGATTTAAGTGTGTTGTCGCGTTTGACCCAAGTGCAACGCGAACTCAACCAAATGCGCACCCATGATGAGCAATTGGCCAATTTGGTGGAATTGCTGGATGGGGCGATGATTCAAATTCAAGAAGCGGGCAGTGAACTCAATCAATATCTTAACCAATTGGAATCCAATCCCGAGTATTTACAACAACTTAATCAAACGCTGGCCCAATTGCAAGACATGGCGCGCAAACACCAAGTGGCGGTTGCCCAATTGCCGCAACATTTACAGCATCTGCTTGACCAACTGGCCTGTTTGGAAGCGGCAGAACAACAAGCCGTTGCGTTAGAGCAACAACTGCTCAAAGTCAAAACCCACTATTTTGCGGCGGCGCAACAGTTGTCTGAACAACGCCAGCAAGCGGCAGAAAATTTGGCTCAACGCATCAGCCAGAATATTCAACAACTGGGTATGCCCAACGGGCAATTTAAAATCAGCATCCATCGCCACGCCAATACCCAACCCACCGCGCACGGCATCGACCATGTGACGTTTTTAATCAGCGCGAATTTAGGCCAAGACCCCAAGCCCTTGCACAAAGTGGCTTCAGGCGGTGAATTATCGCGCATCAGTTTGGCGATTCAAGTGGTCAATGCGTTGGGCAACGGTGTGCCTGTGTTGGTGTTTGATGAAGTCGATGTGGGCATCGGTGGCAGCGTAGCCGAAATTGTCGGCCAACAACTGGCGCAATTGGCGCAACAACGGCAAGTGATTGGTATCACCCATTTGCCGCAAGTGGCTTGTTGTGGGCAACAGCATTTAAAAGTGATTAAAACCCAGCAAAAACAACAAACTTGCAGTAAAATTGAGCCATTACAGCAAAATCAGCGCATTGAGGAAATTGCGCGAATGTTGGGTGGTCAAGTGATTACCGAACAAACTTTAGCCCATGCTACAGAAATGTTGCGGGTAAAAATGTTATAAATTAACAAGTTATACAGAGGAATGGTGCAATGCGAGTCAAATATTTTTTATTCATGGCCGTGGTTTTTTTAGCCGTCAGCAGTTGTGCCACCTCGCCTTTAGGGCGCAAACAATTGGTTCTATTCGGTGACCAACAGTTGGAAGAAATGGCTTTACAGTCGTTTGATGACATTAAAAAAGAAAAAACCATTGTAAATGACCCAAAAATCACCCATTATGTCATGTGCGTCGCCAAACACATCATTGCCGAAATCGGCGGAGGCGAATGGGAAGTGCGCGTGTTTGACGATGAAGATGCCAATGCGTTTGCTTTGCCCGGTGGTAAAATCGGCGTGCATACGGGCATTTTTAAAGTGGCCAAAAACCAAGATCAATTGGCCGCAGTGATGGCGCACGAAGTGACGCATGTGTTGAGCAAACACGGCAATGAACGGGCATCGCAAGAAATGGTGGTGCAAACGGGGTTGCAAGTGGGCGCGGCGGTGTTGCAGACCAAAACCCAATATGCGTCAATAATGATGAGCGCGTTGGGTTTGGGGGCGGAAGTGGGCATTTTGTTGCCTTACAGCCGCATCCACGAAACCGAAGCCGATTTATACGGCATGGATTTAATGGCCCGCGCAGGCTTTAACCCCAAAGCGGCGGTTGATTTGTGGCTCAACATGCAAAACAACATGGACGGCAATCAACCCCCTGCGTTTTTATCCACCCATCCTTCACATGAAACGCGCATGAGCGACTTGAATAAACGCTTAAACAGCAGTTATGGCCTGTACCAACAAGCCAAACAACAAGGCAAAAATCCGCAGTGTAATGCAGAACGCAATTAACAAGGAAACCCATGAAAAAAGAAATTAAATCAATCATTTATCCCGCTTTAATCGGTGGCTTAAGTCTAAGTTTATTGTTGGCGGGCTGTGGCCAACAAGGTCAAGATGCACAAAACAGCACCGACAGCATCGCCAGCAGTGCCGATGAAAAAGGCTTTTTTTTGCTGATCGAGCAAACAGGCAAAAACCCTGACACCTATCAATTGCTGGAAAAACATCCCTCCGCCACTACCCGCGCCATTTTGCGCGACATGGAAGGCAATGAAAAAATATTGACCGAAGATGAGCTGAAAAAACTGGCCGAAGTTGAAGCCGCCAAAGTCGAAGCAGGCACATCACAATTGACCCAAAGCGGCGCAGGCGGTTTGGGCTTGGGTGAAACCATTTTGGCCGGTGCGGCAGGCGCGTTAATCGGCGGCATGATTGCCAACAAATTGGCAGGCAACAGCAATTTTCAACAACATCAACAACAAATAAACCAATCGGCCGCCGAAGGCAATCGCCAAGCCGAAAGCAACAACCGAGCGGCGCGCAACACCGCCACAACAGCAAACCAAGCCGGTGCCAAACCGAGCAACAGCGTCCGCCGCAGCTTGGGTGGTAAACGGCGGCGTTAAACTTTTATAGCAACAAGGAAGATGAAATGAATCTTGACCGCGTAGACAGTGGCTTGGATGTTCCCCATAACATCAACGTGATTATTGAAATTCCATCGCACAGTGACCCCGTCAAATATGAAGTCGATAAAGAGACGGGTGCCATGTTTGTAGACCGTTTCATGAATACCGCCATGCACTATCCTTGCAATTATGGCTACATTCCCCACACGTTATCCGAAGACGGTGACCCTGTCGATGTCTTGGTGATTACGCCTGTACCATTAATCAGTGGTTCAGTGATTCGTTGTCGCCCGATTGCCATGTTGCGCATGACCGATGAATCAGGACCCGATGCCAAAATATTGGCCGTGCCAGTGGATAAACTGTGTACCAGTTACCGCCCTTGTCAGAGCAAAGAAGACTTGCCCGAAATGTTGTTGAAACAAATCGCGCATTTTTTTGAGCATTACAAAGACTTGGAAAACAACAAATGGGTGAAAATTGACGGCTGGCATGATGGAGCTGTGGCCAAACAAGAAATTGTCGATGCGATTGACCGTTTTAATCATGCCAAAGAAAAACCTCGTTTTTAATGAAAGTCTGCATTTTATCTGACAGCCACGACCACATCCCGTTATTGTGCGCGGCGGTTGCACAAGCCAAACAACAAGGCGCAACGGCGGTGTTGCATTGTGGTGACATCGTTTCACCTAGAGCCTTGAATAAATTACAAAATTTTGCCTTGCCCGTTCATGCGATTCACGGCAACAACACAGGCGATTTATATGTGCTGTCGCGCTTGTCCCACGATGTGGAAAGCGTGGTTCATTATCATGGCCAAGATGCCTGCTTAACGTTGGCAGACAAACGCATTTTTTTGGTACACTACCCCCATTATGCCAAAGCAATGGCGGTCACAGGTGATTATGATGTGGTGTGCTGTGGCCATAGCCATAAAACCTCCATTGATTATGTGGACAACATCCAAGGTTTTCGCACCGCTTTAATCAACCCCGGCACTGTCGGCGGTGTCGGCGGCCTACCTGCCAGCTATATTTTGGCTGATTTAACCACATTACAATTTGCAATCCACACAGTGACATAGGAAAATCCATGCGCTTCTTGATTCCCCTTGGTTTATTTTTGCTGTTGGCGGTCTTTTTGTATCACGGTTTGTTTCTGAATCCGCGTGATCTGGATTCCACCTTGTTGGATAAACCCGCGCCCGCATTTCAACTGGCCAAAGTCAAGCAACCTGAACAACAATTCTCCAGCGAAGACCTCAAAGGCCAAGTGACAATGCTCAACGTTTGGGCTTCGTGGTGTGTGTCTTGTCGCCAAGAACACCCGTTGTTTATGGAATTGGCCCAACGCCAAACAGTGCCGATTTACGGCCTCAATTGGAAAGATCAATTGCCCGATGCCCAAGCGTGGTTGCAACAGTTTGGCGACCCTTACCTTGCCAGCGCGTTCGACACCACAGGCCGCACGGGCATTGATTATGGGGTGACGGGTACGCCCGAAACCTTTATTGTCGATAAACAAGGACGAATCCGCTACAAATACACAGGCCCCATCACTTGGGATGCGTTTGAGAAAAAATTGTTTCCCCTTATTGAAAAACTGCGCGCTGAACAACCGCTGTCGTGAAGCAATCGTTTTTATACCATGAAAAAAACCACCCTCAGCCATTTACAACAACTCAAACAACAGCGGCAAAAAATCACCTGCTTAACCGCCTATGATGCCAGCTTTGCCCAAGCGATAGACCAAGCGGGGGTGAACATTATTTTAGTGGGCGATTCACTGGGCATGGTGATTCAAGGCCATGCCAGCACTTTGCCTGTCAGCGTCGAACAAATGATTTACCACGCCCAAAACGTGCAACGCGCCTGCAAACAAGCGTTGCTGTTGGTTGACATGCCGTTTATGAGTTATGCCAGCGTTGACAAAGCCTTGCACAACGCCACCCGCCTGATGGCCGAAGGTTTGGCGGAAATGGTGAAAATCGAAGGCGGCGATTGGACGTTGGACATCATCCATGCGTTGAGCCAGCGCGGCATTCCCGTTTGCGCGCATTTGGGGCTGACACCGCAATCGGTGCATCAATTGGGCGGCTATAAAATCCAAGGCCGCGCCACAGAGCAAGCCCAACACATTGCACAACAAGCCCTTGCGGTTGAACAAGCGGGCGCAAGCTTGCTGGTGTTGGAATGCGTGCCTGCGCCACTGGCCAAACACATCAGCCAACAACTCAAAATCCCTGTGATTGGCATTGGCGCGGGGCAAGATTGCGATGGCCAAGTGCTTGTTTTATATGATATTCTCAACATCAGCGCGGGCAAAAAACCGTTTTTCAGCCAAGATTTTTTGCAATCGACAGGTTCGATTCAAGGCGCAATCAGCGCGTTTGTCACAGCCGTCAAAAACCAGCAATTTCCCACTGATGCCCATTGTATTGGCTAATATAAATCAAGCGGGTCAATATCCAACTGCCAACGTACGCCTTTTTGATGGGGGTTGTGGGGCAGTTGTTGCAGGCAATCGTTGATAACATGATGTAAATCAGCACGTTGCAAGCTTTGCAACAGCAATTGATGGCGATAGCGACCTGCGCGGCGCAACATCGGCGCGGGATTGACCCCCAAGCAGAGAACAGTATTTTGCGCGGGAAGATGGTTTTGTAGCCACTGCAAAAACTGTTGACCTTGCTGGGGATTGAGGCTTTCCACACGAAACAAAGCCATGTGGCTAAAAGGCGGCAGTTGGGCTTGTTGGCGTTCAGCCAATGCAGTTTTGGCAAATTGCTGATAATTGCATTGCACCATTTGTTGCAACAGCGGGTGTTCGGGGTGGTGGGTTTGCAACAGCACCAAACCCGCGTGTTCACCGCGACCTGCGCGGCCTGCCACTTGAACCAATTGTTGCGCCAAACGTTCAGGCGCACGAAAATCCAAACTGAACAAACCTGCATCCAAATTAATCACCCCCACCAACGTGACTTTGGGAAAATGATGGCCTTTGGTCAGCATTTGGGTGCCGACTAAAATATCCACTTGATGTTCTTTGACTTGTTGCACCACTTTGGCCATCGCGTGTTTGGCGCGGGTGGTTTCGCTGTCGATGCGCACCACGTTGGCATGGGGAAATTGCTGTTGTACCGCGTGGCTGATGCGTTGCACGCCCAAACCGACGGTGTTCAAATCGGTGCTGTCACAACGGGGGCAATGGCGAAACAACGGTTGCTGGTGGTGACAATGGTGGCATTTGAGTTGGTGGCTTTGGTGATAGGTCAAATAAGCATCGCAATGCGGGCAAACGGCCATCCAACCGCAGTCATAACACATCAACACAGGGGCATAACCACGGCGGTTGATGAACAGCAACACCTGTTGTTTGGCCGTCAAACAGTTTTGTATCGCCAAAATCAGCGGTTGAGATAAACCGTCAGGGGCTTTATGGGCGCGACAATCAATGATTTGCAACCGTGGCATGTCCGCGTCGCCTGTGCGCTGGGGCAGGTGAATGCGTTGATAACGCTGTTGTTGGCTGTGGTAATGGCTTTCCAATGACGGCGTGGCCGTGCCTAAAATCACAGGAATACCCAGCCATTTGGCACGCAACACGGCCAAATCTCGCGCCGAATAATTGAAGCCCTCTTGTTGTTTGTACGCGCTGTCATGTTCTTCATCGACCACAATCAGCCCCAAATCAGGCAATGGAAGCCAAATGGCAGAGCGCGTGCCAATCACCACCGACAAGTGGCCATCACGCGCCAACAACCAATGGTCAGCGCGCTGTTGTTCGCTTAATTTGGAATGCCACAACGCCATCGGCACGGCAAAACGCTGATAAAACCGTTGCCATACAGACGGGGTCAAATTGATTTCGGGTGTTAAAACAAGCACTTGTCTACCTTGCGCCAACACACGGGCAATGACGTGCAAATACACTTCGGTTTTGCCGCTGCCCGTCACGCCGTCCAATAAAAACGGGTGGTTTTGTCCCAGTTTGGTACAAATTTGTTCCACCGCCGTTTGTTGCGCAGGGTTTAAGCTCAACGCGGGCTGAAGCTTATCGGCAATGACAGGGCGGTATTCCTGCCTTTGTTGTGTAATCAACCCTTTGTTTTCCAAAGCTTTTAGCGTGGATTGGCCGTTTGGAAACGTGGCCAACAGTGTTTGATGGCTTAGGCCGTTGGGCCGTTGTTGCAAAAAAGCATAAATTTGCTGTTGTTTGCGCGCTTGATGGCCGATGCACTCCAGCGGCTGGAGGCAAGATCGCCAATGTTTTTCACTGGAAATCACCGCCGCTTTGCCTTGATTGAACAAGCGGGGCAAGGCGGTTGCCATCACCTGCCCGATGGGATAATGATAATAATTTGCCGCCCATTGTACCAATTGGCGTGTGTGGGCAGGCACCAAGGGTTCGTGGTCCAAAAGTTGGTGAACGGGTTTGAGCGGATAATCAAAGGATTCGCTGGAAACAGCCATGACCACCGCCACCACCTGCCGCGACTTAAACGGCACGATGACCCGCGCACCGATGGGACAGTTTTCCGATGGGGGCGCAACATAGCTGAAGGTGTGACGCAATGGCAACGGCACCGCCACTTGTAGCACCGTGGTTGCCATCGGCTTTATAACACCCGCAAACTCAACACACCTTCCACCGCCACCAATTCATCCAGCACGCTTTGCGGCACAGTCGTTTCGGTGTCAACCACGGTATAGGCGATGTCACCGCGTGATTTGTTCAGCATGTCGCTGATGTTGATTTTGGCATCACCAATCGCCGCCGTGATTTTGTGAATCATATTCGGCACGTTGTTGTTGGCCAAAGTCAAGCGGTGTTCGCCGACTGAGCGCGGCAAGTTGATTTCAGGGAAATTAACCGAATTGCAAATATTCCCGTTTTCCAAATAGTCTTTGACTTGCTCGGCCACCATGATGGCGCAATTGTCCTCAGCTTCCACCGTCGATGCGCCCAAATGGGGCAAGGTGATGACTTTGGGATGGTTTTTTAACAAATTGCTTGGAAAATCACAGATATACGCATGGACTTTGCCACGGTTTAAGGCATCAACCACCGCGTTATCGTCAACAATGCCCGTGCGCGAAAAATTCAAAATAGTCACCTTGTCGCGCATGGCGGCCAAGCGTTCGGCGTTGATCATGTTTTTGGTCGCGTCCACCAGCGGGACATGAAAGGTGACAAAATCGCTGTGATTCAATAAATCGCCCACGCTGACCGCTTGTTTGACTTTATGCGACAACTGCCACGCGCTTTTGACCGTGATTTGCGGGTCATAGCCGATGACTTTCATTCCCAAAGCCACCGCCGCATTGGCGATTTTGACCCCAATCGCACCCAAACCGATGACCCCTAACGTGCGCTCAGGCAGTTCAAAACCGACAAAGTTCTTTTTGCCTGCCTCCACCTGCTGGGTGATGCTGGCATCATCGCCTTGCAGTTGGCGGGCAAATTCCCATGCAGGGCAGATATTGCGCGCACTCAGCAACATGCCTGTCAGCACCAGTTCTTTAACCGCGTTGGCGTTGGCACCGGGGGCGTTGAACACGGGAATGCCTTGGGCGGTCATTTTGGCCAACGGGATGTTGTTGACCCCTGCACCTGCGCGCCCCACCGCTTTGAGTGAAGCGGGAATCGGCCAATCGTGCATTTTGAACGAGCGCAACAACACGGCATCGGGGTGTTGAATTTCTGAAGCGATTTCATAGCGGTCTAAAGGCAAATGCCGCAAGCCGTTGACGGAAATGTTGTTTAAAGTCAGTATTTTATACATGAGGATTATCCGTGTTGTTGGGCAAAGTGGTGCATAAATTCAATCAACGCATCCACACCCGCTTCAGGCATGGCGTTGTAAATGCTGGCACGCATCCCGCCCACCGAACGGTGGCCTTTTAAAGCCAACAGGCCTGCGGCTTTGGCTTCGCTTAAAAAGGGCGCGTCCAATTGAGCATCGGCCAAAGTGAAGGGCAGGTTCATCCATGAACGATGGCGTTTGTCCACGGGGTTTTGATAAAAGTCAGAGCCGTCAATCGCCGCGTAAAGTTTTTTGGCTTTGCGTTGGTTGATGTCGGCCATCGCCGCCAAACCGCCTTGGGCTTTGAGCCATTGAAAAACCAAGCCTGCGATATACCACGCATAAGTGGGTGGGGTGTTGTACATGGATTCATTGTCGGCCAAGGTTTGATAATCCAATAAAGTGGGTGAACCTGCCACCACATGGCCGATTAAATCGTCGCGCACGATGACCAAAGTCAGACCCGCAGGGCCGATGTTTTTTTGCGCGCCTGCGTAAATCACGCCGAATTTGGCCACATCAAGGGGACGCGATAACAGGGTGGATGACATGTCCGCCACCAACGGCACATCGCCCACGTCAGGAATGGCATCAAATTCCAGCCCGCCGATGGTTTCATTGGGGGTGTAATGGACATAGGCGGCATCGGGGTTGAGTTGCCATGTGGTGGGTGCGGGTACGGTGGTGTGGCTGTCAGCGGAGCTGGCCACGATGTTGACTTCGCAATAGCGTTTGGCCTCGTTGATGGCTTTTTTTGACCATATGCCCGTGTTGAAATAATCGGCGGTGGTTTTGCCGCGCAACAAGTTGATGGGGACAGCGGAAAACTGCAACGATGCACCGCCTTGGGCAAACAACACTTTGTAATGGCTGGGAATGGCCAACAGCTCGCGCAAATCAGCTTCAGCTTGGTTGGCGATGGACATGAATTCTTTGCCGCGATGGCTCATTTCCATCACCGACATGCCCGAACCTTGCCAGTCTAAAAGCTCTTGCTTGGCTTGTTGCAACACCGCTTCGGGCAACATCGCAGGCCCTGCGCTAAAGTTAAATACACGCGACATGGTGATTCCTTATATTATGAAAAGTGAGGATAAAACTGGGGCGAGATTATAGCATGCTGCTTGAATTATCTTTAGCCCGAAGTGATTTTAGACTAACAGGATGAAATTGCGCGTTTAAACAGGTAAAATAAACCCCACTTTTAGCAAACCGTAAATGACCATGCAATTATCTTCACTGACTGCCGTTTCTCCTGTCGATGGCCGTTATGGCCAAACCACTGAAGCCTTGCGCCCGCTTTTCAGCGAATTTGGCTT
Organism: Thiomargarita sp.; assembly: GCA_020726335.1. Classification (GTDB taxonomy): domain Bacteria; phylum Pseudomonadota; class Gammaproteobacteria; order Beggiatoales; family Beggiatoaceae; genus DYSU01. The sequence goes on along the minus strand of DYSU01000026.1, from coordinate 23,440 downwards.
GATTAAATTTCGTACTTTGGTGGAAGTGCGTTGGTTGCAAGCGTTGGCCGCGCAAGCCAATATTCCCGAAGTGCCTGCGTTCAGTCCAACGGCACAACAATTTTTACAGAATTTAATCAACAATTTCAGCGAAGTACAGGCGCAACAAGTCAAAACCATTGAGCGCACCACCCATCACGATGTCAAAGCGGTGGAATATTTTCTCAAACAAGCGATTGCCAACCAGCCCGAATTGCACGCGGTCAGCGAATTCCTGCATTTTGCCTGTACGTCAGAAGACATCAACAACTTAGCCCATGGTTTGATGCTCAGCCAAGCGCGCCATGAGGTGTTGTTGCCCCAAATGCGTGCGGTGGTGACGGCGATTGATGCGTTGGCGCAACAATTCGCCACCGTGCCGATGTTGTCACGCACCCACGGCCAACCCGCTTCACCCACCACTTTGGGCAAAGAAATGCGCAATGTCACGGCGCGGTTGGTGCGTTGTGTGGCACAAGTAGAACAAGTGCGGATTTTGGGCAAAATCAACGGCGCAGTGGGCAATTATAACGCCCATGTGGTGGCTTATCCTGAGGTTGATTGGCCTGCTTTGGCGCAAAAATTTGTCACCGATTTAGGGCTGGGCTTTAACCCCCACACCACCCAGATTGAACCGCACGATTATATCGCTGAATTGTTCGATGCCATCGCCCGTTTTAACACCGTTGTGCTGGATTTTTGCCGCGATGTCTGGGGCTACATTTCGCTGGGCTATTTCAAACAAAAAACCCTTGCGGGTGAAGTCGGTTCATCGACCATGCCACACAAAGTCAACCCGATTGATTTTGAAAACGCTGAAGGCAATATCGGTATCGCCAATGCCATCTTGCACCATTTGGCCAGCAAATTGCCCGTGTCACGCTGGCAACGCGATTTGACCGATTCCACCGTGTTGCGCAATTTGGGCGTGGGCATGGCGCACAGTTTAATCGCCTATCAATCGGTGTTGCGCGGCATCAGTAAATTGGAAGCCCATCCACAACGCTTGGCCGAAGATTTAGACCACAGATGGGAAGTGTTGGCTGAGCCGATTCAAACCGTGATGCGCCGCTATGCGATTGAGCAACCTTATGAAAAACTGAAGGAATTGACCCGTGGCAAAGGCATCAGCGCGCCACAATTGCACGCTTTTATTCAAGCGTTGGCCATTCCCGAATTTGAAAAGCAACGATTATTAAATTTGACCCCCGCCAACTATATCGGTTTGGCGGAAAAATTAACCCTGAATGAGGCTATGATATGAGCGAAATTGTCGGTCAACGCAAAGTGGTGATGACCAAATGGATGTTGATTATTTTTACCTTGGGTACCGCAGGCTATATGGTGCTGAATGGTTTGCAAGGTGTGGCCATGCCTGAAAGCTTTTATATGAGCTTTGTCATGGGCTTAGGCACCATCGGCGGTGCATTCACAGCGGGCAATATTTTTGAACACCGCGCCAATGCGGAGTGTGAAATGGCCAAAGCAGACATGCAAAAAACGGCGATGGATTTCAAAATTCAAACCCAACAAAACCGCAACAACGGCTAAGCCATGGCAATGGGGCTTGACACTTTTTGGCGAGGGCTGTTATGGGTGTCTTGCCTGCCGTGGTGGACGGTGCAAGCCGATGCCCCGCCTGTGGCCGATGATTTATCCGCTGAAGCCACGCTGTGAGTTTTTATGTGACATTGTATGCCATTGGCATTGAAGCCCAGCGGTTGCCTGATTTAATTTCACTGTTCAATCAACAATCTGACTTTAATGTTTATCCCGAAAAACCTGTGTATGACAATCAAATTGACAGCAGTGGCAATAAACGCACAGTCAACGCCAAAAAAACCCAAGAATTCACTTTGGTGCCAAAACGGGCAGGGGTTTTAACCTTGCCTGCCATTAAATTGTATTGGTGGGATATTTGGAAAAACCAATTGTCCAGCACAGCACTGGCGGCCAAACAATTGAGCGTGTTAAACAGCCAAGGACAAATGCCCTTGCCCCATCAACGCAGGCCTGTGGTGGAAAAAAACATGATCGCTTCATGGAGCAACCACGCGGTGCTGTTGGCGGCCATCGCTTGTGTGTTGTTGGGCTGGGGGTTGGCACAGATTAAAATCCCTTTGTATGCCCGCAAGTGCTATCAACACAGCCTTGTTTTGTGGCAGACGCTGTATTTTGGTTTGACTCAAGTTAAATCACAACTGCATCATGGCTTGATGCGCTTCAGTTTGTACCAACGTTGCCGTCAGCACTGGGTGTTTAAATTCAAACCCAAAGTTCAATACTACAGTAACATATTGTATTGGCAGCGTTTTATTCCGTTGTCTGTACACAGTTTTCACCTGTTGCAACAAATTGAGCGTTCAACCCAAGCGCAGTCAGCGTTGTCAATTTTGCAACAATTTGCCCATCGGCATTTGCACGCCCGCGTGGTTGCGTCACCCACCCAAATCGGTTCCTGTTTTTTACAACACTACACCCAATTGGAAGGTCAAGCGGTGACGGGTTTGTTTATCCAGTTGAATCGGTTATTATACGCACCCAATGGCAGGACAACATGGCCCGCATGGCAACAGCAATTTAAACAACAATTTCAATATCTACCGTTTTATGCGCGCCATACATCCTCAACTTGTTTGATAGTGGGTTTGTTGCCGCTAAACCCGAGATTTTAACCCAATGACCCGCAAAGAAAAAAAATTACTGACCGTCATGGTGTCGTTGTTTGGCCTGTATTTTTTGCCTTTCAAAATCATTCCCGCGATTTATTCATGGTTTGAACAAGAATATGACAAAGTGTACAGCCTTAAAGCCCATATCAACCGCTATAAAGATTTGTGGGTCAACCGCGACCAATGGGACAGCGACTACAAAAAAGCTTTACAAGAATGGCAACAAATCAACGATACGGCTTTGCAAGGCACAACCCGCGATGTGGTGGCGGGCAAACTGCAAGATTTATTAAAACAAGTGGCCAGCAAACACAATTTACGGGTGCGCACGTTGGATTTACCCGAATTTGCCGAAACCAAAGATTGGTTGTTTGTCAGCCAATCCATGGAATTTGAAGGCAATTCGCAAGACATCATGGATTTTATTACCGACTTAGAAAACGATAAAACCACCTTGCACATCGGCAGTTTGGAAATCAGAATTTTCCAACAAAAACAATTGTTTGCCAATATCACGGTCACAGGATTTAATCACAGCGTCAAAGTTGCCGAGCAAAATAATGAAAACGCTTAATTTGCCCACGTTCACCCAATTGCTGGCCAATCAGCACATCGCACCCAACAAAAATTACCCCGATGAACCGCTGTTGTTATGCAAACAAGGCGTAGACGCAGAGCAACGCGCCAGAATCCGCTTTATTTTAGGCCCAGCCTGTGTCTTCAAAACCGCAGCCGAAGATGAAGTTGATCGCCTGCTCAAATATTGGCGCGCCAAATTAGCACCCCAATTGGATCAAACCAACGCCGATGAAAGCCGTTTGGACGACGATGAATATTTGGCCGATTTGGCTTCTGAAGCCCCCATCATTCGCATGGTCAACCACTTGATGGAACGCGCTTTAGACCTCAACGCCAGCGACATCCATTTTGAACCCGAAGAACATTATCTGGGTGTGCGCTGTCGCGTCGATGGCGTGATGGTGGCTTTGAAACAATTGCCCGCCAACGTGATTGCCGCCGTGTCATCGCGGGTCAAATTGATGGCCAAACTCGACATCGGCGAAAAACGCTTGCCGCAAGATGGCCGTATTCAATACCAAGTGGGCGAACGTTTGCTGGACATGCGCGTTTCCACCTTGCCGGGCATTCACGGCGAATCCATTGTGTTGCGGATTTTAGACCGCAGTGATGTCAATGTCAGTTTGGAACAACTGGGGATGCCCAAAGACGTATTGGACAGCTATCAACACGCCATCACCCAACCGTTTGGCATGATTTTGGTCACAGGCCCCACAGGTTCAGGCAAAACCACCAGTTTATATGGCACGCTGGAAAAAATTAACACCGGCGTGCAAAAAATCATCACCGTTGAAGACCCTGTTGAATACCAATTGCAAGGCATCACCCAAATTCACATGAACGCCAAAATCGGCCTGACTTTTGCGGCAGGTTTGCGTTCCATCGTGCGTCAAGACCCCGACATCATCATGGTGGGCGAAATTCGAGACGGCGAAACCGCACAAATTGCGATTGAATCAGCGTTGACAGGGCATTTGGTGTTTTCAACCTTGCACACCAACGATGCGGCAGGCGCGATCACCCGCTTGCAAGACATGGGCGTGGACACTTATCTCATCAGCTCCAGTTTGTTGGCGGTGATGGCGCAACGTTTGGTGCGGCGCATTTGCCCTGATTGCAGTCAACCGCATTCGCTGACGGTTGAGGAAGCTCAATTATTGCAAATTCAAACAGATGACTGTCAAACCCTGCGGCGCGGCACAGGCTGTGAACGCTGTGGCCAGACGGGCTACCGTGGCCGCGTGGGCATTTATGAGCTGTTGTTGATGTCTGACCACATCCGCCATGTGGTCAGCACAGGTGCAGATGCCAACGCCATTCGCCTCGCCGCCCAACAAGAAGGCTTGCGTACTTTGCGGCAAGACGCGCTAGAAAAACTCTACGCAGGCATCACCACGCCTGAAGAAATTCTGCGCGTCACGCGGGTGGGTTGAATAAAGCGGCTTTTTTTGTCTATAAAAGACTTTTGCGCTATGATAAAAGCTCTTGAGAATTAAACGGTTATAATGATGCAAACTTCTTCATCCAGCCAACGTGCGTGGCTGTTGACTTTTTCCGCTGAATTTAAAGCGGCTGTGGCTTATCATGAAATGTCACAAATTTTAATTTCGCCGCTCACTTTTCGGCTTTCCCCTGCGCCCGCCTATTGTTGCGATTTAATCATCGTGCAAAATCAAATTTTGCCATTGATGAATTTTGATTATTTATTAAAGGGTTATGGAAATAATAGCCCCTCCACCGTGGGCATCATGCGCCATCAAAAAAAAGCCAAAGCAAAAATTGAAACAGCGGCGGTTTATTTACAAAAACCGCCTGAATCAGTGGAAGTCAGCGATGCCCAAGCCTGTGATCTGCCGACAACAGGCGAAAGAGGCTATACACCTCATTGGGCAGAACTTGCGCTGTCCTGTTTTTTGCGTCAAGGCCAAAAAATTCCAATTCTGGATGTGGCTTATTTATTTTCGTTGGCATTCAGACAACGCTTGTTAAATGGCTGAAATAACAAGATTTTATTCTAATGAGGATGACTGATGGACATCGGTGAATTGCTGGCTTTTGGGGTAAAAAATGATGCCTCAGACTTACATTTATCCGCAGGCGTGCCGCCGATGATTCGGGTTCACGGCAGTATGAAAAAAATCAACCTCCCGCCGCTGGAGCATTCACAAGTGCATGACATGGTGTACGACATCATGAATGACAAACAGCGCAAAGACTATGAAAAATATTTAGAATGCGATTTTTCGTTTGAAATCCCGGGTTTGGCACGGTTTCGGGTCAATGCGTTCAACCAAAATCGCGGTGCAGGTGCGGTATTTCGCACCATTCCATCGAAAATTCTCACCTTAGAACAACTCAATGCCCCTGAATTATTTAAAGAAATTGCCATGTATCCGCGTGGCATCATTTTGGTCACAGGCGGCACGGGTTCGGGGAAATCGACCACATTGGCGGCGATGATGGATTATCGCAACAACAATGAAGCAGGCCATATTCTCACCATTGAAGACCCCATTGAATTTGTACATCAAACCAAAAAAAGCATGATGTCGCAACGGGAAGTGCATCGTGACACACTGGGATTTTCTGAAGCCTTGCGCTCTGCCTTGCGCCAAGACCCCGATGTGATTTTGGTCGGTGAAATGCGCGATTTAGAAACCATCCGCTTGGCTTTGAGCGCGGCGGAAACAGGTCACGCCGTGTTTGGCACCTTGCACACCAGTTCAGCGGCCAAAACCATTGACCGCATTGTGGATTCATTCCCAGCGGCGGAAAAAGACATGATTCGCGCCATGTTGTCTGAATCACTGAAAGCGGTGATTTCCCAAACTTTGTTGAAAAAAATCGGCAGCGGACGGGTGGCGGCGCATGAAATCATGATCGGCGTGCCTGCGATTCGTAACTTGATTCGTGAAAATAAAATCGCGCAAATGTATTCGGCGATTCAAACGGGGCAAAAATTTGGGATGCAGACACTGGATCAACGTTTGCAACAACTGGTGCGCGATAAAGTCATCACCCGCGAGGCGGCGCGTGAAGTGGCCGTCAATAAAGATTCAATCATTTAGGAGACGCTGATGGATAAAGATAAAGCCAGTAAATTGATGCGCGATTTATTGACCTTGATGATCAAAAAAGATGCCTCTGATTTGTTCATCACCACAGGTTTTCCGCCCGCCTTTAAAATCAAAGGGGTGATGACCCCCGTGATGAAACAAGCGTTGTCGCCTGACGATGCTAAAGCCATGACCCAGTGCATCATGAACGACAAGCAGTTGAAGGAGTTTGAGGAAAGCAAAGAATGCAATTTTGCCATCGCGCCTGCGGGTATTGGGCGGTTTCGCTGTAATGCGTTTGTGCAACAAGGTTGCAACGGTTTGGTGGCACGCACCATCACCAGCGAAGTGCCAACCTTTGAAAAACTGAATTTACCCGAGATGTTAAAAGAGGTCATCAGCTATAAAAACGGTTTGATTATCGTGGTTGGCGGCACAGGTTCAGGGAAATCCACCACCATGGCGGCGATGATTGACCACCGAAATGCCAACAGCAAAGGCCATATCATCACTTTAGAAGACCCGATTGAATACGTTCATCCCCATAAAAATTGTGTGATCATGCAACGGGAAATCGGCGTGGACACTCGCAGTTGGGAAGCGGCGTTGCACAACACCTTGCGTCAAGCCCCCGACGTGATTTTATTGGGTGAAATTCGCAGCGCGGAAATCATGGATTTTGCGATGGAATTTGCGCAAACAGGCCATTTGGCAATGGCCACTTTACACGCCAACAACGCCAACCAAGCCTTGGATCGCATCGTCGGCTTTTTTCCCACGGCCAAACAAAAAAAATTGTTTGCCGATTTGTCCTTGAATTTGCGCGCCATCATTTCCCAACGCTTGGTCAAAACCATTGACGGCGGGCGGCGGGCGGCGATTGAAATTTTATTGAATTCACCGTTGATTGCTGAATTGATCATGAATGCTGATGTCGGCGGCATCAAAGCGATTATGAAAAAATCACGCGAGCTGGGTATGCAAACCTTTGATCAAGCCTTGTTTGATTTGTATGAAGACAATCTGATCACCATGGAAGCCGCATTACAAAACGCCGATTCAGTCAACGAATTGCGGTTGCAAATTAAATTACAAAGCAAAGAATCCAAAGGCCGTGACCCGCTGGCCGATTTGGATCACATTTCCTTCAAAGAAGAAAGCGAAGACACTCGCGTGCATTGATGGCATTACATATCATCAGCGTGGGGCAAAAAATGCCGTTGTGGGTGCAACGAGGCTTTGACGATTATGCCAAGCGGCTGAACGGCGCGTTTGCGCTCAAATTGATTGAAATTCCCTTGCAGAAACGCAGTAAAAATGTGGCCATTGACCGCTGTCAACAACAAGAAGGGCAAAAAATGTTGGCGGCAATTCCTGTCCATGCGAAGGTGGTGGCGTTGGATGAACGTGGCCACAGTTGGCGCAGTGTGCAATTGGCTGAGCAACTCCATCATTGGCAACAGCACAGCAACGTGGCCTTTTTAATCGGCGGCCCAGAAGGTTTGGCCAGCGACTGTTTACAACGCGCTGATCTGCGTTGGTCATTGTCGGCATTGACCTTGCCCCATGCGTTGGTGCGGGTGGTGTTGGCCGAGCAACTCTATCGGGCGTGGAGTTTATTGAATCAACACCCTTATCACCGTGAATAAGCACATGGGTTTGACAAGGGCGGCTTTATCCGTCGCGCGAAAAACGCCGTTCTTCAGGGCAGAGATATAAGCCGCTTGCGAAGCAAAAATTATATTGCTATTGTGTGACGAACCGTGGGACGCACGGGGAAGAAATTCCCGCCCTTCCCAGCATGAGCGGGCAACCGTGAGGTTAAGGGCGGAGAGGATGTCAATCCAACGTTGGGTTTCCAAACAATTGCGCGTGGAAGACGAGCCTATCGACAAAAAATAACCTTAAGGATGTTCATGACCATGATGCCACAACCCCATACAACCTGCTATGCACTTCAACAAGAGAGCGATTGGCTCAAACTACAAGAAAAACTACAGAAAATTTTCACCGTTCAAACCGATTCAATGCAAACAGTGCAACGCACTTATTATGACAGCTTTGATTCTCGGCTTTATCTTGCCCAACACACTGTTTTTACTGAGCATTCAAAAAAATCTGTTCAAAAAAACCTGTGTCATGCCGTTTGGCAAACACCCCAACAACAACACTGTATTGCCATCAAAAAAATGCCGCGTTTTTTTTGGGAAATTAATGACTTATCATTAAAAAACACCTTAAAACCGTTATTAAACGTGCGCGCTTTAATTGAACAAATCCAAGTTCACATTCAAAAACAAGTTTTAAATATTTTAGATGATGAACAAAAAATCATTTTACGCTTAATGTTTACGCAATACAGTCGTATACCCATGGAGCAAAACGAAATCATTTGCCGTTTATTGCAGGTTTTCCCTGTTAAAGGCTATCAAAAACCTGTTAAACGACTGGAAGAATTGTTACTGGAATACCACGTTAGCGTGCAAAATCAACCCCTTATCAATTTATTGCTCAACCACGAAGGCAAAAATCCTGTCAGCTACAGCAATAAATTGAACTTGCAACTGACAGCCGACATGCCCGCACAACAAGCGATGCACGCCATTTTAAGCCGTTTATTGCAAATGATGCGGGATAACCATGCGGGGACGTGCGCGGATTTAGATTCTGAATTTCTCCACGATTTTCGCGTGGCCATTCGTCGCACCCGTTCCGCACTCAACCAAATTAAACAGGTCATCCATCCCGACACCATCGAACAATTTCAAGCCCATTTTGCATGGCTGGGGCAAATTACCAGCGAAACGCGTGATATGGACGTTTATTTGCTCAAATTCGACGAATATAAAGCCCGTTTACCTGAAAAGGTTCAACAAGATTTAGATTTATTGCATGAATTTTTACGCCAACATCACCAAAGCGCGCAAAAAACCTTGGCCGAACAACTGCAAAGCGCGAAATATCAGGCGATTATTGACCAATGGCAAACCGCCTTAAGCCACAAAAGCGACAATAACACCGCCAAAAATGCCGAAAAACCCATTTTAACCGTGGCCAACAACCGCATTTGGAAAATGTATCAACGGCTGTTGCGCGACGGCCAAGCGATTGACACCGATACCCCATCGGTTGCTTTGCATGATTTACGCAAAACAGGCAAGAAATTGCGCTATTTAATCGAATTTTTTGAAAGTTTGTATCCAGAAAAACAGATCGTGCCACTGATTAAAGCCTTAAAACGTTTGCAAGACAATTTGGGCAATTTTCAAGATTTTGAAGTTCAATCTGAGAAATTACAGCATTTTGCCCAACAATTATTGCAAGAAACCCCCAATGCAACCCAAACGGTGATGGCCATGGGTATTTTAACTGCCGATTTACTGCAACAACAACAACAAACCCGTCAAGATTTTGCCCAATGTTTTAACGAATTTGCCAGCCAACAATGGCAAAACCGTTTCAGCCAACTGTTTCATACCGAACAAGAGGATAAATCATGAAAATCATCGCAGTTTACAACCTCAAAGGCGGCGTGGGTAAAACAGCATCTGCGGTAAATTTAGGCTATTTATGTGCAAAAGCGGGCTATCGTACGCTAATTTGGGATTTAGACCCTCAAGGTGCGGCCAGTTTTTATTTTCGCATTAAACCCAAAATTAAAGGTGGCACTGACGGCTTATTAAAAGGCAAAAAAGATTTAGACGATTTAATTAAAGGCACAGATTTCAATAATTTAGACTTATTGCCTGCTGATTTCTCTTATCGGTATTTGGACATTGGTTTAAGCAGTACAAGCCAACCAACCCAACAATTGCAAAAAAAACTCAAGCCATTGGCGCAAAATTATGATGTGCTATTTTTAGATTGCCCACCCAGCATCTCTTTGTTATCAGAGAATATTTTTTGTGCCGCCGAAGCTTTGTTGATCCCCGTCATTCCCACCACCTTATCGTTGCGCACCTTGCAACAACTGAGGCAATTTTGCAAACAAGAGAGCCTCAAACACTTGCGTTTAATGCCTTTTTTTTCCATGGTTGACCGTCGCAAAAACCTGCACAAAGAGATCATCGAATCGTTACCCAAAGATTATAAAGGCTTGTTGCGCATCGAAATTCCCTATGCCAGCGTTATTGAACAAATGGGTTTGCAACGCGCCCCTGTTGCCAGCTATGCCCCTGACAGCACCGCCGCCCAAGCCTATGAAAAATTATGGCAAGTCTTGCGCAAAGGTTTTAACCTTTAGGATTTTTATCCTGAAATGTTGGCTGAAAATCAGGTAAAATGCGTTCAAGCCTTCACATGCGAGCCTACGATGTCAACCGAGAATGCAGACCCATTGGACAAAATTGATAACACCACCGCCGTTATCGCAAAACCGAAAAAACGTTTTTTTTCCAAGTTATTGTTATTATTGTTATTATTGGCGATGGCGGCAGGTGGTGCTTGGTTGAGTTATGATTTGTGGTTGAAATTACAGCAAACCCAACAAACCCTAAATGACCAAACCACAACGTTGGAACAGCGTATCGCTGATTTAAACACGCAAATTCAACCCCTTATTGAAAAACAAACCCAGCCCGATGCGTTGCCGCAATTAACCGCCCAAGTTGCAAAAATCCAACAACAGCAACAAAATTTAAATTTATCGGTGCAAGGCTTTTATCAACAGTTACGGCAAATCAACGACAACCAAAGCCATAATATCAATGAAATCAGCACGTTGCTTTATATTGCCAACCAACATTTGTTGTTGGCGCACGACATTGACGCGGCGTTGTCGGCGTTAAAAGCGGCGGATTTGCGTTTGCGCGACATGCAAAGCCCTGAACTGTTGTTGGTGCGTCAGCAATTGAATCAAGACATTGAAAAATTGCAACTAATTGAAAAACCTGATTTAATTGGCATGAACTTGCAATTAGCCCACGATGCCACGCAAGTGCCGCACTGGCCGTTGTTGCAAGGCCTGCAAACCAGACAAGGCATTGAAAAAACAGAAGAATCACCTGCCGTTGCGGTTGATTGGTCGCATACACCGCAGATGATATGGCAAGAATTACGGCAACTGGTGGTGATTCGCCACAATGAACAGGCCGAGCGCGGGCTGTTGTCAGCCAGCCAACGCGCCTTGTTGAGCCAAACTTTGCAGGCCAAATTGGACATGGCAAGGTTGCAGTTGCAACGCCACGACCAAGCCAGTTTTCAGCAAGAATTACAAGCAATTACGCAGTTGTTGCGCACCTATTACGACACCAACGCGGCAGAAATTAAAACCGTGCAAACCCGTTTAAACCAATGGCAAGAAGTGGTGTTAAACCCTGTTTTGCCTGATATTTCAAAAACATTGGCCATGTTGCAACAGCCCGCCGCTGTCGCGCCCACCAACACCGAGGGCGCGCAATGAAAAAACTTTTTTTAATTTTGCTCACCATCAGTTTGGCCGTGGCCACTGTGTGGTTTTTAGTGCAAGACACAGGGTTTGTGGTGTTGGGTTATGGCCATTGGACGTTGGAAACCAGTTTAAGTTTTTTTATTTTATTGTTTCTATTGAGTTTTTTTGTATTGTCTCTGTTGTTGCGATTGTTGTCATTGTTGTGGCATTTTGGCGATTATTGGCGCAGTCGCCAACAACAAAAACACGAACAAAAAAAATACACCCGCTTGGTGCAAGGCTTGGCATGGTTGGTTGAAGGGCAATGGACAAAAGCGGAAAAATCATTGTTGCAACATCCGCCTGAAACCGTGCATTTGCTCGCCGCCGCCTATGGTGCGCAACAACAACAGCTTTTGCCCCAGCGCGACCAGCATTTACAAGCCGCATTGGCCACGCAACAATATGAAATCGCTGTTAAATTATGGCAAACCCAATTGCAATTGGCGCAAAATCAAGACAACGATGCACTGGCCACCATCAGCGCGCTTCAGCAACAATACCCCCAGCATCCACAGGTATTGGATTTGCTCAGCCAAGTGTATTTTCAACGCCAACAATGGCTTGCGTTGTGGCAACTGTTGCCGTTGTTGCGCAAACACACGCCGTTGAATCAAGCGCAAATCCAAACGCTGGAAGTGGAAACGGTACAAGGCCTGCTCACCCAAGATCAAGCCTTGCCGTTTGTTTGGCAAAAATTGCCGAAAAATCTGCGTTTGTTGCCTGCCGTGTGTCGCACTTATGTGAATTTTTTATTGCGCCAGCAACAAGTGCAAGCGGCGGAAGCCGTGTTGCGTGAAACCTTGGAAAGCGATTGGCACAGCGATTTATTGCCGTTGTACAGCAAAATTGAATTTGACCTTGCCCAGCAGTTGCACCATGCAGAAAAATGGATTCGCAAACATTACAACGACCCGCAATTGCTGTTGTGTTTGGGGCGGTTGTCTATGAAAAACCGCTTGTGGGGCAAGGCGCAACAGTATTTGGAATCCAGTTTAAATTTGCAAAAATCGCCGCAATGTCATCAAGCGTTGGCCGAATTGATGGTGCAAATGGGCGAAATCAACCAAGCTGTGGCCTATTATCAACAAGCCTGCCCGTCTGATTAACCATGCAACAACTGCCTCTCAACTTAAAATTGGTGCAACCTTCATTTTCGTTTGCCAATTATATCGCTGACCGCAATGACGCGGTGTTGCAACAAATTCAAGCGATTTTAGCAGGCCGGCCACCGCATTTGTTTTATGTGTGGGGCGACAGCGGCACAGGCAAAACCCATTTACTGCACGCGGCAACGCAATGGTTACAAGCCCACGGCAAAATGGCCCTTTATTTGCCCATGGCGCAATTGCTGGATGAATCGCCCGATCTGTTATTGCACTTGGGTGCGGTTGATGGCCTGTGTTTGGACGACATTCAAGCCATCGCGGGCAAAGCAGACTGGGAACACGCGCTGTTTGCTTTGTTCAATCAAGTGTTGGATTTGCAAATTCCCTTGCTCATCGCCGCCAATCAAGCTGTGGCGCAATTGAATTTTCAATTGCACGATTTGGTTTCCCGTTTGGTTTGGGGCGGAGTGTTTCAATTGTCGCCCCTAAAACCCTCAGCTCAAGAAGAACTTTTGCAACAAACCGCGCACAATCTCGGTTTAGCCTTGCCTGCCCCTGTCGCCCAATACATTCTCAAACATTTTGCCCAGCACAACAGCCATGAATTGCTGGCGTTTTTACAGCAACTTGACCAAGCGATGTTGGTGCGCAAACAGCGGTTGAGCATCGCTTTTATTCAAAGCCAACTGAAAAAACGGTGATGCGCCGCGTTCAGGGCTTCACCTTATTGGAATTATTGCTGGCAATGAGTTTGGCCGCCATGGTGTTGAGCTTGTTGGCGGGCGGCATGTATGTGGTGATGAAAGACTGGCAACGCAACAGCCAACGCCTTGATGACCAATTGGATTTAACCTTGGGTTTGTTGCAAATCGACACCAGTTTGCAGGCCGCTTACCCGCATTATTATGTCGAAACCGAGAAAAACACGCCGTATATTCACTTTGAAGGCGATGACCAAGCTTTAACATGGGTTTCCACCGCCTCGCCTGCACGCCAAGCAGGTTTAAGCGCATGGCAAATCAAAGCAGGTGAAGACAAAGGTGTGGAATTGCGCACCGTTCCCGCCTATGCCGATAATCCAACAAAACGTCTTGAAGAACAACAACCTATACTGTTGTTTGCAGGCTATCAACTGCATTTGGACTATTTGGCTTATGACAATCTTCAAAACCAAAACACCGAAACCGCCAATCAAAACAAATGGTTGCAAAAATGGAGTGGCCGCGAACGCTTGAGCTTACCTAAAGCGGTGCGACTACATTTAAGCGGTGAAGAATTGCCCCCTTTAGAAATCGTCAGCCTGATTTTAGTCAACGAACACGTTCGTCTTGCGCCCAAACAAATAAAATAAAGGGGTTGTTTTCTTCGATTTTTTTAAACTTTTGCAGTGCGGTTGGCTTTTTTGCGATCGCTTTCGCTCAAGGTTTTTTTGCGCAAGCGTATGGCCGACGGTGTGACTTCCACCAGTTCATCATCGTTGATGAATTCTAACGCCTGTTCCAAACTGAAACGAATCGGCGGGGTTAAAATGATGTTTTCGTCACTGCCTGAGGCGCGGACATTGGTCAATTGTTTGGCTTTGAGCGGATTGACCACCAAATCATTGTCACGCAGGTGAATGCCGACAATCATGCCTTCGTAAACTTCATCGCTGGGGCTGATGAACATGCGGCCACGGTCTTGCAAATTGAACAAGGCATAACCCAAGGCTTTGCCTTGGCCATTGGCCACCATCACCCCGTTTTTGCGCGCACCGATGATGCCTGCTTTGACAGGCGCGTATTTGTCAAACACATGATAAATCAAGCCTGTGCCTGATGTGGCTGTCATAAATTCAGTGCGAAAACCGATTAAACCACGCGCAGGAATGACAAAATCCAACCGCACCCGCCCTTTGCCATCGGGCAACATGTTGAGCAATTCGCCTTTGCGCTCACCCAACCGTTCCATCACCGCGCCTTGATTGCCCGCTTCGATGTCAACCGTCAATTGTTCATACGGTTCGCACAACTGGCCGTCGATTTCTTTCATAATCACTTGTGGCCGCGATACGCCCAGTTCATATTTTTCGCGGCGCATGGTTTCAATCAAAATGCTCAAATGCAATTCGCCCCGGCCTGACACTAAAAATTTATCGGGGTCTTCGGTGTCTTCAACGCGCAATGCCACGTTGTGCAACAACTCGCGTTGCAAACGTTCTCGAATTTGCCGCGAAGTCAAATACTTGCCTTCTTTGCCTGAAAACGGGGAATTGTTGACTTGAAATGTCATGCTGACCGTGGGTTCATCCACGCTTAAGGCGGGCAAGGCTTCAACCTGATTGGGGTCGCATAAAGTGTCGGAAATGAACAGCGGCGCAACCCCAGTAAACGCGATGATGTCGCCTGCACTGGCTTCGGAAAATTCCACCCGTTCCAAACCATGGAATTTGAGAATTTGTAAAATTCGGCCTTGGCGTTTGATTGCATCGCTGCCGACAATGGCCACGGCGGTGTTGGTTTTAATTCGCCCACGGGTGATGCGACCGATGCCGATCACGCCGACATAGCTGGAATAATCCAATGAACTGACTTGCAATTGAAACGGTGCATCGGGGTCAACATTGGGCGCAGGCACATGGTTGATGATGGTTTCAAACAACGGGGTCATGTCACCGCCGCGTTCGTCTTCGTGTAAACTGGCATAGCCATACATGCCTGACGCATAGACCACGGGGAAATCCAATTGTTTGTCATTTGCGCCTAAACGGTCAAATAAATCAAAGGTTTGGTCTAATGCCCAACTGGTGCGTGCGCCATCACGGTCAATTTTATTGATGACCACAATTGGACACAAACCGCAGGCCAAGGCTTTTTGGGTGACAAAACGGGTTTGCGGCATGGGGCCATCGACGGCATCAATCAACAACAACACGGAATCGACCATGGACAACACCCGCTCAACTTCACCGCCAAAATCGGCGTGGCCGGGGGTATCAACGATATTGATGAGGTAATCTTGCCAACGCAACGCGGTGTTTTTGGCCAAAATGGTGATGCCGCGCTCTTTTTCTAAATCGTTGGAATCCATGATGCGTTCAGCAGGCGCGGCACGTTCGCCCAATGTGCCAGATTGCTCCAACAGTTTATCCACCAACGTGGTTTTGCCATGGTCAACATGGGCGATAATCGCTATATTGCGCAACTTGCTAATCATAAAACGTCCTTAAAGTTTGCCATTTTGGCAAGGATTATCCGTGGATAACAGACAAATGTTTTGATTCTGGCATTAACATAACATGGTCAGCAGGGGGTATTGACGGGTGCATACGATGTTGCGCCAAAGGCACAACATCGGCAAGCCTTAGGGTTGCGTTTTGGCCGCTTCTTGGGCTTTTTGTTCCATGCGTTGTTTGATGAGGCTTTCAATTTGGGTTTGGGCATCGGCAGGTGGTTTGCCATCAACCATGCCTTGACCTTGTTTGGGCAAGTTGGCCAACGCTTTTTGCATCATTTCAAATGGCGTGGTAACCGCATAATCTTTGGGCAAAGTAAACGTCTGCTCATCGGTTTTGACATCGGTTTTAATTTCAATGATTTCATGCTTGGTTTTTCCCGCTTTATCAACACTGCGCATGGATAAACCCGCTTGATTAAACTGTTCATTTAATTGCTCTTTTGCGGCAAAACAAGGGCGTTGTTGCATCATCGCACCCATACCCCCCATTTGTTTGCGCCGTTCTTGTGCAAAGTCTTGCATTCCTTGAATAAAATCTTTGATATGCGCCACTTTCAATGCTTCACTTGATAAATATTCATCCGAGCATACTTCACCGTTGGCCAACACTTGATAATGCACCGTGTCATAACCTGCGATTTTTGGCCCCGCATCTTTTTTGACCAATTCGGCTTTGACTTCGGCGGGTTTAGGCGCATCGCCTTCAGGTTTGGCGGGGTTGGGTTTGTTTTCTGGCATGGGTGCATCCATGTCAACGATTTGTTTTTGTTTGTCGTTGATGGCATAGGCTTTTTTGTCTTTGAACTGCATGATCATGTATTGCCCTTCTTTCGGGGTTTCCATGCGCGCTTGTGTATCGTTAATCAAAATGTTGTTGATGCCGCCCATGGCATCTTGGTTTTTAAGTTGCGTGGCCGCTTGGCTGTTCAACGCCACACAAGCCAACCCCATCGCTAAAAACAGGGTTCTGTTTTTCCAGTTCATACTATGTCCTTAAGTGAAAATGATTGCCACAGTTTACCGCCAGCGATAACAGGGATGCAATGCTTAAATTTGGTAGCAAACAGTGTATAAATTACCCGCTGTATACGTTGCCGCTGTGGGTTTGCTTGACAACACGGGGTTGGTGTCTGCGCGCACACTGCCTTCGTTGCGTTGGCCATCATCCATATTGCTGTCGATGATTTCCGCCGCATCCGCAGGGATGTTGTTCATACACACCATGGTTCCCACGATGGACATCAGCCCCTGATCAATGCCGATGTTGCCATCAAAACTGTGGGTGGCCGCGTCCGTGTTCTTGCCTGTGAGCAAGTTGGCCATGCGCAGGTGTTGCCATGCCAAACGGGTTTCATCCGTGGCTGTGGTTGAATTCCAATCGCCTTCAATTTGACCATCGCCATCGCCTTTGGTTGCGCCAGTCCAACGATCTGCTTTGCTATCATCCCCGGGTAATGCGTGATAGCGGTTACTGTAGCCATAAATTGCGCCAGCAATGGTTTTGAAATCATCTTGGCAACGGTGGATTTTGCTGTTAAAAATCAATTCGCGCCCTTTTAAGGTGCCACCCAATAACAAGCTGATGATAATCAATACCATGGTGAGTTCCACCAAGGTAAACCCCGTTTGTTTCGTCATGTCCGACCTCATGTAATCAAAATATCATCCATGAGGGTTCAACCGATGGCATCCTTGGCATCGGGTTAGGGTTATAGGCTTATGTTGCGTGTGACATTGGTTAAAATGTCACAATTTTTTATGATTGTTGTATAATCCACACAAGCTCAGTGTGAATTTTAATGATGGCGCGCCCGGCGAGATTCGAACTCACGACCTTTGGCTCCGGAGGCCAACGCTCTATCCAACTGAGCCACGGGCGCATAGCAGGCGCACATCATAGCCTATCTGCTTGAGAAAGTCATCTGCATTTATATAAAGGGGATGTATGAAAACATTGCAAGTGAATTTAGCTGAGCGCAGTTATCCAATTTTTATTGGCCGCGATTTACTCCAACAAGCCGCTTTGGTTGAACCTTATGTCAAAGCCCAACAAGTGATGATTGTCTCCAATGAAACCGTTGCGCCCTTGTATTTATCGGCGGTGAAAACCGCATTTGCTCAATTCCATACCCGCACAGTGATTTTGCCCGATGGCGAAACCTATAAAAATTTAAGCGTGTTAAATCAAATATTTGACGCATTGTTGGAAGCCCATTGTGACCGACACACTACCGTGGTGGCGTTGGGCGGCGGCGTGGTAGGTGATATGGCGGGCTTTGCGGCGGCCTGTTATCAACGCGGCGTGCCGTTTATTCAAATCCCCACCACGTTGTTGGCGCAAGTCGATTCTTCCGTGGGCGGTAAAACGGGGGTCAACCACTCGTTGGGCAAAAACATGATTGGCGCGTTTCATCAACCGCAAGCGGTGGTGATTGACACCAACACCTTAAACACTTTGGACGACCGCCAATTGAGCGCGGGCTTGGCCGAAGTCGTCAAATATGGTTTGATTCGTGACGCGGCGTTTTTCGCTTGGCTGGAGCGCATGTACCCCGCTTTGTTGCAACGCGACCCCAAAGCCTTGGCCTATGCGATTGAGCGTTCTTGTCAATGCAAAGCGGACATTGTGTCCCAAGATGAATGGGAAGGTGGGGTGCGGGCGTTGTTGAATTTAGGCCACACCTTTGGCCACGCGATTGAAACAGGCATGGGCTATGGGCGGGTGTTGCACGGCGAAGCGATTGCCATCGGCATGTGTCTGGCTGCGCAAATGTCGGTTGGGTTGGGTTGGGTTGGCGCAGAGGATTTAAGCCGCATTGAAAACTTGCTCAAAGCCCTGCGCTTGCCCACCCAAATGCCTGCTGAACTGAACAGCCCGCGGGTTTTGAATTTGATGAAAGTGGATAAAAAAGTGCGCCAAGGCCGCATTTATTTGGTGTTGCTCAAAGCCATTGGTGACGGGATTATCACCGATGACTATGAAATAACCCAATTAAAACAAGTGTTAAACGCTTAGCTGCCTTTGCGCATCGCCCCGCCCGCACTGGGGTTGTGATTGTCGTGTTGCTGGCCGCCATGAGAAAACGCATGGCTTAAATACTCAGGCGGTTCAGCGTGCAAAATTTTATATAAAGCCGATAATTGCAAGCGATACAAACGGTCAAAATCATTGACCGAAGCACTGGGGTTGTAATCGCCAAACCACCAACACCAATCAGAGCCTTCACAAATCGCCAATTGAATGCGCGCTTGTTCCGCTTGTTCGGCGGTCAAGCTGTCAATGTGTGCGTCAAACACTTTTTTGGCATCAACCAACATATCCCATGCACGGTTTTTGTCTTTATCGCCTATCCATGTGGAAAAACTGCCGTAAACCCAACTGCCTGCAATCAACGTGGTCAATTCGCCTGTGGGACACCCCTGCAAGCAATCGCTGAACGTGGTTAAATGCAACAACGGGTTTTCCACCAACCGTTGATACAACGCGCTGAGAAAATAATAGCCATTTTCAGGGTAATATTCCCACGCATTTTCACCATCCAAAATGATGGACACCACTTTGTCTTCGGGGTTATCGGTGTTGTGGGCGATGCGCTCTAAATTTTGAATCAAATTAGCCACCGCATCATCGGCGTGCCAATCGACAAAATCAAACCCAATCGCATCGGACAAGCGGTCATCACGGAAGAAACAGGTGATGGCTTCATCCGTCACCCGATAAGGCTTGTGAATGGTTTGGTCGCCTGTTTTGCTGTGATTGAGGCTGTTGCGCAACACGCTTTCGCCGCTGGCTGTCCATTTAAACCCGTGTTGGCTCAACAATGGCAAAGTGGCGCGGCTTAAGCTGCCTTCTGATGGCCAGCATCCCGTGGCTTTTTGGCCAAAACATTGTTCAAACACCTGTTGGCCTTTGTTCAAATGCCAATGCACCCGCTCTTCACCTTGCGGATAATGCGATTGTTCAGGCAACGGCGCGTTGGGCATGGCTTCGTGAATACTGTGCATGTCCAACAACAAAGGCATGATGGGGTGGGCATACGGCGTGGTTGACAGCTCTATCTGTCTGTTTTCTAACAATTTTCTATAGCGTGGAATGAGGTCTTTAATCAATTCATAAATCAGCTTGAGCAATTGACGGCGGTCTTGCAAAGAGTATTCGCGCTCTTTTTGCATCAAATGTTGCGCCACAGGATGGTAACGACGCACCGTTGCCCCCAGCCACACCAAGTGATACCAGACCAAGAGGTCAATCAAATATTGGTCATTGAGATAACAGCGGTCACGCGGTTGGCTTTCCAGCCATTTAGAGATGTTAATCAACCGCTTAAAATGCGGAAATGGATCAATCAAGCGTTTGGCATTGGCGCGGCCACATTGCATAATCAACGCACGGCGCAGATTGCAATCGGACGGCAACACAGGATTGGCCAAAGCCGCCAACAAGGGGTCATGAATTGGGCCGTTGTTGTACAGAAAATGAAACAATTGTTGGCTATAATCTTGTAATTGTTCCAATAATGTCGGGGTAAAATTAAACACCGCCTTGGCCTTTGGCACGGCTTCCAAATGGGCGGCCATATCGACGTAATCTTTAATCGCGTGCAGATAGGTCCAAGGTTGCTGATATTCACCCGTCAGCGCATTGCGATATTCAGGTTGGTGCATATGCCAACACAAGACCACATTCATTTTACCTTTTTGACTCATGATTAATCCCGCTCATTACACAAAACAGAGGAGTATAACAAACATTTTCTGATCACGCTCAATCAAGCTCCAACCAATTGATTTAAATCAAAAATCGGCAATAAAATGGCCAGCACAATCAACAAGACCAAACCCCCCATGAATAAAATCAACAGCGGTTCAAACAAGCCCAACACCACCGCAATCACCGTTTCCAACTCGCGTTCTTGATGCACCGCCGCACGGTTGAGCATCTGCGCCAACTGGCCGCTGTTTTCGCCACTGGCAATCAAATGCACCATCATCGGCGGGAACAAACCGCTTTTCCCCAAAGCCGCCGACAAACTGCCGCCTTGGCGCACTTCTTCGCTGGCATCAACCACCGCTTGACGCAACAAACAATTGCTGACCACCTCTTGGCTGAGGCTTAAAGCCTCCAACAACGGCACACCGCTGTCCAATAAAATACTCAAAGTACGGGTAAAACGCGCCACATTGGCACCGCGCACCAGCCTTGAAATCACAGGCCAATGCAAAAATTGCCGATGCACCCAACAGCGAAACGCAAGCCAACGCCACGCATACCGCCACATCCACACCGCCAGCAACAACAGCAACAACAACACGCCGCCCCAGTGGCGCAAAAAATAGCTGAAATCAATCAAAGCTTGGGTCAACCACGGCAAACTTTGTTTCATTGAAACAAACACTTGCACCACTTGCGGCACGACAAACGTCAACAAACCGACCATCACCACCACCGCCACCAAAGTCAGCAACGCGGGATAAAACAAAGCCAACAAAGTCTTTTGCCGCAAATGCTGGCGGTTTTCGGTGTAATCGGCCAACCGTTCCAAAATCAACGCCAAATGCCCCGATTGCTCGCCTGCGGTCACGGTTGCTTGAAACATTTTGGGGAATACTTTGGGAAACAAAGTCAAGCCTTCGGCCAAACTGTGGCCTTCGGTCACTTTGGCGCGCACGGCCAATAACATAGAAATCATGGACTTGCGTTCTGCTTGCTGGGCCACCGCTTGCAAGGTTTCATCAATCGCCATGCCCGCGCTGATTAAAGTGGCCAATTGGCGGGTCAACAACGCCAATTCGGTGGCGGATAAACGCAGATTGGAAGGTTTGGCGGTTTTTTGGGGGGTATTTTGATGCACCGCCACCACGCTCAACGGCGTTAAGCCTCGGTCGCGCAATTGGGTACGGATTTGGCGCGCATGATCGCCCTCCAACACCCCTTTTTGACTGCGGCCTTTGTGGTCTAACGCGCTGTATTCAAAGGCACTCATAACGCAAGGTTGTCAATCAAACGGGTTTTGCCCAGTTTGGCGGCGGCCAGTACCATCAAATCGTGGTCATCGGTTTGCGCTGTGGCCAACGTTTGCGCGTGGCGAATGCTGACATAATCCGGCACAAAACCCGCGCACTGCAATTGCGCGATGGCTGTTTGTTCCAAGCGGGCAAAATCGCGCTCGCCTTGGCTAACGTGTTGTTTAACCTCGGTTAAACTGCGGTACAACTGCGGGGCAACAGCGCGTTGCGCTGCGCTCAAATAGCCATTGCGCGAACTCATGGCCAAACCGTCGGCTTCTCTGTGGGTTGGCACGGCTAAAATTTGAATTGGCATGGCCAAATCTTCAACCATACGTTGAATCAACAGCAATTGCTGATAATCTTTTTGGCCGAACACGGCGACTTTGGGTTGCACCAAATTGAACAATTTATTGACCACCGTGGTCACGCCGACAAAATGACCGCGCCGACTGGCACCGCATAAAATATCACTGAGTTCAGGCACTTGCACTTGGGTGGTTTGCGCCAGCGGACGCGGATACATGTCGGCCACGCGGGGGGCAAACAACAGCGCAACCCCTGATTTCTCCAATTTTTCAATATCTTGCGCCAAGGTGCGCGGATAATCGGCAAAATCTTCATTTGCGCCAAATTGCAACGGATTGACAAAAATACTGACCACCACATGGCGCGCCTGCTGTTGGGCGTGTTTGACCAACGCCAAATGACCTGCGTGTAAATTGCCCATGGTTGGCACCAAAGCAATGTCTGTCAACGTGGGCAACACCCGACGCAACTGCTTAACTGTTTGAATTTGTTTCATTTTAATTTTCAACAAGGGCTGTCGTCATGACAAAATCAAGGCAAAAACCCCAACAAAACGTTCAAATTATCGCCACTGGAAAATACATATTTTCATCAAAATGAGGATTTGCGCAGCTAATTTTCTCTGCAACCTTTATTCCTCTCCTCCATCATTTTATAATGCTCTATATGTCCAGTTTTATCAAATATAGCTTTAAATACAGATAAATAACGTTCAATAGTTACGTTACTATTATCCACATGAAGATCATCAAGGATATGATGTGAACCATCATGCATCCATAAAATTAAAGATCTACAAACATTTTGTTCTTCCTCATTTTCAAATTTTTCTGCTAAACTATATAAGCTTTTTCCCTGAAAAGTAAAGTAATTTTCAAGGATTCGTCTTAATGTATTTTGAATAGTTACTTTATTTTTTTCCTTTATTTCATTCCAAAGAAGATCATAAGACGTTCTGATTGGATTACGTTTACAGCTTTCAAGACTTGAAGTATTATCATTTTTTCTTACAATCCAAAATGTCTCATCTTTTAATTTTTCATCTTT
>DYSU01000053.1 GCA_020726335.1 Thiomargarita sp. | reverse complement strand
AGCATCCTGCCACGACACCCACACCACAGGCGCGTTTTGACCGTAGTTGTTATGTTGTTGAAATTCGGCGGTAAGTAAATCTTGACGTTTGGCCACACGAATAAAACGGCTGAATTGTGCCAACGTGATTTCATATTGGCTGATTTGAAAATCGCGGTTAATGCTGACTTGATGGCGCGGTATTTCGTCTTCATTGGCGTAGATGTCTTTGTTTTTGCGACTGCCCATGTTAAATTCGCCGCGTTTTATATTGACAAAAGCGAGGCCAAATTCATCCAATTCGGCCACCACTGGGCTGTGTTGTTGAATTAAATAATGCTGGTTGCGGGCTAAATCGGTGAAAATCCGTTCACGGCCATCAGGCCAGCGAATGTGAATTTTATCGATGCGGCGGTGCTTGCCCAAGCCAAAAGTCAAATCCAATGCCGATTGCGATAAATACGAACTGGCCGTTTTGATCATTTGCTGTTGTTGCCAATCGCCTGCATATAGCGTGACTTTTGCGCCGATTGCGTCGCGGTTTTGGCCTTGGGTTTTCAAGCGCAATTTTACATAAGCTTGGCGTGGGCTTTGGTTTTCAAACAAATGCAAACCGCCGCTGTTTTCGTGTGGATGTCAATATTGCTTATGGCACACCGATGAGTAAAATTCGGCTGTAGAATTGCATATTAAAGATTTGCCACAATTGGACGCTTATATTAAAGAAATCCCTGAATTATATGAAAAATTAAGCATTCAAGATTTGCCTGCGATTAAAAATTTTACTGAAATGGTGATTAAAGAAATGCCAACCCACCGTGAGCAAACCATGACGGTGACTGAAATGCCCGACATAAAAATATCCGATGTGAAAATATCAGATATGAAAGTTACTGAAATACCTGACATTTTAGGTAAACCCGTGCCTAAAACCTTGTATCAAAATGATACGCCCGCCAAATTAAAAACCTTACACAAAGCCTCTGGCATTAAAGTTAAATAATCGCTATCGCTGTTGTTTGCGATAGAAGTCAGCACAACCGCCGTGCGGCTTGTTGCGGTGTGACCTCTGGCGGCGGTGGACACTGTTGGGGCAATACCTTTGCCCATTTGGCCAAAAATTTTTGGTGGTTGATGGTTTGATAAGCTTTATAACCCGCTTGGGTGTCGGTGCCTGCAGTGATGCCTTCATGATGCACCACCAGAGAATCATGACAATAGACCACCTCAAAACCGGCATCACGCACGGCAAAACATAAATCAGTGTCTTCATAATAGGCAGGGGCGTAACGCTCATCAAAACCGCCCACAGCTCGCCACAAATCAGTGCGAATCATCAAACTCGCGCCTGAACAATAATCCACAGGCCGACTTTGATTAAATTCGGGGTCGGTGGGGTCTTGCAAACGCCCATAATTCCAGCCGCTGCCATCACGAAAAATAATACCGCCCGCTTCTTGTAAACGGCCATCGGGATAAATCAATTTTGAACCTGTCGCCCCCACCTGCATATCGGCCATTTTAGTCAACATCGCTTGCAACCAGTGGGGCATCACTTGGGTGTCGTTGTTTAAAAACAAAATGAACTCGCCTTGCGCCAAAGCCGCACCTTGGCGACACGCGCCGACAAAGCCTTGATTTTCATCATTATTAACCACTTTGATGCCCGACACTTGGTTGAGCAATTGCGCAGTTTCATCGCTGGATGCGTTGTTGATCACGATGATTTCTTGGGCAATGTGGCGATCACACGCCAGAAGTTGTAACAAGCAGTTATAAGTGTATAACGCTTTATTAAACACGGGAATAACGATGCTGACTTTAGGCGCATCGTGGCTAAAATCCAGTTTTTGGCTTAAATCCATGGGTACAAACGCGGGCAATTGTTGACTGCACCAAACCGCCACCACATTGTTTTCACCGCCATCAGATGAAATTAATTCAAATTCAATCAGTTGCTGTGGTTGACTGCGTACAGGCTGGGCAAATTCAATGCAATGGTATTGGTTGTCAATTAAATCTTTGGCTTCAATCCGTTGTGTGCCAACAGGGGTCTTTAACCATAAATGGTTATGATTTCGCCGTTGATAAGTGCCAAAACGCAGACAAATGCCTTTAATTTCAGTGCTTTGTGCGGTTAAAGTAAAACGCAAGCCTTGACCTGCAAACAAGGGTACAGCGGTGTCACCGTAAAAATGGGTTGCAGGTTGCGCTTCCCATAAATAAGCCGCAGGGATTTTGTCGCTCACCCAATCAATCGGTTGGGGGAAAAAACGTTGTTTTAGTTGCCAAAAAAAAGACATCATCATTTAAATATAAAAAAAGAGGCTATTTTAGGTTATTTGATTGGTTTTTTAAACCAAGGATTTATAATATAAGCCTCTTTATAAAAAAATCGGACAGGAGTATGTTATGCAATATCCATTATGGACTTTATTTTTTAGCTTTTTTTATACAATACAAGCGGTTGCCAGTTCATGTGAGCAATTACCTGAGGAACAAATGTTGCCTTGTGCCAAAAACTTTTATCAGCAAGCTGACCAACAGTTGAACCAAATTTATCAAAAAATCAGCAAAATTTTAGATAAAAATCAAAGTAATGCGTTGAAAGAAGCCCAACGGGCGTGGTTAAAATACCGTGACAGCCAATGTTTGGCGCAAAAAAACAACACACCACAAAATGCAGAAACCATTTATCAGTTGTGTATGGGCGCGGAGAGCCATTACCGTGTGCAATCTTTGCAAAGAATTTATTTGGCCAATGCCCATGATGCGCAACATTTTGCTTTGATTAAAACGGAAGATTTATTGGGTTCGTGGCGCAGTGTGGCCAGCGATTATGGTTTGGAATTGACATTTGGCATCAATGACGGTGTGCATTATTTTATGTCACATTTGAACAGTTTACCGTTTGAAGCAGGCCAATGGCAGTGGTCGAACGGCCAGTTGACCCTCACCAGCAATGACCAAAAAGTATTGCGCACTTATCACCAAGTTGACCTTAAAGATGACGTGTTATCATTGTATGAACAAGACGGCGGCTTAGAACAGTTCAAAAAAATCCCCAGCAATGGCAAAAATTAAGGGAAGCCGATCCGTTTGATAACAGGCCGATCTGGGTGCTACAGTCAAGTTTTGACTGTTTCGCTCAGATCAGAGCCATAGAATCTGCCTTGTAGCCAAAAGGCGATATTGACCAAAGCAATCAATGCTGGAACTTCCACCAGTGGACCGATGACCGCCGCAAAAGCCACACCTGAGTTGATGCCGAATACGGCGACCGCAACGGCAATCGCCAGTTCAAAATTATTGCCTGTGGCAGTGAATGCCACTGTCACTGTTTTGCTGTAGTCAGCACCCGCTTTAATTGCCATAAAGAAACTGACCAAGAATATGGTCACAAAATAAATGACCAGAGGAATGGCGATGCGCACTACATCCATTGGGATGGAGACGATCAGTTCGCCTTTCAAACTGAACATCACGACAACAGTGAATAACAAAGCGACCAACGTGAGGGGGCTGATCTTGGGAATGAACTTTTGCTCGTACCAATCTCGGCCATAGATTTTAACCAAAAACAATCTTGTCATCATTCCCGCGATGAAGGGAATACCCAGATAGATGGCCACACTTTCAGCGATTTGGCTGATAGACACTTCAACCACAGCCCCTTCCAAGCCAAACAAAGGCGGAAGCACCGTGATGAACAGCCAAGAATATACCGAGTAAAACAAAACTTGAAAAACCGAGTTAAGGGCCACCAATCCGGCACAATACTCGGTGTTTCCTTTTGCCAACTCATTCCAGACAATGACCATGGCAATGCAACGGGCCAAGCCAATCATGATGAGACCGATCATGTATTCTGGGTAGTCACCAAGAAACACGATGGCCAGCACAAACATCAGAATGGGTCCGATGATCCAATTTTGGATGAGTGAAATAGTCAAAATCTTTTTGTTGGCAAACACTTCGCCAAGTTCTTCATAGCGGACTTTGGCCAGCGGTGGATACATCATCAATATCAAGCCAATGGCTATTGGAATGTTGGTGGTGCCAACGGAAAAGGTGTTGACCACATTCTTAACCGCTGGATACAACCATCCGCCAATCACCCCGATGGCCATGGCAAGGAAAATCCAAAGGGTTAGATAACGGTCGAGAAAAGAAAGTTTTTTAGTTAATCCATGCAACATAATGAACCCTTGTGATCAATCGCCGATTGCTTGGCAAAGATAAACACCTATTTTTTCTCGTATTTCATCCCTTACCCTGCGATACACATTCATCACCTCTTCTTCACTGCCGATTGTTTTGGGTGGGTCATCAAACCCCATGTGAGTTCGATGCACGCCACCGAAAAAGAGGGGGCATTTTTCGTTGGCATCGCCACAAAGTGTGATAACAAAATCAAAGGGTTGGCCCTCATACTGGCTGATGTGATCGGCGGTATTTTTAGAAATATCAATGCCCAATTCTGCCATGACCTGAACAGCCTTGAGATTCAACCCCTTTGGTTCAGTTCCAGCGGAAAATGCCCTGACCTGACCGCTGAAATCATGATTAATAAGGCCTTCAGCCATCTGGCTTCGGCACGAGTTGCCCGTGCAAAGAAATAAGATTCGCTTTTTCATGGTTTCCGTTTCCGATAATACATGAGAGTCTGGATGATTAGCTGGGAAATGTTTTTAACCCTCCCAAACCAGATGATTTGGGAGGTTGGCGGTTACAAACCTGCGTCTTTGGCGGCTTGTTCCCAATTGGCGGGGAGGCTGTGAGCGATGCCTTTATGGCAATCAATACAGGTTTTATCGGTTTTTTTGGCTTCTTCGGAATGGGCATAAATCGCACGGCGGCCTTGTTTGGTATAATCCATGGATTCTTCATCGTGGCAGTTGCGACATTCGCGTGAGTCGGCTGATTTCATCCGTTGCCATTCGTGTAAAGCCAGCTCTAATCGTTTGGCTTCAAATTTTTCAGGCGTGTCAATCGTGCCTAATACTTTATGATACAACTCGTTAGATGCTTGGATTTTGCGTTTGATTTTGTAAAGCCATTCTTTTGGCACATGGCAATCAGGACAGGTGGCGCGCACCCCTGAACGGTTGTTGTAATGGATGGTGTTTTGATATTCCATGTAGACATTTTCTTTCATCTCGTGGCACGAAATACAAAACGATTCGGTGTTGGTCAATTCTAAAGTCCAGTTAAACCCGCCCCAAAACATCACCCCAATGATAAAACCGAGTACCAGCACTTTGAAACTTGTTTTCATGTCCGTTCTCCTTAAAGTGGGCTGTTATTGACTGACCGCTTCAACCGGTTTAAAAGTGTTTTCAATTAAAGCCTCTGCATTGACTTGGGGAACATGACATTGGGTACAAAAATAGCGGCGAGGTGATACCGTGGCCAAATCATTGCCATCACGGTCTTTAAAATGGGTTTGGCTGATTTTGGTGGCACGGTTTTGTTGGTAGTTTGTCCAACTGTGACAACTCATACATTTATTGAATTTGATATTGACCACATAACCTTCAACTAAATGGGGAATTAATGGCGGCTGTTGCACATAATTGCGGGCAATCGGCTCTGAATCTTTTGCCCAAGGTTTGTTTTCAGCCGGCATGGATTCTTCGCTCAACGGCGTGTTGCCGCGCAAAGATTGCAATTCTTCAGCATACAGCGTCAGCGTTGTCGCCAACAACAGCATTAAAAAAGATAACGGCACGAATCGTTTTTTCATAATCATTCTCCACTTTGGCACAATATAAAGACACTATTTAATAAATTTTTGCCATTGAAAAGCAAAAACATCTTTGGCACAGACATCAATACAACGACCACAATTGGTGCAGTTGGCGGCGTAAATCACGGGACTTATGCCCTGATCTGCGCCTTTCAACGCAGATTTGATCACTTGTGGTTCGGGGCAAACGGCGAAACAATCCATGCAATCATCGCATTGTGCGCGTTTATCGGCACTGACGCGCACCCGTGCAACCACAGTAGCCAAACTGTAAAACGCGCCGACAGGACATAAATGACCACACCAACCGTTTTTGCTCAACAGCCAATCGAACAAAAACACCGCCAAAATCACATACCAACCCAAGCCCAAGCCAAACAGCAAACCGCGATGCAACATGGACACAGGATTAACCAATTCCCACAACAAACTGCCGCTGAGTGAGGCCAAAATCAGGGTTAAGCCCAACAACCAATAGCGCACATGGCGGTTAATGCTGAAATTTTTGCCTTTAAAATTGAAACGACGGCGCAACCATGCGGCGGCATCGGTGATGATATTGACAGGACACACCCAACTGCAATACACCCGTCCGCCAACAACCAAATAAAAACCCAGCACAATCGCTACACCTATGAACGCGGTGCTGGCGGGCAACATCGCGGCAAACAGAGATTGCAACAAGATATAAGGGTCGGTCATCGGCACGGTGTTTAACAGTAAACTGCTGTTAAGATTACCTTTTATCACCCATAGCCCAAACCAAGGCCCAGACAAAAACAAGCCCAGTACCAACAATTGACTGAAGCGACGCAAGAACAACCACTGATGAGCCCGCCACCAGCCTTTGCTTCTTATCGCCGCAAGCCCTGCTTCTTTCGCTGGATTGGCCATGTTAAGGTTCCTGTTTTTGGTTCAAACTGTCCAACGGATTGTTGGCAAAGGGTGGTGCAATCTCTTCAGGCGTGTCCACCAAGCCTTCGCCATAATAATCATAACGTTTGCCGCTGGGTAAATTGAATTGGTGTTCAACATCAGGTGTGACCAATGCTTGGCCTGCCTGTTGTTTTTCCTGCCAACCCACTTTGTAATGTGCTTGCATTTTGCCTTTGGCCAAGGCGATGGGCAACACTTTGATCGCCGCCTCTTCTAAAATGCACGCTTCTTCACATTTGCCACAGCCTGTACAGGCATCAAAATGCAACACAGGGATAAACAAAGCGTGTTTACCACTGCGGGCATTGTGTTGCCGTTCCAAAGTGATGGCTTTGCCGCGAACGGGGCAAACGTTATAACAGACCTCACAACGCAAGCCCAAAAACGCAATACAAGCGGATTGGTCGGTGATTTGCGCCAGCCCCATTTTAGCTTGGTCGATTTTTTTCAAATCGTGGTTTAACGCATGGGTAGGACAAGCGGGAATACAGGGAATGTCTTCACACATTTCACAAGGCACATCGCGGGCGATAAAATAAGGTGTTCCCGTGGCGATGTCATCGCCTACTTGTGCCAATTTCAAGGTGTTATAGGGACAACTGCGCACACACAAACCGCAACGAATACATGCGCCGAGAAAATCTTCTTCAGGCAATGCCCCAGGTGGACGCAATGCCGTGGCAGGCAAAGCGTGGCTGTGTTTGCCATAACCCATCAATCCCATGGCGATCAAACTGCTGGCGGCCAACATTTGCGCGGTTTCGCCTAAAAATTGCCGCCGATTAATGGGGCGTGGTGCTGGTTTTTGGTGTGCCATAATGTTTGGTATTCAATGCGTTAAGCTTTGGTGATTTTCACTGCACATTTTTTGTAATCCGTTTGTTTGGATAACGGATCAGTGGCATCTAAAGTCAGTTTATTGACCAACCGCCCTTCATCAAACCAAGGAATGAAAACCAATCCTTTGGGCGGACGGTTGCGGCCACGGGTTTCCACCCGTGCCTTGATTTCACCGCGCCGACTTTGAATAACTGCGCTTAAACCACGGCGCAAATGGCGTTCTTTGGCATCATCTGGGTGCATGAAAACCAGAGCATCGGGAAAAGCACGGTACAATTCAGGCACGCGGCGGGTCATGCTGCCTGAATGCCAGTGTTCCAATACCCGACCCGTACACAACCATAAATCATATTCTTTATCGGGTGATTCAGCCGCAGGCTCATAAGGTGCGGTGATGATGTTGGCACGGCCATCGTCATTGCCATAAAATTTAATGTCTTCGCCTGCAGCCACATGCGGGTCATAGCCTTCACGAAACCGCCACAGCGTTTCTTTGCCTTTGATAACAGGCCAACGCAAACCACGCATCTTATGATAGGCATCAAACGAAGCCAATTCGTGGCCTTTTTTCGGCCCTTCTGTGCCAAAGCGGCGGTATTCTTCAAACAAGCCTTTTTGCAGATAAAAACCAAAATCTTCCATTTCTTGGTTGCCGTATTCGTTGCCCGCGCTGTCTTTGACCGTGGTTTGGGGAAATTTATCGACACTGCCGTTGGCAAATAAAACGTCATATAACGTTTTTTCCGCCAATTCAGGTTTTTTGGCAATCAAATCGGCTGGCCAGATTTCACTGATTTTAAAATATTTAGAAAATTCAACCATTTGCCATAAGTCAGAGCGGGTTTTACCGGGTGCGCTCACTTGTTGCCGCCAAAATTGGGTACGCCGCTCTGCATTGCCATACGCGCCTTCTTTTTCCACCCACATTGCGGTGGGCAAGACCAAATCAGCCGCCATGGCAGAAACCGTGGGGTATGGGTCAGAAACCACGATAAAGTTATCGGGATTGCGCCAACCGGGGTAGGTTTCTTCATTCATGTTGGCCGCAGATTGCATGTTGTTATTGCATTGAACCCAATAGCAATTGAGTTTGCCATCTTTGAGCATACGGCTTTGCAACACCGCATGATAGCCAATTTTGCCCGAAAGGGTGCCTTCGGGTAAGCTCCAAATTTTTTCGGCAATATCGCGGTGGGGTTTTTTCATCACCACATAATCGGCGGGCAGACGGTGGGCGAATGTTCCCACTTCGCGTGCTGTGCCGCAAGCAGAAGGTTGACCTGTCAAGGAAAATGGGCTGTTGCCGGGTTCGGAAATCTTGCCCATCAACAAATGGACGTTATATAACAAGCCGTTGGCCCAAACGCCGCGGGTGTGTTGGTTAAAACCCATGGTCCAATAAGAGCTGATTTTTTTGTTGGGGTCAGCGTATAACTTGGCCAAACGCAACAGTTTTTCTTGCGGCACGCTTGACAATTCGCTGGCTTTTTCCAGCGTATATTCTTTGACGGATGCGGCGTATTCTTCAAACGTGATGGGCGTTAAATCACCTTTGCCCGCGTTTTTCGCTCTTTGCTCTAAAGGATGTTCAGGGCGCAAACCATAGCCGATGTCGGTGGGCGTGCTTTTGAAATTAACGTGTTTTTCTATGAAGTCTTTATTATAGGCTTCATTTTCAATGATATAGTTGGCAATGTAGTTTAAAATGGCCAAGTCGCTTTGTGGCACAAACACCATGCCATTGTCGGCCAATTCAAAATTGCGGTGTTCAAACGTAGACAACACATGCACTTCACAGCCTTCTTTGGTTAAACGGGTGTCCGTCAGGCGTGACCACAAAATGGGGTGCATTTCTGCCATATTGGCACCCCACAGCACAAACGCATCGGCGTGTTCCAAATCATCGTAGCAACCCATGGGTTCATCAATACCGAAACCGCGAATAAACGCCACCACCGCCGTAGCCATACAGTGGCGGGCGTTGGGGTCTAGGTTATTGGAACGAAAGCCTGCTTTGTATAATTTGGAGGCGGCATAGCCTTCCCACACTGTCCATTGGCCTGAGCCGAACATGCCCACGCTGGAAACCATGTCGTCTACAGATTTGCCTTTGTTGGCTTCGTTGTCTTTTTTGATGGAGGCTTTCCATTTTTCTGCCATGAGGGCAAAAGCTTCATCCCAAGAAACGGGTTCAAACTGACCTTCTTTGTCATATTGGCCGTTGGTTTTGCGCAACAAAGGCTGGGTTAAACGGTCTTTGCCGTACATAATTTTAGATAAAAAATAGCCTTTGATACAGTTAAGGCCTTTATTCACGGGCGCATCGGGGTCGCCTTGGGTGGCCACCACGCGCCCATCTTTGACTCCAACCAAGACCGAACAGCCTGTGCCACAAAAACGACAAGCGGCTTTATCCCAGCGAATTTTATCGGTTTCCGCGCTGGTGATGGTCGGTAACGTAATACCTGCAACCGCAGCCGTTGCGGCAATCGCATTGTTTTTAATAAAATCACGTCTGCTCAATGCCATCCTGACTTCTCCTCATAGCTATAAAATGAAAGGCTCAATATCTTCACTGTGCTGGTAAATAACGGCGGCAGACAATACATTTTTGACATCATGAAACTGCCCAATAACATCAGCAATACCAGCCTTTGGTGTTTGTTCAACCGTGACCACTAAACGATTATCTGTTGCAATGGCGTGGACTTCGACCCCTACAAATTGTGCCAACCGCTGGGCAACTTGTGCGGCTGTACCCGCTTTAGTATGCACCAAGACCCCGCATACATCATAAATTGCCATTAGCCATCCTCTTTTCTTGCAATTTTTTTAGAGACTAACACGAAATAAAATAACAGATAATTGACGTAAATCAATCAACTAAAAATATTTTTGAATTTCGCAACTATACCATATAAAAAAAGATAATGCTGTTATCTGCGTGTAAAACTGTGTTGGCTAAAACCCATGCCAGCGCGTTTCTGGTTAAAATCAAGCTTTTTGTGCCCAGAAAAAATATTGTGGCGATCCCAAATAGC
>DYSU01000084.1 GCA_020726335.1 Thiomargarita sp. | reverse complement strand
GCAACTATCACTGGCTTAGCTCAAACAGCAATAGGTAATAATATTGTTTTAAATCGAGTGGTACAACGTGGTGAAACTTGACAGTGGACAAAGATAAACCCGATGTGGTTGTGCCTGATAGAGACACGGGTAAAACGACAGGCGGCGGCGGTGGTTCATCGCCAGTTTATGCGCCAATATTCAGCATGGTTCAAGTCATTGTAGAACCTGCTGAAAGCAGGGATTTTGTGCAAACTGATACATAAATACAGGCGATCAACATCATTCGGTCTAGGGATGATTTGAAAGACAACCATATTAATATTGTCAAACAAACCGCCGTCTTTGACGATTTTCGCTTTTATCAACCGAATGAGAATAATCGTTTACAAACAGGCAATGCGGTTATTAGCGATGGCCATAAATCGGGGCAAATTACCCAAAATTGGACTTCAAAATCCTTGAGCATGATTCAAGAAAATGATGCAGGCTCTATTCAAGCCGTTAATTATATTGGCAAAGACCCCAAATAAACAGGTCACGGATACAAATGGGGTGCTGCAATCGCGGGATGGTGGCTAAAATCAGGCAAGTTGAAATATTGCAAATAAATTTGGCCTTGGTATTCATATACCAAACGCAATTTTTGACTAACCACTTGATAATCAATGAAAGTATCAATATTTTTGAGTAATTCACGGTACTGATGGCCTGTTTTATCCACCACCACCAACGTCGATAAATCCGCGCTGTCCAATAAATCATCGTGGTTGGTGTCGCGTTTGATAATCTGAAACAACCGCCCATGGCTTTGTTCTTGTCCGTTTTTGGATTCAATCAAATCGTTGGTGCGTAAAATGACATCGTCATTGTGTGACAACAGCCAGTGCATATTATTTCCGTTGACAAACAAATAATTGCACACTTCATCGCCATATTCCTCATTCGCATAAACACGGCTCATCAACGGCATTAACACCGTGTCGCTGTTGGACATGGGTTCAAATTCACCCAATGACAACACGGGTTCATCTACGCTATTTTCAACAGGCTCTTCATCGCTAGCCTTGATTTCTTCTGCATCTGTGTTGGTCACTGCTTCAATATAACTTTTTGAAAAATAAAAAGTTGCGCCAAAAAAAGCAAGGCCTGAAATCAAAAGCAACAGTGCATTGATTTTCCAAACAACAGCAAAAAACTTGTCCATTATCCCTTCCTTTTGTGTGGTTGTCTAGCCAACGAGTGCGCATCTCTTTCATACATTTCATTGTCAAAACTGTTGTTGAATTCAGAACGCATTTGCATACAGGCGTTGGCCAACGCTTGCGCGCCTTGCTCATGCACTTGATACATTTTTAACAGCAATTCATCATCGTGTTGGCGAAACCGTTCGGCAGAGCGATGCACCGCCAGCGCGTTAAAACCCAATTGGCGCAACACCGCTTCGCCTGCATACAAAGCTGAATAAAAAGTTTCGCGGTAAACATGTTCAATATTATGATTCATATAATCAAACACATGCTGTAAATTACGCGCACGGGCGACAATTTTCAAATGCGAGAAATATTGCTGGCATACGTTGACCATTTGTTGGCGTGCAATAAACGGCCAATCACCTGACCAAAACGGCCAAAACCCGCGACAATCACTTTGCTGTCTTCAATGGCAAAATTTTCGTCTTGGGGTTTTGATATTTTGGCAAAACGCGGCTCTATCCAACGGTCGTTGAGCAATATCAGCAACGGCGTGACCATCATTGACAAAGCCACCACTAAAATCAATCAGGTTGTTGCCCCAAAAGACCAAAATCAATCGACATGCCCACTGCGATAAAAAACAAGCCCATCAACTGGCCATGCCCGCCAACAAATAGCCCAGCACCGACCCCAAACCCAAATATTTGGCCAAAGGCACCATCACCACAGCAGCGGATAAATAA
>DYSU01000025.1 GCA_020726335.1 Thiomargarita sp. | reverse complement strand
TGAAGGCGGTCGCACCGTGGGTGCTGGCGTGGTTGCCAAAATTATCGAATAATATATGGAAAAACACGGCGTGGCTGTGTTTTTTTTCGCAACACGAACATCTATAGGCTCACTTTTTTAGGTTAAATGAATGGCTAACCAAAGAATTCGTATCCGTCTTAAAGCATTTGATCATCGTTTGATTGATCAATCTGCACGGGAAATTGTGGAAACAGCGCGCCGCACAGGGGCGCAATTAAAAGGACCGATTCCTTTGCCCACCAAAAAAGAACGGTTTACTGTGTTGATTTCGCCTCATGTCAATAAAGACGCACGCGATCAATATGAAATTCGCACTTATAAACGTTTGTTAGATATTCTTGATCCAACAGATAAAACCGTGGATGCTTTAATGAAGCTAGATTTAGCTGCCGGTGTAGAAGTTCAGATTAAACTGAATTAATCAGCGTAGAAAACGGCTGTTTTATTTATGAGGATTAAGTAATGGCAATTGGTATGGTGGGGAAAAAGCGCGGTATGATGCGCATCTTTCAAGAAGATGGCAGTTCAACCCCTGTCACCGTGATTGAAATGACCCCAAATTTTGTATCGCAGATTAAAACTGTGGAAAAAGAAGGTTATAACGCAATTCAAGTCACTTGTGGTACACGCAAGGCGAATCGGGTGAATAAGCCTCTGGCGGGTCACATGGCCAAAGCAGAAGTGATTCCCGGACGAGGTTTGTGGGAATTTCGTTTGACTGAAGCAGAAATCGTAGGTTTCTCTTTGGGCAGTGAAATTAAAGTGGACATTTTTGCCGCAGGCCAAAAAGTGGATGTGACGGGCAAATCTAAGGGTAAAGGTTTTGCAGGTCCCGTTAAACGGCACCATTTCAGTACCCAAGATGCCAGCCACGGCAACTCATTGTCGCATCGCGCCCATGGCTCAACCGGCCAAAACCAAACACCTGGACGGGTGTTCAAAGGCAAAAAAATGGCGGGGCATATGGGGAATGTACGGCGCACAGTACAAACTTTAGAAGTGATCAGCGTGGATATTGAGCGTCATTTATTGCTGGTAAAAGGCGGTATTCCGGGTGCGCCAGGTGGTGATGTGTTGGTTCGTCCAGCCGTAAAAGCAACAGCTTAGGGGGTAACGTGGAACTTTATGTACAAACAATAGGCGATACAGGGCAAAGCGGCACTTTATCCGTTGCAGAAGCTGTTTTTTCGGCCGATTATAAAGCGGGTTTGATTCATCAAACCGTGACCGCTTATTTGGCGGGTGCGCGTGCAGGGACACGGGCGCAAAAATCACGTTCAGATGTCGCAGGTGGCAGTGCCAAACCTTGGCGGCAAAAAGGCACAGGCCGCGCCCGTGCAGGTTGTTCGACAGGGCCTATTTGGCGGGGTGGTGGGGTGACTTTTGCCGCCCGCCCTGCCAATTATGAGCAGAAATTGAATAGAAAAATGTATCGCGCAGCGATGCGTTCTATTTTGTCTGAATTGGTCAGACAAGATCGTTTGGTGACCGTAGATGAAATCAACGTCAGCGTTCCCAAAACCCGTGAATTGGTCAAACAATTAAGTATTTTTGCTAAAGGCCGTTTTTTATTGATTGCTGATGAAATTAATGATAATTTGGCGCGTTCTGCTCGCAATTTACGTTATGTCAATTTAGCAACCCCTGCAACCATCAGCCCTGTCGATTTGGTCAGTGCCGACAAAGTGATTGTATCCAAAACGGCACTAAAACAACTTGAGGAGCGTCTTGGTTAATGAAACTTGCAACATATCAACCTGAAACGGCAAAAAAATCGCGCTTAATGCAAGTGTTGTTATCGCCGCACATTTCGGAAAAATCGACTATTTTAGGGGAAAAAAATCGCCAGTTTGTGTTTAAAGTCGTTAAAGATGCGACTAAACATGAAATTAAACAAGCGATTGAATCCTTATTTAAAGTCGAAGTTGAATCCGTACAAACCCTGAATGTTAAAGGGAAAACCAAAACCTTTGGTCGCCGCCTTGGTAAACGTTCAGATTGGAAAAAAGCCTATGTCGGCCTCAAACAAGGTTTTGACATTCAAATTGGCGTTGATTAAGGAAAGATTGTTTTATGGCTCTGGTAAAAACTAAACCCACTTCGCCAGGTCGCCGCTTTGTTATCAAAGTGGTTTCGCCTGACTTACATAAAGGTGCGCCGCACGCGCCTTTAATTGAAAAGAAAAATAAAAAAGGTGGACGCAACAACAATGGCCATATCACGGTACGTCACCGTGGTGGTGGACACAAACAACATTATCGTATCGTTGATTTCAAACGGGATAAAGATGAGATTGTTGGTACAGTTGAACGTTTAGAATACGACCCAAACCGCAGCGCACATATTGCGTTAGTGGTTTATCATGATGGCGAACGCCGCTATATCATCGCGCCCAAAGGTTTGAGTCAAGGGGCGCAAGTGGTTTCTGGCTCTCAAGTGGCGATTAAAGTGGGCAATTGCTTGCCTTTGCAAAATATTCCCGTTGGTAGCACCGTGCATTGTGTCGAATTAAAGCCCGCCAAAGGGGCGCAAATGGTACGCAGTGCAGGTGGTTTTGCCCAATTGGTTGCCCGCGAAGGCAAATATGCCACATTGCGTTTGCGCTCAGGTGAAATGCGTAAAGTGTTGGCCGAATGTCGCGCCACCATCGGCGAAGTCAGCAATTCTGAACACAACTTACGCTCTTTAGGCAAAGCAGGGGCAACGCGCTGGCGCGGTATTCGTCCAACCGTGCGCGGTGTGGCCATGAACCCTGTTGACCACCCACACGGTGGTGGTGAAGGTCGTACATCAGGCGGTCGTCATCCTGTCACACCTTGGGGTTTCCCAACCAAAGGTGCTAAAACCCGTCGCAATAAACGCACGGATAAAATGATTGTTCGCCGTCGTAAATAAAGAGGTCAACTATGCCACGTTCAATTAAAAAAGGTCCTTTTGTTGACCTACATTTATTAAAGAAAATTGACGAAGCACGCGAAACGGGCAACAAACGCCCGATTAAAACGTGGTCACGTCGTTCTATGGTTTTGCCTGATATGGTCGGCTTGACCATTGCCGTACACAACGGTAAACAGCATGTGCCTGTTTTCATTTCAGAAAACATGGTGGGTCACAAATTGGGTGAATTTGCATTGACCCGTACTTATCGCGGTCATGTCGCTGATAAGAAAGCGAAACGTTAGGAGAGGCCAATGGAAGTCAAAGCCACTTTAAAATATGCCCGTGTGTCTCCCCAAAAATGCCGTTTGGTGGTGGATCAAATTCGTGGTCTGCCCGTGGAAAAAGCGTTGAATATTTTAGAATTTAGCCACAAAAAATCAGGCGAACTGGTCAAAAAAGTGTTAAATTCGGCGATTGCCAACGCAGAACACAATGAAAATGCGGACATTGATGAATTGTATGTGTCTTCTGCTTGGGTCAACGAAGGTCCAACCATGAAGCGTTTGCGCGCACGCGCCAAAGGCCGTGGGGCGAGAATTTTAAAACGCAGCAGCCACATTTGTATCGGTGTTACCGAGAAAACCTACTAAGAGAGGGTATTATGGGACAAAAAGTTCATCCAGTCGGTTTTCGTCTTGGTGTGATTAACGATTGGTCATCCAAATGGTATGCAAACACCAAAAATTACGCCGATTATTTAAATACTGACTTAAAAGTACGCGAATTTTTAAAAGCAAAATTGGCCCATGCGTCGGTCAGCAGCATCCGTATTGAACGCCCCGCCAAGACGGCCAAAATCATCATTCGCACCGCCCGCCCTGGGATTGTGATTGGTAAAAAAGGCGATGACATCGATAAATTGCGCAAAGAAGTGGCCAAAATGATGGGCATTCCTGTGCATTTGAGCGTGGAAGAAATTCGCAAACCTGAAACCGATGCCCAATTGGTGGCAGAAAGCGTGGCACAACAATTAGAGCGTCGTATCATGTTTCGTCGCGCAATGAAACGTGCGGTCAGCAATGCCATGCGTTTGGGCGCGCAAGGGATGCGGATCAATGTCGCGGGCCGTTTGAATGGGGCAGAAATCGCCCGCACTGAATGGTATCGTGAAGGTCGCGTGCCTTTGCACACCTTGCGGGCCGATATTGATTATGGTTTTGCCGAAGCGCATACCACTTATGGGGTAATTGGCGTTAAAGTTTGGATTTTCAAAGGTGAAATCATCGGTCGTCGTGAAGATGTGGTCGCCGTGACGGATAAAAGGTAATCGCTATGCTCCAACCAAAACGAACAAAATTTAGAAAACAGCATAAAGGTAAAAACAGAGGTTTGGCTCTGCGCGGCAACCAAGTGAGCTTTGGCACTTTTGGTTTACAAGCCACTGACCGTGGCCGCGTCACAGCGCGGCAGATTGAAGCCGCTCGGCGTACCATTAGCCGTCAAGTTAAACGCAGCGGTAAATTGTGGATTCGCATTTTTCCAGACAAACCCATCACCAAAAAACCTTTGGAAGTGCGGATGGGGAAAGGTAAAGGCAGTGTTGAATATTGGGTAGCTTTGGTTCAACCCGGCCGTATGCTGTATGAAATTGAAGGGGTTTCTGAAGAAATCGCGCGCAAAGCGTTTCAATTGGCAGCGGCGAAATTGCCTGTTAGAACCTCTTTTGTCAGTCGGACGGTGATGTAATGAATGCCAGTGAATTAAGAGAAAAAAATGCGACCCAATTGCATGAATCTTTACACGAATTGCTGAAAGAGCAATTCAGCCTGAGAATGCAAAAAGGGATTGACCAACTCAATCGTCATACGCAATTGCAAGCGGTACGCCGTAATATTGCCCGAGTAAAAACGATATTACATGAAAAAGGTAAACAAGCATGAGTGAGGCTCTGTTCCGTACCCTTACTGGCCGCGTGGTCAGTGATAAAATGGATAAAACCATTACCGTTTTGATTGAACGCACGGAAAAACATCCGTTGTATGGCAAATACATCAAACGTTCGACCAAATTGCATGTTCATGACGAAGACAATCAATGTCATGAAGGCGACACCGTGGTGATTAGGCAAACACGTCCAATTTCCAAGACCAAATCTTGGGTATTGCATGAAATTGCAGAGCGTGCAAGGGGTTAGACATGATTCAAATGCAAAGTATGCTGGAGGCAGCAGACAACAGTGGTGCGCGTCGCATGATGTGCATCAAAGTATTGGGTGGTTCACATCGCCGTTATGCGGGCATTGGTGACATCATCAAAGTGACCATTAAAGAAGCCATTCCACGCGGTAAAGTGAAAAAAGGCGACGTTTACAATGCGGTGATTGTCAGAACGGCAAAAGGCGTGAGACGGCGCGATGGCTCAGTGATTCGTTTTGACGGCAATGCCGCTGTTTTATTGAACAACCAATTACAACCGATTGGTACACGGATTTTTGGCCCTGTGACCCGCGAGTTGCGCGGTGAACGGTTTATGAAAATCATTTCATTGGCACCCGAAGTATTATAAGGCAGAAAGCACATGCGCAAGATTAAAACTGGTGATGAAGTCATGGTCATCACCGGAAAAGACAAAGGTAAACGCGGTAAAGTGATTCGAATTGCCGCCAATGACAGGGTTGTGGTTGAAAATATCAATTTAGTCAAAAAACATGTCAGACCCAACCCGCAACGGGGTGTTGAAGGCGGCATTTTAGACCGAGAAATGCCTTTGCATGTTTCTAATGTGGCTGTCTTCAATTTAGAATCGGGCAAAGCTGACCGCGTTGGCTTTAAAATGCTTGAAGATGGACAAAAAGTGCGTATCTTCAAATCTACTCAAGAAGTGATTGATGTTTAAGGTATAAAAATGGCGAGATTACAACAATTTTACAAAGATGACGTTGTACCCAAGTTGATGCAGCAATTTGGCTACAAAAGCATTATGCAAGTGCCTAAAATCGAAAAAATCACTTTAAACATGGGTTTAGGTGAAGCCATTGGCGATAAAAAAATCATCGACAATGCTGTGAACGATATGCAAGCGATTGCGGGGCAAAAACCTGTGGTCACTAAAGCGCGTAAATCCATTGCGGGTTTTAAAGTGCGTGAAGAATGGCCCATCGGTTGTAAAGTGACTTTGCGCCGCGAGCGGATGTATGAATTTTTAGACCGTTTAATCAGCATTGCGATTCCACGGATTCGTGATTTTCGTGGTTTCAGCGGTAAAGCGTTTGATGGCCGTGGCAATTATAGCTTGGGTGTCAAAGAACAAATTATCTTTCCTGAAGTCGATTATGATAAAATCGACGTTTTGCGCGGCATGGATATTTGCATCACCACTTCAGCCAAAAGCGATGAAGAAGGTCGTGCTTTATTGACCGCATTTAGTTTCCCGCTTAAAAGCAAAGGATAACAGATGGCAAAACAATCAATGATTAATCGTGAATTGAAGCGTCAAAAAGCGGTTAAAAAATATGCGGATAAACGGGAAAGCCTGAAAAAAGCCATTGTTAATATGGGCTTAAGCATGGAAGAGCGTGAAGATGCACAAATGAAATTGCAAGCTTTGCCACGCAATTCCAGCCCTTGCCGTTTGCGTAACCGTTGTCAAGTGACAGGCAGACCGCACGGGTTTTATCGTAAATTTGGTTTATCACGCAACAAATTGCGTGAGATGGCCATGCAAGGTTATGTTCCGGGCTTAGTCAAGGCCAGTTGGTAAAAGGAAAAATTGAATGAGTATGAGTGACCCTATTGCGGATATGTTGACCCGCATCCGTAACGGCCAATCTGCCGAAAAAGTCAGTGTACAAATGCCCGCTTCTAAAGTTAAAAAAGCAATTGCTGAATTATTAAAAGAAGAGGGCTATATCGCTGATTATGCAGTCACTGAAGGTGTTAAACCTTTATTAAACGTTACCTTAAAATATTTTCAAGGTAAAGGCGTTATATCTCAGGTTAAACGGGTCAGTCGTCCTGGATTACGCATTTATAAAAGCAAGAGTGATTTGCCTACGATCATGGGTGGATTGGGTATTGCTGT
Organism: Thiomargarita sp.; assembly: GCA_020726335.1. Taxonomy (GTDB): domain Bacteria; phylum Pseudomonadota; class Gammaproteobacteria; order Beggiatoales; family Beggiatoaceae; genus DYSU01. The sequence continues at coordinate 28,467 of DYSU01000025.1, read as the reverse complement.
GGTTTCCACATCCAAAGGATTGATGACAGACCGTGCTGCTCGCGCCGCAGGCCACGGTGGCGAAATCCTGTGTTACGTTTCGTAGGCGGAGTAGGTTATGTCAAGAGTTGCAAAAAACCCCATTGTGATACCTGCTGGGGTTGAAGTGAAAATTAATCACGCACAAATCAGCGTGACAGGTAGCAAAGGTGAATTATCACACACCGTTCATCAAAAAGTGGCGGTGCAATTAGAAGAGGGGGTATTGACTTTTGCCCCTAAAGACAGCTCTATTTTAGCCAATGCGCTGTCAGGCACCACCCGTGCGTTGCTCAATAACATGGTGTTGGGCGTCAGTCAAGGTTTTGCCAAAAAATTGAAACTCAACGGCGTGGGTTATCGCGCCGCACTTCAAGGGCAAACACTTAATTTAACTTTGGGTTTTTCTCATCCTGTTACGTTTGCTATTCCTGATGGTATCAGCATTGAAACGCCCAGCCAAACAGAAATCACTGTTTCTGGCCATGACAAACAAAAAGTTGGACAAGTGGCCGCCAATATTCGCGCCTATCGTCCACCTGAGCCTTATAAAGGCAAGGGAATTCGTTATGTCGATGAGCAAGTCAGTCTCAAAGAAGCCAAGAAAAAATAGTTAAGGTTGGGATATGAATAAAAAAACAGCAAGATTGCGTCGTTCACGCCGCGCCAGAGCTAAAATTAAAACATTGGGCATTGACCGTTTAACCGTGCATAAAACCCCCAGACATATCTATGCGCAAGTGTTGGCCGTAGACGGCAAAGTATTGGCCAGTGCCTCCAGTTTGGACAAACAATGTCGGGAACAAGTCAGTTACGGCGGTAATATCGCTGCTGCGGCCATTATCGGCAAAGCCGTGGCCGAACGTGCCAAAGCAGCAGGTGTTGAAAAAGTTGCTTTTGACCGTTCTGGGTTCAAATATCATGGTCGTTTAAAAGCACTGGCAGAAGCTGCCCGTGAAAATGGCTTAAATTTCTAAGGCATAGGTAAAGAGATGGCAGCGAACAACAATGCGCAACAACAAAAAACAGATGATTTAATTGAACATTTGGTCAACGTCAACCGTGTGGCCAAGGTGGTCAAAGGCGGTCGGATTTTCAGTTTCAGTGCGTTGACGGTGGTCGGCGATGGCAAAGGCAAAGTGGGTTTTGGTTATGGCAAAGCCCGTGAAGTCCCGTTGGCCATTCAAAAAGCAATGGAAGCCGCCCGCAAAAACATGCAAAAAATCAACTTGAAAGACGGTCATACGTTACAACATCCCATCAAAGCCCGCCACGGTGCGACCACCGTTTATATGCAACCTGCCTCAGAAGGCACGGGGATTATCGCAGGTGGTGCGATGCGTGCGGTGTTTGATGTGGTTGGGGTACATGACGTTTTGGCCAAAACCATCGGTTCATCGAATCCAATCAATGTGGTCAGAGCCAGTTTTAGAGCGTTAAGCGCAATGGCAGACCCTGCCAGTATCGCTGCCAAACGCGGTAAAACGGTTGAAGAAATTTTGGGATAAAGCATGAAAACAATTAAAGTCACACAAACCAAAAGTGTATATGGCCGTTTGCCCAAACACCGTGCGTGTATCGTAGGTTTAGGCTTACGTCGCATCCGTCATACAGTGGAATTAGAAGACACCCCAGCAGTGCGCGGCATGATCAATAAAGTGTACTACATGGTTAAAGTTGAGGAATAACATGCGTTTAAATAGTTTAAGCCCTGATGCTGGGGCAAAAAAAAATGCCAAAAGGGTCGGGCGCGGCATTGGTTCCGGCTTGGGTAAAACCTGCGGGCGCGGCCATAAAGGCCAAAGTTCACGGGCAGGCGGTTTTCACAAAGTGGGTTTTGAAGGCGGTCAAATGCCTTTGCAACGTCGTTTGCCAAAAGTCGGTTTTAATTCAAAAAAACAACTGACCCGCGATGAAATTCGGTTAAATGAATTGAGCAAAGTCACTGACAGCCCGATTGATTTGGACGCATTGAAAAAAGCCAATCTAATCAGCGATGTGATTAAAACCGTAAAAATCATTGCGTCAGGCACAATTGAACAAGCCGTGGTTATCAAAGGTTTGGCCGTGACCCAAGGGGCAAAAGCCGCAATTGAAGCTGCAGGCGGTCGAATCGAAGCCTAATGGTCATTGGCAACCTCTCTCCAATACCTTCTGGGGGTAAACTCACCGAGCTGAAACAACGGCTGTTGTTTTTGGTTGGTGCGTTGATTGTTTACCGTATCGGGACATTCATTCCTGTCCCGGGTATAGACCCCGTGCAACTGGCGCGTTTATTTGCCGAACAAAAAGGCACCATTTTAGACATGTTCAACATGTTTTCGGGTGGCGCATTGCAACGCTTCTCCGTATTCGCGCTCGGTATCATGCCCTATATTTCCGCTTCCATCATCATGCAATTGTTGACTGTGGTCACTCCGCAGTTGGAACAAATCAAAAAAGAAGGTGAAGCAGGACGGCGTAAAATCACCCAATACACCCGCTATGGCACCTTGGTGCTGGCCACATTTCAAGCTATTGGAATTTCTATTGCGTTGGAAAGCCAAAACGTGGTGGTTGAATCGGGTATTGGTTTTCGTGTGACTGCGGCCATGACTTTGGTCACAGGCACCATGTTTTTGATGTGGTTGGGCGAACAAATCACAGAGCGCGGCATTGGCAACGGTATTTCCATGATTATCTTTGCGGGTATTGTGGCAGGTTTGCCATCGGCCATCGGCGGTACTTTAGAGCTGACGCGCACGGGACAAATGAACGTCATCACCGTGCTGTTGTTGTTTGCCATCGTGTTATTGGTCACCGCTTTTGTGGTGTTTGTCGAGCGCGGCCAACGGCGTATCACGGTCAATTATGCCAAGCGGCAAGTTGGGCGTAAAATGTATGCAGGCCAAAGCAGTCATTTGCCGTTGAAACTCAACATGGCAGGCGTGATTCCACCCATTTTTGCTTCCAGCATTATCTTGTTTCCTGCCACTTTGGGCGGCTGGTTTGGCAGTGTAGAAGGCATGGGTTGGTTGAAAGACATTTCACAAACTTTGTCTCCGGGTCAACCATTGTATGTGATGTTTTATGCGTTAGCGATTGTTTTCTTTTGCTTTTTTTATACTGCATTGGTATTCAATCCTAAAGAAACTGCCGATAATTTGAAAAAATCAGGCGCGTTTATTCCAGGTATTCGCCCAGGTATTCAAACTGCGCAATACATTGATGCGGTGATGTCACGTTTGACTTTGGCAGGTGCGATTTATATCACTGCGGTGTGTTTATTGCCTGAGTTTTTAACTTTACAATGGAGTGTGCCTTTTTATTTTGGTGGCACATCACTGTTGATTATCGTGGTTGTGGTGATGGATTTTATGGCGCAAGTGCAATCACATCTCATGTCACATCAGTATGAAGGCTTGATGAAAAAAGCCAACCTAAAAGGACACAAAAAATGAAAGTTAGAGCATCGGTTAAGAAAATTTGCAGAAATTGTAAAATCATCCGCCGCCATGGCAGCATTCGTGTGATTTGTACAGACGCACGTCACAAACAACGCCAAGGCTAAAAATAGGAAGCCAGAAGTTTAAACCCTTCTGGCTTTTAAGTAACGCAAGGGAAATCCTTGCTTTTTTATATAAAAATCTATAAAGTGTCGCACTTTTTTAATGCCTGTTAAAAGAGGCGAGATGGAGTATAAACAATGGCTCGTATTGCCGGAATTAATATCCCAGTACATAAGCACGTCGTTATTGCATTGCGATCAATTTACGGTATAGGTCCGACCCGCGCACAGGAAATTTGTGCCTTAACTGGGATTGCACCCAATACTGTCGTTAAAGAATTAAACGAAGTACAACTTGATTTGCTTCGTACAGAAGTTGCTAAATTCACCATTGAAGGTGATTTGCGTCGTGAAATTGCGATGAACATCAAACGTTTGATGGATTTGGGCTGTTATCGGGGTATCCGTCATCGTCGTGGTTTACCATTGCGTGGTCAACGCACACGAACCAATGCACGCACCCGCAAAGGCCCTCGTAAACCGATTCGTAAATAATCTTCAAGGTTAAATCAACATGGCAAAATCAACAAATACACGGAAACGTGTTAAAAAAAATGTGGCTGAAGGCGTTGCCCATATTCACGCCTCTTTTAACAATACCATCATTATGATCACTGACCGCCAAGGCAATGCGTTGGCTTGGGCAACATCAGGTGGCAGTGGTTTTCGCGGCTCAAGAAAAAGTACCCCTTTTGCTGCCCAAGTCGCGGCGGAGCGCGTGGCCAATGTGGTCAAAGACTTTGGAATGAAAACCATGGAAGTACGGGTAAAAGGGCCAGGGCCTGGACGTGAATCCGCCGTGCGGGCATTGAATGCCAATGGCTTTAAAATCACCAGTATCACCGATGTGACCCCCATTCCTCACAACGGTTGTCGTCCACCGAAAAAACGCAGGGTTTAATCATGGCAAGATATTTAGGACCTAAATGTAAACTGAGCCGCCGTGAAGGTACAGACTTATTCTTAAAAGGACGCGGACGGGCTTTAGACAGCAAATGTCATATGGACAAAACCCCAGGGCAACACGGGGATAAACGTCAGCGTTTGTCTGATTATGCGTTACAATTGCGCGAAAAACAAAAATTACGCCGTATTTATGGTATTTTAGAGCGTCAATTCCGTGGCTATTATAAAGAAGCGGTGCGGCGCAAAGGCTCCAGCGGTGAAAACTTATTGCAACTTTTAGAATCTCGATTGGACAACGTCGTCTATCGCATGGGCTATGGTGTGACGCGTGCAGAAGCACGGCAATTAGTCAGTCATCGTTCAATTGAAGTCAACGGCAAAACGTTAAATATTCCTTCTTATCAAGTACAACCCAATGATGTCGTCAGTATTCGGGAAAAAAGTCGCGGTCAATTACGGATTAAATCCGCTTTGGATTCGGCTGAAGGCCACGGTTTTCCTGCTTGGGTAGAGGTGGATGTCAAAAAAATGTCAGGCCTGTTTAAATCATTGCCTGAACGAATGGATTTACCCGCCGATATTAATGAATTATTAATCATTGAGCTTTACTCCAAGTAATGAGGATAATCTATGCAATCTGGCGTAATGGAATTATTAAAACCTAGGATTGTTGAAGTCAAGCAAATCAGCAATACCCATGCGAAAATCACCTTAGAGCCGCTGGATCGTGGTTTTGGCCATACGCTGGGTAACGCATTAAGACGGGTGTTGTTGTCTTCCTTGGTGGGTGCTGCGGTGGTTGAAGTCGAAATTGACGGCATTCAGCACGAATACAGCACCATCGATGGGGTGCAAGAAGACATCACCGATATTTTGCTCAATTTAAAAGGCTTGGCCATCAAAATGGAAGGCCGTGATGAAGTGACTTTGCATGTGAGTAAAAAAGGCGCGGGTGTGGTGACAGCGGCTGATATTCAATTGGATCACAATGTTCAAATCATCAACCCTGCGCATGTCATCGCTCACTTAAATGCCTCGGGTGAACTCAACATGTCGTTAAAAATCCGCCAAGGGCGCGGTTATCATCCTGTGATTCAAAGCACCCAAGTGGAAGAAGATGACTACATCGTTGGCAGTTTACAGCTTGATGCTTCTTTCACGCCTGTGCAATGGGTTTCCTATACGGTTGAAAGTGCGCGGGTAGAGCAACGCACCAACTTGGATAGACTCATCATTGAATTACACACCAATGGCACGGTTGACCCTGAATATGCAGTGCGTCAAGCGGCAGGTTTATTACAACAACAATTGTCCGTCATCGTTGACATGAAAGGCGATATTGAAGCCGAGCCTGAAAACATTGAACCTGAAACTGACCCGATTTTGTTGCGCCCTGTCGATGAATTAGAACTCACCGTGCGTTCAGCTAACTGCTTGAAAGCAGAAAGTATTTATTACATCGGCGACTTGATTCAACGTTCTGAAAATGAGTTACTCAAAACCCCCAATTTAGGCAAGAAGTCATTGACTGAAATCAAAGATGTATTGGCTTCGCGTGGTCTTTCCTTAGGAATGCGTTTAGAGTTGTGGCCACCAGCGGGTCTTTACGACGAAAATTCCAACAAATAAGCCACATTGATTATACTGTTTTACACGAGGATAAACCCATGCGTCATCGCAATGCTGGCCGCCATTTTGGCCGAGATTCTGCCCATCGAAAAGCCATGTTCAAAAACATGATGGCTTCTTTGTTTGAACATGAAATGATTACCACCACTTTGCCCAAAGCCAAAGAATTGCGCCGTTATGCCGAACCCATGATCACCATGGCCAAAGAAGACAGCGTGGCCAAACGCCGCTTGGTGTTTGCCCGTTTACGCAACCGTGCGATGGTCACCAAATTATTCAACGAATTGGCCCCCCGTTATCAAGAACGCCCCGGTGGTTATTTGCGGGTATTAAAATGCGGTTTTCGCAAAGGTGACAACGCGCCGATGGCCGTCGTCGAATTGCTTGACCGCCCCGTTGGAGGTGAATTAGCCGAATAAACCTTCAGCTTATTCTTTTACGAAAAACTCTGTTCCCTATCATATTATTATGAAATAACAGAGTTTTTTTTTTGTGAATAAATCTTATGTGTGGCATCATTGCAATTGTAGGACAAAGCTCAGTCAATCAAGCTTTGTATGATGGGTTAACCGTATTACAACACCGTGGTCAAGATGCCGCTGGCATGGTCACCTGCGAACATCAACGCTTATACCTGCGCAAAGACAAAGGACTGGTGCGCGATGTGTTTCATACCCGCCACATGGTTAATTTGCCAGGCAACATGGGTATCGGCCATATTCGCTATCCAACGGCAGGCAGTTTCACATCTTCCGCTGAAGCCCAGCCGTTTTATGTCAATTCCCCTTACGGCATCACATTGGCGCACAACGGCAATTTAACCAACACCGCCGAACTCAGTCACGATTTGTTTCGCCAAGATTTACGCCATATCAACACCAATTCCGATTCTGAAGTGTTGCTCAACGTCTTTGCCCACGAATTGCACGAATTAAAAAAATATGAGGTTGACCACAATGACGTGTTCACCGCCGTGCGAAGGGTACACAAACGTTGTCGCGGCGCGTATGCCGCTGTGGCGATGATCACAGGTTATGGCATTGTTGCGTTTCGTGACCCTTGTGGCATTCGTCCTGCCTGTTATGGCAAACGGCAAACAGAACAAGGGGTTGAATACATTGTGGCTTCTGAAAGCGTGGCCATCAGCGCGTTGGGGTTTGAATTGATTGCCGACATCCAACCGGGGGAAGCGATTTTTATCACCCACGATGGCCGCTTTTTTCAACAGCAATGTGCCGATAACCCCCAGTATTCGCCGTGTATTTTTGAATATGTCTATTTTGCTCGCCCTGATTCCATCATCGATGGCATTTCTGTCCACAAAGCACGGTTGCGGATGGGTACGCGATTAGCCCATAAAATTCAACGGCTTAAGCCAGATCACGACATTGATGTCATCATCCCGATTCCCGATACCAGCCGCACTGCGGCCATGTCTGTGGCCTATGAACTCAACATCAAATACCGCGAAGGCTTCATCAAAAACCGTTACATTCCGCGCACTTTCATCATGCCGGGGCAAGCGATGCGCAAAAAATCGGTGCGCCAAAAACTCAATGCGATTGATTTGGAATTTAAAGGGCGCAATGTGATGCTGGTCGATGATTCCATTGTACGCGGCACAACGTCGCGGCAAATCATCCAAATGGCACGCGACGCGGGGGCGAGAAAAGTTTATTTTGCCTCAGCCGCCCCGCCCGTGCGCTACCCCAATGTCTATGGCATTGACATGCCCAGCGTTAAAGAACTGTTGGCATATAACCGCACTGACCAGCAAATTGCCGACGAAATTGGTGCCGATTGGTTGGTGTATCAAGATTTAGCCGATTTAGAGCAAGCGGCGAGATTGGGCAATCCGCACATCACCCGCTTTGACAGCTCGTGTTTCAACGGCCATTATGTCACGAGCGATGTCAAGCAAGCCTATTTAGACCAGATTGAAAGCCAACGCAATGACGAAGCCCAAGCGGCCAACAACAAAGAAAACAGCGGCATTGGCTTGCATAACTCAACGTAATGTTTTTTAAGATAAATTTCCACGCAACGGTGGAATCAGTGGGGAGAAAAAAGATGGTCGGAGCGAGAAGATTTGAACTTCCGACCCCTTGAACCCCATTCAAGTGCGCTACCAGGCTGCGCTACGCTCCGACTTTAGATTTAATGCCCCAAATAAAGCGGCGGTTAAATCAAGGGCGCGATTCTATCTTAAAACAGCGACCGTGGCAAGCGAAAAACGTAAAATGCTTTTATTCCTTGCTTGTTTGTTTGGCCCAATACAAACCCCGTCGTTTGCTGACGCAGTAACCTAAATTAGTAAGATATTGATTTAATTCAGAAACATTATAACAACTGGGTGTGGCTTCATAAACAAGGGTATCAATTTTTTGCGCCAACTCAGGGCTAATAGATTGAATAATCTCATATTCTGCCCCTTCGCAATCCAATTTGAGCAAATCGCAGTGGTCGATGCTTTGTTGGTCAAACACGCTGGCCAGCGGCACGCTGTTGACTTCGACAAAATAATTGCCCGCTTCTTGTTGATAAATGCTGTGGCCACCGATGTTGCGCGGGTGAATATACAATTTGATTTTGCCCGCGTTTTCCGCAACAGCCGCCATCTGTGGCTGAATGTTTTGCAGTTGGTTGAGTTCAATCGTGTATTGCAATTGTTGAAAATTGGGCGGATAAGGTTCAAAACAAAAAATTTGACTGTCAGGATACAACGCTTTCATGCGCAAACTGAATAAACCTGTGTTAGCCCCCACGTCAATGATGACAGGATTTTTATTTTTAATTTCAATGTCATAGCAAGCTTGTACAAAAATTTCTTGGTAAATATACAGCGACATGAATTCAACCACAGGCACTTTTTGACCCGTGCGCAATTGCAAAATAAGGGGTTTGCTGTGTTGCGCTGGCATTTTGCTGAACAAGGCGTGATAATAGTGTCGCGCGTGGGTTAAGGTTTGACATTGATTTCTAAAATTTTTAAGACTAAACAATTGCTTAGCTGCCCATTTAATCCGCCATAAGCCCATGATCATCATCCGTGATATTGTTGTGGAAAAAACGGCCTTAGGCAAAAACCATACACATTCAGCCACTGAACAACCCTGAGGAATCACCATGTCTATTTTTCGCGCCTATGATATTCGAGGCATTGTTGATGACACTTTAACCATTGAAATGATAGAGAAAATTGGTCAAGCCATTGCCAGCGAAGCCCAAGCGCGAGGCATGACCCATGTTGCCGTCGGTCGTGATGGCCGCTTGTCAGGCCAACGCTTAAGCACCGCATTGATTCATGGTTTGCGCACGGGCGGCGTGGATGTCACCGATGTTGGCCAAGTGCCAACCCCGTTGCTGTATTTTGCCACCCACTTATTGCAAACAGGCAGTGGCGTGATGGTCACAGGCAGCCACAACCCACCCGAATACAACGGCTTAAAAATCATGCTGGCGGGCGAAACTTTGGCGGGCGATGACATCACACAGTTAAAAACCCGCATCGAACAAGGCAATTTGACCCACGGCGCGGGACAGTTGTTCAGCCAAGACGTGATGGAAGCGTATTTTGCCCAAGTTTGTGAAACCGTCTCTGTGGCGCGACCTTTTAAAGTGGTGGTCGATTGTGGCAACGGCGTAGCAGGCAACAGCGCGCCTGAATTATTGCGCCGTTTGGGTTGCCAAGTGATTGAATTATTTTGTGAAGTTGATGGCCACTTTCCCAACCACCACCCCGACCCCACCCAACCAAAAAATGTGCAAGATTTAATCGCCACGGTTAAAGCCGAACAAGCCGATTTGGGTTTGGGTTTTGATGGCGATGGTGATCGCTTGGGCGTGGTCGATGGCAATGGCAAAATCATCTGGGCAGATCGGCAAATGATGTTGTATGCCCGCGACATTCTGCAACGCAACGCCGGGGCAAAAATCGTGTACGACATCAAATGCACCCGCCATTTAGGCGAAGATATTCGCTGTCACGGCGGTGAACCCATCATCTGGAAAACGGGGCATTCATTCATGAAAGCCAAACTCAAAACCAGCGGCGCGCTGTTGGCGGGCGAAATGAGCGGCCATATTTTTTTCAAAGAACGTTGGTATGGTTTTGATGACGCGCTGTATACCGCCGCTCGGTTACTCGAAATCCTTGCCCAAAGCGGCCAAACGCCTGCCTGCGTGTTTGCCGCGTTGCCCGAAGCGGTCAGCACACCAGAATTGCACATCGACATGAAAATTGAAGGCAAAAATTTTGAGTTCATGCAACGGTTGATAAAACAAGCCCATTTTGCCGAAGGCAACATCACCGACATCGACGGCTTGCGGGTGGATTTTGCCAACGGCTGGGGTTTGGTGCGCCCGTCCAACACCACGCCTTGTTTGGTCTTGCGCTTTGAAGCCGATGATGAACCTGCGTTGGCCGCCATCAAAGCCCGGTTTAAACAACAATTGCTGGCCGTGGATGCCCGCTTAACCCTTGATTTTTAACACAATATTGCCAACTCAGTTTGCAGGTGGTCTTGCCATTGGAGCAGGTCGGCTTGCTGGCAAACGTGGCTGACACGGTGTAAATGCTGTTTGCCATCGTGGGTGATAAACGCAATGTCCGCGATGGCATGGCCTGCGATATACCGAAAATCAGAACGCAAGCTCTTAATTTGTTTTGATTTTTTAATCAATGGATCAAGATTATCGCTGGCCGATTGCAAATAAAAGGCCTCTTCATCGTAATCCAGTTGGGCAAAGCGTTGCACAATAAAATCACGGTCTAAAAATTCAAACAACGCGCCCGCTCTGGGGCCTGCATCGCGGGCAAACAAGGCGGTGTAAATCGCCTGAAATGCCAACGGCTGATCCAACGGCGTGGTACGGGCAACGGTGAAAATGCAGCTTTGAATCGTGTCACCTTGCCAATCGACGGTTTTCAATGCTTCGCCCAACTGGCGTAAAAAAGCTTTTTGTACCGCATTGAGTTGGTTGGCTTTTTTGGGCAATTGCGTTTGCAATTGAATTTTCTCTTCTTCTTTGGCGTAGTGGGTCAACCAATAGTTCACCGATTTAATTCGTTGTTTTAGATGATTTAATTCTAATTCGGTCAATGCGCCGTCTTTGCGCCGACTCAGTTCACTGACCACATCAATGTGGGGCAATTGCACCAAAGCTTGCAACAACTGCAAATTGGGGGCGTAATAAGGGCCTTCGGGTTCAACTTCGGATAAATGGCAAACCCGTTGCAAATCTTCGGGCGCGCTGTGGTCAAAGCGTTTTTCCCGCGCTTGGTCATATTCGTTGAATAATTTGATAATCGCGTGTTCTTCAGGCGAAAAATTAATGGGCCGATTGGGTTGGGATTTTAACATCAAAAAGCGCAAAATATCGGGCGGCAGAAAATCAGCCATTTGCCGCGCCGCCACGCCGATGCCTTTGGAGGAACTCATTTTCGCGCCTTCAACCAAAAAGAATTCATAAGAGATGTTAAGTGGCGGTTTTTTATGAAAAATTTGGCGCATACACTGGTCAGCCACATCGCGTGAACCGCCTTTGGTGGTGTGGTCTTTGCCCGCGCCTTCCACCGTAATGCCCATGGTAGCCCATTTGGCCACCCATTCCAGTTTCCACGGCAGTTTGCCATTGCCCATGAAAGGCGAAATTTTGCCGCGATGACCGCAACCTTGCGCCCATGTCACCTTGTCGGGATGACAAGCATAGGTCACTTCTTTTCCATCATAATCAGTGACTTCAGTGGTGCCGATTTTGCCGCAGTGTTCACATACCACTTGAAACGGATACCATGATGCACTGCGTTCGGAACCACTGACGGATTTATAAATTTTTCGCACCACAGCGGCGTGGTTCAAGATGGTGTCAATGCTTGGGTCAAACCCGCCTGAACGGTAAATGTCGCGGGTGTGATAGGTTTCAACTTCAACACCCAACTCTTTGAAAGTGCTGAAAAAATCAGAAATATAAAAATCAGCCATGTCGCGGGCGTGAGAACCTTCAGGCGGTGGCACGTTGCACAGCGGTTGGCCTAAACAGTGGCGAAAATGCGCATCTTTGCCATAAGGCAGTTCATCCAAAGGGTCATAATCATCCACGCCAAACAAATAGCGCACCTTAAAACCCGCTTCTTTCATCACTTTAAACATCGCATCATGAATCAACACCCCGCGCAACGCACCGACATGGGCGCGGCCTGACGGGGTTTTTGAATCATTGATAATGTGGGTTGCGTCTTTGTCTAAATTTTTGAGAAGTTTATCTGCCCAAAACATGATGATTTTCCTGAGTTATCGTGATTTTCTCTGCGATTATGGCATGATGCCCCCAAGATAACAACATGGCTGGCACAAGCGCGTGGGATATTTTATACTTGGGCTGAAGATTTTAAGGGGAAACAAAATGACACTACACGACACCATGCAACAACTGGGTAAAAACGCCCGCGCCGCCGCCAAGGCGATGGCCAAAGCCCGCACCGCGCAAAAAAACCAAGCCTTGCACAGCATGGCCGATTTATTGGCAATACAACAAGATAACTTATTGAAAGAAAACGAAAAAGATTTAACTGCTGGACGTGAACGCGGTTTGAATACGGCGTTGCTGGACCGTTTGGCTTTGAATCCTGAGCGTATTCATGCCATGGCCGAAGGCTTGCGCCAAATTGCCAACTTGGCTGACCCTGTGGGCGAAATCAGCCACCTGCGTTACCAACCGTCAGGCATTCAAGTGGGCAAAATGCGCGTGCCGTTGGGGGTGATTGGCATCATTTACGAATCGCGCCCCAATGTCACCGCCGATGCCGCAGGGCTGGGGCTGAAATCAGGCAATGCGGTGATTTTGCGCGGCGGCTCTGAAGCGATTCATTCCAATTTGGCGATTGCCGCTTGCATTCACACAGGGCTGACCGACAGCGGTTTGCCTGCCGAAGCGGTGCAAGTGGTGAAAACCACCGACCGCGCCGCCGTCGGTGAGCTGTTGCGGATGCAAGCGTATATTGATGTCATCGTGCCACGCGGCGGCAAAGGCTTGATTGAGCGCGTCAGTGCGGAAGCAAAAATTCCTGTTATCAAACACTTGGATGGTTTGTGCCATGTGTATATTGATGCCAAAGCCGATTTGGATAAAGCGGTGGCCGTGGCGTACAACGCCAAAACCCAACGCTATGGCACTTGCAACACCATGGAAACTTTGCTGGTGCATCAAGCGATTGCGCCCAGCGTTTTGCCGCTGTTGGTGGATAAATACCAGCAAGCGGGGGTGGAATTGCGCGGCTGTGCCAAAACCCAAGCGTTTGACCCCAAAATTTTGCCCGCCACGGAACAAGATTGGGCGACGGAATATTTAGCCCCGATTTTGGCCATTCGGGTGGTCGATGATTTTGATCAAGCGATGGCTCATATTGACCAGTACAGTTCGCGCCACACGGATGCGATTGTCACCGAAGATTGGAGTTTGGCGCAACGCTTTTTGACAGAAGTCGATTCCAGTTCGGTGATGGTCAATGCGTCCACCCGCTTTGCTGATGGGTTTGAATACGGTTTGGGCGCGGAAATCGGCATCAGCACGGATAAAATTCATGCGCGTGGCCCTGTGGGTTTGGAAGGTTTGACTTCGCAAAAATTCATCGTTTTGGGCAACGGTCACATTCGTTGATGCGCCACCATCCGCCGTTGATCATCACGGGTACGGACACAGGCGCGGGCAAAACGTGGGCAAGTTTAGCCTTGATGGCGCATTTGCAACAGCGCGGTCTGACCGTGGTGGGCATGAAACCCGTGGCCAGCGGTTGTTTACCCACGCCTGCGGGTTTGCGCAACAGCGACGCGCTGTTGTTGCAACAACACAGCAGTGTGGCTTGTGGCTATGCCGACATCAATCCCTATGCGTTTGTGCCTGCGATTGCGCCGCATTTTGCTGCGGAACAAACGGGTCAAACCATTGATTTAAATCACATTATTCAATGTTATCAACGCATACAATTGCAATGCGAACAAGTCATCATCGAAGGTGTGGGCGGTTGGGCTGTGCCGTTCAATGACCCGCACAGTTTGCAACATTGGGCTTTGGCTTTGGATGCGGGCGTGATTTTGGTGGTTGGCTTGCGGCTGGGCTGCATCAACCACGCTTTGTTGAGCGTGGCGGCAATTTTGCGCACCAATGTGCGGTTTGTCGGCTGGCTGGCCAGTCAAGTGGAGGCCGAGTTTAACGCCGATGACAGCCTTGCCTATTTGTGTCAACACATCAATCTGCCGTATCTGGGCTGTTTGCCCCATTGTCTGACTTTGTCGCCACAGGATTTGGCTCATCAGGTGCATTGGCTGTGAATGTGCGCCAAGCCTTGGTTTATGCCTCGCAATGGGTGGATAAACTGGATGCTGAGCTGTTGCTTGGGCATTGTCTGCGCGTGGCACGCCCGCATGTGTACGCTTGGCCTGAGCAACTTTTAACCCCCTTGCAACAACAGCAATTCATTGATTTATTTGAACAACGACAGGCGGGCAAGCCTGTGGCGTATTTAACGGGCTGTAAAGAATTTTGGTCTTTGTCGTTGCAAGTGGACGAACACACGTTGATTCCCCGTCCTGATACGGAGAGTATTGTGGAACTGGCATTGCGCAAGTTGCCGCGCACGGTGCAAACCATTGTCGATTTAGGCACAGGCTCGGGTGCGATTGCGCTGGCGTTGGCTTTTGAATGTCGGTTGTGGTCGATTTTTGCTACGGACCTCCATTTGGCCACGTTGCAACGTGCCAAAGCCAATGCGCAACGGTTGGGTTTAAACCAAGTGCAGTTTGTCGCGGGCGATTGGTTGACGGCTTTAAATTATCTGCAAGCGGATGCGATTATCGCCAATCCGCCGTATATCGCCGCTGATGATGTGCATTTGGCCGCTTTGTGTTATGAACCGCAAGCCGCGCTGGTGGCCGCTGATCAGGGTTTGGCTGATTTGTTCACCTTGATTGAACAGGCAAAAATGCAATTGAAGCAGGGCGGTTTTTTGCTGTTGGAACATGGGTTTGATCAAAGCGCATCCGTGCAAGCCAAAATGCGGCAAGCGGGTTATCAGAGCATTGAAACCTGTTATGATTTGACGGGCCATGCGCGTGGCAGTTTTGCACGGTATATGAGATAAATGGGTTTATATCTGGGTTTGTTTAACGTATACTGGCGCAAATAATTTTTACTTATCAATATTTTAATGGGCATTGGGGTTTATGAAAATCAAGCAATTGATGCCGTTGTCTGGGCGATTGGCTGCCGTTTTTGTTTTATTTTTCAGTTCATTGGCTTTCGCGTGGGTTGGCGGGGTGGATATTCCTGAACAAGCGCAGTGGTCAGGCGTGCGCGGCGGGGTGTTTAATCCCAATTTAATGGCCAGCGGGCGTTTGTTTTATATTGCGGCCATTCCTGAAACCAAACCGATTCCATGGACGATTTTACGAGGGGAAGCGGCTTATATGCGCATTTATGTTCCTGCGGGCATTCAACAAGTCAACATGGGCATCAATGCAGTGGCTTTGGCCGCCAGCCAATCGGTGTTGTTCAAAGATTTTGGCGAAACCACTTGTGGCGAAACCGCGCAATTGCCACCAACCCCGAAAGCTTCTGAAATTGCGGCCAATATCGGCAATGAATGGAAGGTGTTGACGGGCGCAAGCAATGTGTCACATCAACGGCTGAACACTGATTTTTTTAACGGCGGCTCTTGCTTGTTGTTTGGTTTTTATAATCAGGACAATTTGAATCAATCAGGGGTGAAATTAGACGATGTTTCATTGACTTACATGGTTAAAGATGAAGATTTATTCAGCCAATGGGCAAGCAAAGGGGAGGTCATCTACACCGCCCGCAGTGCCATTGAAAGCCCTGTGAAACAGGTTGCAACCAACATTCCTGTGAACACGGGCAACGCCAATAAAACCAGCCGTCTCATCACCCATGAATGGATTGGCGGGGTCAATATTCCTGAACGCATCGATTGGCAGGGTCGCACGGGCGGGGTGTTTGACCCTGCTAAAATTAACCCCAATAACAATGCCTTGTATTATATCGCCGCCGTGCCTGAAACCAAGCCGATTCCCTGGACCATCAATCGGGGTGAAGGCGCGTATTTCACGGTTTATTTTCCTGCGGGCATGGGTAAACTCAGCATGGGCATCAATGCCAGATCGTTGGCCGCCAGTCAATCGGTGTCGTTTTATGATTACGGCGAACACGATTGCAATAATTTCACTTTGCCGCCTGTGCCTGTGTCCTCTGATTTTACCAATGGCGGCGCGCAGGCCGGTTGGAAGGTTTTGACAGGAGCCAGCAATGTGGTGCATAAACGCGATGAAAATTCTGAGTTTTTTATTACAGGCTCTTGTCTCATGTACGGGTTTTTTAATTTGAACAACATGTACACAGGCGGCATTCAATTGGATGAAGTGTCTTTCACCTATTCCATTAAAGACAAAGGCGTTTTCACTGCATGGGCGCAAGGCAAAGACAGCGACAGCGATGGGGTGATGGATGATAAAGACCAATGTCCCACCACGGCATCAGGCTCAACCGTTGACAGCGTGGGTTGTCCTTTGCCGATTGACAGCGATGGCGACAATGTGACCGACGATGTTGACCAATGTCCCAGCACGCCGTTGGGTACAGCGGTGGACACCAAAGGTTGTGCCAAACAAGCCACAGAGGATACCCGCGACGACGATAAAGACGGGGTAAAAAATGCCCTAGACCAATGCCCCAACACCGCCGATAATGCCCGTGTGGATGCACAAGGCTGTAGCACGGTCGATGGTGATGGCGACGGCACCACCGATGACAAAGATCGGTGTCCCAACACGGGGCGCGATGTGACCATAGGGACGGATGGTTGTACGGTGGTGGACAGCGATGTGGATGGGGTGAATGATGATTTGGACCAATGTGCTGACAGCGCAAAAAATGCAAAAGTTGACAGCAAAGGCTGTGTGGCCACCCCTGTACCCAGCGTCAACCCTTGTGGCTCTGCCGCGTTTTGCGTCAAAAATGGCAAATTGATT
This sequence comes from Thiomargarita sp., assembly GCA_020726335.1. Lineage (GTDB taxonomy): Bacteria > Pseudomonadota > Gammaproteobacteria > Beggiatoales > Beggiatoaceae > DYSU01. The sequence continues at coordinate 11,325 of DYSU01000025.1, read as the reverse complement.
TTGCCTGCGGTCAAATTGGATAAAGGCAATTATCAAAGCGTAGAGCTGGCCATCACTGCCGAAGCTTCGGGCGCAGAATCATTGTGGCTGGAAAAGTTGAATCCAACCACACAACCTTAAAACCGGCAGGGCATTGCCCCGTTTTTAATACAACAAACCTGCCGCCACTTCGGCGCGTTTGTTTTTGTCGGTCAACAGCTCAACCAAAGTCAATGCAAACGCCATCGCAGTGGCAGGGCCGCGTGAGGTGATGATTGTGCCATCCACCACCACGGCTTGGTTGTCAATATAATCCACATCGGTTAAATTCAATTGATCCAAAAAATGGGGGTAACTGGTGGCCGATTTTTGGCTTAAAATACCCGCCTTGGCCAACACCACAGGTGCGGCACAAATCGCCGCATTATAACCGCCGCGTTGTTGTTGGCGTTGCAACAGTGTGGTGATACGCGCATCTTCCTCTAAATTTTTCGCCCCTTGCAGACCGCCGGGCAAGACCAGCAAATCAAAATCTTGGTCTAAAACCTCATCCAACAACACATCGGCCAGCAAACGCACGCCACGACTGGCGATGATTTCGCGCTCGGTTAAACCCGCGCTGACCACTTCAATGCCCGCACGGCGCAACACATCAATGAGGGTCACCGCTTCCAATTCTTCACAACCTTGTGCTAACGGAATCAATACTTTTGCCATCACTTAAAAAACCCCTTATTTTTCAACAACACCAACAACCCAAAAAAGATCAATAAATACAAGGCGGTTTGAATCAAAAACCAAAAAAAACCGCCCACCAACTGATACAACACAAACAGCACCAACACGGCCAAAGCCAGCACCACGGGATTTTTCCAATCCAATTGCCCTAAAAAACGCTTCATTGTTTTAGCTCATCGTCAGTGTATTCAATCAATTCATCGGCAATCGCTTGACGAATGGCCCATTTATCATGGACATCCAATTGATAGCGCACCGCCAATTGTTGATAATCTTGTTCCGATAACGACACACTCAAACGCGGGCGACGCGATTGCTTGATTTCCAGCCCCAAAATGGTGCGGATTTGATTGGACGCACTCAAGCTGTTTTGATTGGCTTGCATCCGAATATGATCGGATACTTTTTGACTGAACTCGAACACCAATTGCACAGTGCGCAACGTTTTTTCTGATTTATTCCATTGTTCGCGGTTATTCATGATTTTTCAAATATGACTTCGGGTTAAATCCATCCATGAGGCTTTCGCAATGTATGTCCATGATTATTATCACTAAGGTAACGATTTATCCTTAAACAAACATTGCAACAGCGCGTAAGCCGTTTTTTCGGGATAAAACTGCGCGATGTCCTGCATGGCTTGGGTGGCCAATTTTTGGCACAGCGCGACATCTTCAATCAAAGTCGCCAACGCCTGATAACAAATTTTATCGCATAACGTATTGATAATTAAAGAATTATGCTCATGTCGGGCAAAACTGTTCGCGCCGCCTTGCTGTGGCACAATCACCGCTGTTTGACAAGCCATGGCTTCCATTGCCGTCAACCCCATGGCTTGGAAATTGGAAAAATCGACGAAAATATCCATATAATTCAAGTGTAAAGCCAATTGTTCACTGGTCAAAAAACCCAAATGTTGATGCTCAAAATCATGCGGCAGAGCCAAAAACGCAGGGTCATCGGCCACAACGCCAAACAAATAAATTTTCACTTTATCCGCATAATATTGTTTAATTTTTTTCAACACCCTCAGGGTACGCAAAGCCCCACGGCGGCTGCTGGAAGGGCGAATCATCGCACACACCCTGCGCTCGCCATCGGGTGCGCGCAATGCACGCGGTTGAAACAAATCAACATCCACCGAAGCCCCAATCAAGTCACAGTGTTGCTGGACTTGCAACGCCAATTCCCGTTGATTCCATTGCGTTTTGGTGAAACAACGAATCTGTGGAATTTGGCGATAAGACAGCCAAGCGCGGCGAAAATCAGGATGGCGACGAAAATAATAGCCGGCCAAACGGCGACGCAACCAAGGTGACGACCAAAAAATTGACCAATGCGCGGGCTTTTCCACATAAAAATACGGTTCAAAATCTTGGACATAATAGCCCAAACGTGGCGGATTGGGTTGCATGGCCAATGGTGCAATCCACTCAATGGAATAATGGGCCGTGGCCACCACCGCATCAAACCCTTGTGCCAAGCGTAAAATATGTGATTCACTGACCGCATACCATACAGGCACAGCCAAATCAGGATAATCCCGCTCAAAACTGGGCTGATGGTGTTTGAAATTCAAAATTTGTGCATCAACCTGCATATGCCGCAACGCTTGCGCTTCGCTGATGACCACATTTGCGCCGCCGCCTGCGTGGGCAACAGGCAACACAAACAGCACTTTTTTGCCTTGATAGCGGTATTGACCTTGGGCGATGTACTGCCAGCGTTCCAGTAAAAGTTTGGCGCGATGCCGCACGCTTTGCAACAAAGGCTGGTTGCGACAAACCGCCACGCCTTGTTCAATCAAGCTTGCCCCGTGTTTTTCCACTAAAATTTGATGGGCGCGGCCAGCCAATTGCAAACGGCGTTCAGTGGAATAACTCTTTGATTGGGCATGATAAACATAGACATCATCCGCCACCACCAATGCCCAACCCGCTTTGCTTGCGCGCAGGCAATAATCGTTTTCTTCGCCATAGCCTTGGGCAAAATTTTCTGCATCAAAATAACCGATGTCATTGATTAACTTGCGTTTTATTAACAAACAAAAGCCATTTAAAAACGGCAAACGCGGATAAATGCAACTGGCCGTGGCGCGCACCCGCTGTGCCATTTGATCAATGTCCATGTCCAGCGGCAAGCGATTGGCCGCCCAATCACCGTTTTGTTCAAATTCGGGAATCGACTGCCACGACGCGGTGTTGCTCAACGGCCCCACCATGCCGATGGTTTCATCTGATTGGGCGCAAGCCAACAAACCTTGCAAGCCATGCGCGCTGACCACGGTATCACTGTTGAGCAACAGCACATAATCCGCTGTTGATGCTTTCAAGCCTTGATTGGCGGCGCAAGTATAACCCTGCGCTTGTTCATTGCGCAGGTAAACACAGTGATGTTGTTGTGCATGTGCCAACAAAAATTGTTGGGTGGCGGCATCACTGCCATCATCGACTAAAATCAACGCCACGTCAGGACTGTGTTGCACCAGCGAATGCAAACACCGTTGAACATCTGCCAACGCATTATGCACGCACACAATGACGCTGATCTTCGCTGTTAATTGAACAGGTGGTTGATTTAACTGAAAATTCGGAAGCTTAAGCGGTGTGTCCAATGAAAATATTCCCTGTTTTAAAACTGTGCCGCCACCCATGTTTTAACGCTGGCTAAAGCGGCAGCCAAATGCGCGGGTTGATTGCCGCCCGCTTGCGCCATGTCGGGACGACCACCCCCTTTGCCGCCCACTTGTTGCGCCACATGATTGACCAACGCACCCGCTTTGATTTTTTCAGTTTCCGCTGAAGTCACGCCCGCCACCAAGCTGATTTTATCGCCGTCAACGGCGGCCAATACAATCGCCGCTGATTTTAGTTTATTTTTCATGCGGTCTAAAGTATCGCGCAAACGTTTATTGTCCGCACCGTCCAATTGAACGGCCAACACTTTAATACCTTGAATATCAATCGCTTGCATGGCCAAATCATCGCCTTGGCTGGCGGCCAGTTTGCTTTGCAAGCGGTGCAGTTCTTTTTCGTGGTCGCGGATTTGGCGCAACAATTGTTCGGCTTTGCTGGTTAAATTCTGCCGTTCAGTTTTGAATAAATCCGCCAAGTTATTCAATTGCTGTTCATTTTGGTTCAACCAAGCCAACGCCGCTTTGCCTGTAATCGCTTCAATTCGCCGCACACCCGCGGCCACGCCTGTTTCACTGATGATTTTACACAAACCGATTTCACCGATGTTTTTCACATGTGTGCCGCCGCACAATTCGACTGAATCATTGCCCATGGTCAAAACCCGCACATCGTGCGCATATTTCTCGCCAAACAACGCCATCGCGCCGCTGGCTTTGGCCTGCTCTAAAGGCATGAGGATGGTTTTCACTGCGGTGCAAGCCAAAATCTGTTGGTTGATTTCGCGCTCAATCGCTTGTAATGGCTCATATTTTATCGGCTCAAAATGGCTGAAATCAAACCGCAGGCGTTGCGCGCTGACCTGTGAACCTTTTTGTTTGACGTGTTTGCCCAAATGCTGGCGTAACGCGGCGTGCAGTAAATGGGTGGCTGAATGGTTGCGCGCCGTGGCTTGACGGCTGTCGCCATCGACTTGGGTCATGACCGCTTCGCTGTCATTGATGATACCGCGCACCACTCGGCCACTGTGTATCACCGCATCGCCTGCTTTTTGGGTGTCTTCAATCACAAACAGCGCGTCGCCTTGCTGTATTTGACCTTGGTCACCCATTTGCCCGCCCGATTCGGCATAAAACGGTGTTTGCTCTAAAATGATTTGCCCGTGTTGGCCTTGGTTGAGTTGCGCCACCGCATGACCTTGATAAAACAGCACGAGAATTTGCGTTTCGCCGCTCAAGTGGTCATAACCGATGAATTGACTGCGGTAGGCCATCGCCTGTGTACCGTTGTCCCAAGCGGCGGTAAATTGGCTGGCGGCGCGGGCGCGTTTGCGCTGTTGTTGCATGGCTTGGTCAAAGCCTGCCAAATCAACGCTTAAGCCCTGTTCGCGGGCGATGTCGGCGGTCAAATCGACAGGAAAGCCGTAGGTGTCGTACAGTTTGAACAGCACATCGCCTGAAATTTGTGAGCCATCCAATTCGGTCATGGCTTGTTGCAACAACACCATGCCGTGTTCCAAGGTTTCGGCAAAGCGTTTTTCCTCTTGCAACAACACTTGTTTGACCATCGCTTGGTTGTCGCGCAATTCGGGGTAAGCCGACCCCATTTGTTCATCCAAGGCCTTGACCAAATCCGCAAAAAACGGCTGTTTCACGCCCAATTGGTGGCCATGGCGCAACGCACGGCGCACAATGCGGCGCAACACATAACCGCGCCCTTCGTTGGCAGGAATCACGCCATCGACCACCAAAAACGCGGCGGCGCGAATGTGGTCGGCAATCACGCGCAACGACGCATGGTTTAAATCACGGGTGTCGGTGGCTTTGGCCGTTGCTTGAATCAAAGCTTGAAATAAATCAATGGCATAGTTGCTGTGTACCCCTTGCATCACGGCGGCCAAACGTTCCAAGCCCATGCCTGTGTCCACCGAAGGCTTGGGCAAGGGCGTGAGTTTGCCCGCTGCATCGCGGTTAAATTGCATGAAGACTAAATTCCAAATTTCCACATAACGGTCGCCATCGGCATCGGGGCTGTTGGGTGGCCCGCCCGCGACTTCTGCGCCGTGGTCATAAAAAATTTCACTGCAAGGGCCGCAAGGGCCTGTGTCGCCCATTGACCAAAAGTTGTCTTTTTCGCCGCAATACGAAAAGCGTTGGGGTGAGATTTTCAGTTCATTGAGCCAAATATTGGCCGCTTCGCTGTCTTGTTCGTAAACCGTGATCCACAGTTTTTCAGGTGGCAAGCGCAACACGTCGGTTAAAAACTGCCATGCCAATTGAATCGCTTCGCGTTTGAAGTAATCGCCAAAACTGAAATTGCCCAGCATTTCAAAAAAAGTGTGGTGGCGCGCCGTGTAGCCGACGTTTTCTAAATCATTGTGTTTGCCACCTGCACGCACACAACGTTGACAACTGGTGGCACAGCTGTAGGCGCGGGTGTCTAAGCCTAAAAACACGTCTTTGAATTGCACCATGCCTGCGTTGGTGAACAATAAAGTGGGGTCGTTGTCAGGCACCAAGGGCGAACTGTTGACCACGGCGTGTTGGTGGTGGGCAAAAAAATCTAAAAAGGCTTGGCGCAGTTGCGCACTGGTTTTGGGGGTTGGCTGTGTCATGGGTTGCTCGCTTTTTTACTTTCGCATGAAACGAAAATAACTGAATTTTTGTGTTTTTTTGGCTGGGGTTAAATGGGTTTCATCGTGTTGCGCCAGCCATTCAAAATCATGTCCCAGCGTGTGGCTTAATTTTTCGGCATCATATTGCACCACATTCAGACCACTGCATTGTTGCGCCCCGCTTGGGCATACCATTGCACGTTATCTGCTTGTTGTTGCAATCTTTTTTGTGCATAAGCCAATGCGCGGGCAGAAATATCCAAAACCGATAAATGGGTGTAATGCGCGGCCAACAGGCAATCCACCAGCGTAGAAGCCCCACCGCCGACATCAATCAACGGCGCATCACAGGGCAAGCCTGTTTCGTGAATCAGGTTTAAGGATAATTCAGGTTTGGCTTGAAACCAACTGACATCCAACGGTGATTTGTCTTGATAGACTTTTTCCCAATGACTTTTTTTGTCCAACATTATCATATGAATTTGATCCTATGCGGTTATTTTATCCCAATAAAAGGGTGATTGGCAGAAGAAAATTTTGTTCATTGACAAAAATAAAGTCATACATGCTGGTCATGCCTTCTGTTTGTTTCTGATTGAGGCCGAGAACGCAGAGAAAAAAATTTCGTTCATCCAAACCCAATCGCTTGCGTAAATTGGAATATTTTTTAATGTCATGTCGAAATTCACCTGATTTGCATTCAATACAAACAGCAATGCGGTTGTCAAGCAAGCAAAAAATGTCCAATTCGTGTGAATCTTTATTGGGAAATTGAACGATTAAATTGCGTAAAATAGAATAAGGCAAGCCTTTTTGTTGGCAATAAGTCAATAATTGAATAAAAACAAACCATTCCATCCATTCCCCGTTAAAAAATTTGACTATTTTGGCGGCTGTTTGCAATTTTAAGCGGATGATTTTTTCTTTATTCTGGTAAAAATATTTGGCGACAAAAGAATATTCATATAATAAACGACAAAATTGTGTGATGGTTGCGATTTCTTTTTGGCTTTTTTTATCCAATGTCAATCTGACATCTGTATAACTTTTGCTTTGGGCGTATTTGATTTTATCAATGATTTCGCCCAGCAACTTGTATTGATTGCCTAAGTGCAACGCGATTTCATCAAAAAAACCTGTGGTATCCAGCGCGTTTTGATTGATTTGCACGTTGATATTTTTTTGTTTAAACCAATCCAAAACAGGGGCGTATTGTGTTTGTTGGGTTAAAACGGTGGTATTGTGCAATTGGCTGCTTCCAATTCTTTTTTGTATATCGGTTAATGGTGCGGGTTGTTTTGTGGGTGTTTTTTGTAATTGTTGTAAAATTTTTTGTTGTTCTCGGTATTTGTCTATAATTTTTTTTAAAAAATAAACAGTATCATAGATCCTGACGACAAAAGCACATTGCGGACATTTAACTAATTTATCAAGATATTTATTATCTACTTCATATAAATGACCACATTTTTTACAAAACAACAATGCCATAAAGCATAACCCTTTAATTAGCCTAAAAAATATTATAAGGTGCTTAAATGGTGAAAACACATAATAGCATCAAAACCATTCTACATCCAGATAAGCCAACACCGCAACCCGATTATAGCAACGTTATGATGCAGTTTGAAACCCAAGGAAGCCTTGTTATGGAGAAAGGAAAAGTCTTTAATGACGGTGGGTATGAGAAGGTGAGATAAGGAAAATACAGAAGCCAGTGGCTGACTTCTGTACTGAAATTAGATGTACATGCAAATATCGGCATTACCTGCAAATTCAAAAAATGCCGCCGCCCCTGCGTATTCAACACCATCAATCATGTCATCGGGGCTGTAGTCAAATAAATCGACGGTCATTTGACAAGCAATCATACCCACATCGGCTTCTTGACATAATTCACGCAGTTCTTCCACGCTGGCCACGCCTTTGGCTTTCATTTTCTTTTTCATCATTGATGTCATCATGCTTTGCATACCGGGCAAGGCTTGCATCAACACAGGCACAGGCATGGGCATGGGCATCGCAGGATTGCCCAAAGAGGTGACTTTTAAGTCCATTTTCTTTTTCAACAATTCTAAGCCATAGAAAGTAAAGAAAATTTGTACTTCATAGCCCAATGCTGCGGCGGTAGACCCTAAAATAAAAGGGGGATAAGCCCAATCCAGCGTACCTTTGGTGGCAATAATCGCCAGTTTTTTTCCTTCCATTATAACCTCATGTATTGATTAACAATCACTGAAAAACAGCCCAGTTGTCCTTGACTGTTTTATCTGCCAAAGTTCTAGGCTTTGCGCATAAAAAAGATAAATTTACCACCTTCTTCGCCCGAAGACAGCAATATATTGCCTGTTTGTTTAGCAAAGGAATCAAAATCTTTAACAGAACCGGGGTCAGTTGCGATGATTTTCAATACTTGACCCGATGCCAACCCTTGTAATGCTTTTTTCGCTTTTAAAATGGGTAAAGGGCAATTCAAACCGCTTGCGTCTAATTCGCTGTCAAAATCAGCCATATTTTTCTAACCTCTTCGTTAATGTTGGGACACTCAACTGATGTTTTGACCGTCTGATGACGGGCAAAAACCAAAAGTCACAGGATAGCGCACTCTTTTTATCTGCACAATATAAGATTTGACTTATATTGACTTGGCACGCCAAAAACCATGATTTTTCAGCACCAAAACCAGCATACATCGGTGGAGTATAGCAAATCTCTCTCTGTTCCAAATATTACGATATCTTATTGCCACATAAAGCCAAAATTAACCCTTTATTTTTCAAAACGCAAAAGCTACTATGCCAAGGTCAAAAAGTGGCGACGTTGCGCCTAAAATTTTGCGTAATCACTGATAAATGGAAAATAATGTAATATGAATCAACCCCTGCGCACCGATTTACAATTGATCAGCCAATGGATAAAACCGCAATCCCATGTGTTGGATTTGGGTTGTGGCAAAGGGGCGTTGTTGGCATATTTACAACGGCAATGTCAAGCGACAGGCTATGGATTGGAAATTGATGCCGCCAATTTATTCGCTTGTTTGCAAGCCAAAGTCAATGTGATTCAAGCCGATTTAGACCAAGGTTTGGCCGATTTTGCTGACAACAGCTTTGATTATGTCATCATGACCCAAACCTTACAGGCCATGCAAAACCCATTAAAAATCCTGCTGGACATGGTGCGCGTGGGTAAACAAGGCATTGTCACCTTTCCCAATTTTGGCCATTGGCAGGCGCGGGTCAACATCGGCTTTGGTGGCTATATGCCCGTATCCCGAGTATTGTGCCATCAATGGTATAACACCCCCAACATTCATTTATGCACCATCAAAGATTTTGAAAAACTCTGTCGCCAGCACAACATCAAAATTTTACAACGCGCAGTGGTTGACCATGCCCATCAACAAAACTGGCGCACCCGTTGGTGGCCGAATTTATTGGGCGAGATTGCGTTGTACCAAGTGACCAAAGCTTAGAGAGATGCCATGAAGCGAAGCTATCCCAACACCCGTATGCGCCGTATGCGCTGTGATGATTTTTCCCGCCGTTTGATGCGCGAAAACCAACTGACGGTCGATGATTTGATTTACCCCCTGTTCGTGGTCGAAGGCCAAAAACAGCGGGTGGCGATTGCCTCCATGCCCGATATTGAACGCCTCAGCATTGATGAATTGCTCAAAGAAGCCGAAATTTTAACCCATTTGGGCGTGCCTGCGGTGGCCTTGTTTCCTGTGGTCGAAGCGGCCAAAAAATCCAATGATGCGGCAGAAGCCTATAATCCCGATGGCTTGGCACAACGCGCAGTACACGCCCTAAAACGCGAATTCCCGCAATTGGGCGTGATCACCGATGTCGCCTTAGACCCGTTCACCCTACACGGCCAAGACGGCTTAATTGATGACACAGGCTATGTGCTGAACGATGAAACCGTGGCCGTGCTGGTCAAACAAGCGTTATCCCATGCCCAAGCAGGCGCAGACATCGTTGCCCCCTCTGACATGATGGATGGCCGCATCGGCGCAGTGCGCGCTGTTTTAGAGCGACACGGCTTTGTCAATACCCGCATTCTGGCCTATTCCGCCAAATATGCCTCCAGTTTTTATGGACCTTTCCGCGACGCGGTCGGTTCAGCGGCTAATTTGGCAGGCGGCAATAAATACAGCTATCAAATGGACGTGGCCAACAGCGATGAAGCCTTGCATGAAGTCGCATTGGATTTACAAGAAGGCGCGGACATGGTGATGATCAAACCTGCGATGCCTTATTTGGACATTGTGCGGCGGGTCAAAGACCGATTTGGCGCGCCCACTTTGGTCTATCAAGTCAGCGGCGAATACGCGATGTTGATGGCGGCGGCGCAACGAGGCTGGCTCAATCAACAAGCCGTGGTCTTGGAAAGCTTGCTTGCGATGAAGCGCGCAGGCGCGGACAGCATTTTAACCTATTTTGCCAAAACAGTGGCGAAGTGGTTGAAAACATAAGGAATTTTTACCCATGAAAGGCATTATTTTAGCGGGCGGCTCAGGCAGCCGTTTATATCCGCTGACCCATGGTTTATCCAAGCAATTGTTGCCCATTTATGACAAACCCATGGTCTATTATCCTTTGACCACGTTAATGTTGGCGGGCATTGTCGATATTCTATTGATTTCCACCCCCCAAGACCTGCCCCGCTTTCAAACCCTGTTGGGTGATGGCCAGCAATGGGGGCTGAACGTGCAATATGCCGCCCAACCTTCGCCCGATGGGCTGGCGCAAGCGTTTTTGATCGGCGAACATTTCATTCAAAATCAAGCTTGTGCGTTGGTGTTGGGCGACAACATTTTTTATGGCGAAGATTTTCCGAAAAAACTCAAAACCGCCAGCGCGAAAACGGATGGTGCGACCGTGTTTGCCTATCAAGTGCAAGACCCTGAACGCTATGGCGTGGTCGATTTTGACCCATCCACAGGCCAAGCCTTGAGCATTGCAGAAAAACCCGCCCAACCCAAATCCAATTATGCCGTCACGGGCTTGTATTTTTATGACAAGCAAGTGGTGGACATCGCCAAAGCCATTCGCCCCTCGGCACGGGGTGAACTGGAAATCACCGATGTCAACCGACATTATTTGGATGCGGGCGGTTTAACCGTGCAACGCATGGGACGCGGCATGGCGTGGTTGGACACAGGCACGCATGATTCCCTGCTTGAAGCATCGCAATTCATTCAAACCATTGAAAAACGTCAAGGTTTGAAAATCGCTTGCCCTGAGGAAATTGCATGGCGGCTGGGCTATATTGACAACCAACAGTTGATCCAATTGGCCGCGCCATTGCTCAAAAATGCCTACGGTCAATATTTATTAAAGCTGATACGTTAGA
>DYSU01000024.1 GCA_020726335.1 Thiomargarita sp. | reverse complement strand
TCGATTTTCTTTTTCTTTCTTGCCAAGTATTTTGGATCATGTTCATAACCCCAGTATTCAATATATACTTTTCCTATTGGAATATAAAAATCACAATAAACATCTTCTTCTATGGGTAGTTTTCTTTCGTAAGCATGGACAATCTCAGCCATATAAAGCCAATTATCAATTAACATTTCTGCTTTTGAGCGAACCATATGACCATCAGCACTTCGATGTTTAGCCTCGAATTTTTCTCTGAACTCTACAGATTCTTCATTGGTGGTCTTGATTGTTTCTATAAGAGGAGAGTTATAAACTCCTTTAACATGACCTATTGTCTCATTTAATGATTTTGAATCTATAATTGATTCAGGCCATCTAACATAGGGAATACCTGATTTTTTATCTTCTGATTGAACACCGCCTTGTTTTTTTCCTTGTTCAGTGACTGCCCAACCTTTTAAGCTTTTTTGTACCCAACCCAATTCCGATAGGATGAAATTAATCTTATTTGCCGATAAGTCAAAATTCTTTCCGATAACAGTTGATGTAATAAGCTCTGTATTTTTTTGTTCTTTACTTAGATCAACATCGATTGGCCAGACAATATATTGACCATATTGAGTTGATTCTTTAATTGATCCTCCCTTTTTAATACCAAGTTCAGTTAAAGACCAACTATTATCTTGCTTAATAATGTATCCTATTTCTAAAAGGCGGGCAAATAACTCTTTTGAAGAAAGATGGTATATTTTAGCCAATGCTGTTGTTGATATTTGACTCATGGGTTGTTTCCTAATTGTTATCTAATGCAAGTAGATGGCATATTTATTTGATATCAATGACTAAATTGCTCTGTGTTCCTGTCCAATCAACGTGAACAGTATCGCCTGCCTGATATTCTCCATTTAAGATGGTTTGTGCCAACGGATTTTCCAACATTTGTTGAATCGCACGTTTCAAAGGTCGTGCGCCGTAGACAGGGTCAAAACCTGCGTTGGCAATGTGTTCAATCGCCGCGTCACTCACGTCTAAATTCAAATGTTGTTGGCTTAACCGTTGTTGCAAGCGTGCCAATTGAATTTTAGTGATGGCATGAATTTGTGTGGGCAACAGCGGATGAAACACCACCACATCATCAATCCGATTGATAAATTCTGGGCGAAAATGCTGGGTCACAATCTCCATCAACGCGGCTTTCATGGTGTGATAATTTTCTTCGCCCGCCATGGTTTGAATCAGTTGCGAACCCAAATTTGAAGTCATGATAATCACGGTGTTGCGAAAATCCACGGTGCGGCCTTGACCGTCGGTTAAACGCCCGTCATCCAAGACTTGCAACAACACGTTGAACACTTCAGAATGGGCTTTTTCCACTTCATCCAACAAGACCACTGAATACGGTTTGCGTCGCACGTTTTCGGTTAAATAGCCGCCTTCTTCATAACCGACATAGCCGGGGGGCGCGCCAATCAAGCGCGATACCGAATGTTTTTCCATAAATTCGGACATGTCAATGCGCACAATCGCATCTTCCGTATCGAATAAAAAGTTAGCCAAGGCTTTGGTCAGTTCGGTTTTGCCCACGCCCGTCGGCCCCATGAACAAAAATGAGCCGTTGGGACGCATCGGGTCAGCCAGCCCTGCGCGTGAACGGCGAATGGCATGGGCCACCGATTGAATCGCCTCATCTTGACCAATCACTTGTCGGTGCAATGCGGCTTCCATTTGCAGTAATTTTTCGCGCTCACTGGCCAACATTTTACTGACGGGAATGCCTGTCCAATTCGACACCACTTCGGCAATTTCTTCTTCGGTCACGGTGTTGCGCAACAATTGCATTTTGGCGGCGGGGTCTTGTTGGTTGGCGGTTTGTAGTTTCTTTTCCAAACTGGGAATCACGCCGTATTGCAGTTCTGACATTTTGCCCAAATCGCCCGCACGGCGTGCGGTTTCCATCGCTTGCTTGGCTTTTTCCAGTTCTTCTTTGACCGCCGTACTGCCTTCGACCATGGCTTTTTCCGCTTTCCAAATTTCGGCTAAATCAGCGTAGTCTTTTTCTAAAACATGAATATTATCATTGAGTTCCGAAAGCCGTTGTTTGGACAAGCTGTCTTTTTCTTTTTTCAAAGCTTCGCGTTCAATTTTCAGTTGAATCAAACGGCGGTCGAGTTTGTCCATGCGCTCGGGTTTGGAATCGATTTCCATGCGAATGCGACTGGCGGCTTCATCAATTAAATCAATGGCTTTGTCGGGCAATTGGCGGTCGGTGATGTAGCGTTGCGACAAGGTGGCGGCGGCGACAATCGCAGGGTCGGTGATGTCCACCCCATGATGCACTTCATAACGCTCTTTCAAGCCGCGTAAAATGGCGATGGTGTCGGTTTCGTTGGGTTCTTCCACCAACACTTTTTGAAACCGCCGTTCCAAGGCCGCATCTTTTTCCACATATTTGCGGTATTCATCCAAGGTGGTCGCGCCCACGCAATGCAATTCACCGCGTGCCAACGCGGGTTTGAGCATATTGCCCGCATCCATTGCGCCTTCGGCTTTGCCTGCACCGACCATGGTGTGCAGTTCGTCAATGAACAAAATGATTTGCCCTTCTTGTTTGGCCAAATCATTCAACACTGCTTTGAGACGTTCTTCAAATTCGCCGCGAAATTTTGCCCCCGCAATCAACGCGCCCATGTCCAATGCCAGCAAGCGTTTGTTTTTTAAGCCTTCAGGCACTTCGCCGTTGATAATGCGTTGCGCCAACCCTTCAACGATGGCCGTTTTTCCGGTACCTGCTTCACCAATCAACACGGGGTTGTTTTTGGTGCGCCGCTGTAGCACTTGCACCAAACGGCGAATTTCATCATCGCGCCCAATCACGGGGTCCAATTTGCCTGATTCGGCTTGGGCGGTTAAATCAATGGTGTAACGCGCCAACGCTTGGCGTTGTTGTTCGGCATTGGCGTTGTTGACCGCTTGCCCACCACGAATTTTATCCACCGCCGCCTTCAGGTTCTTGTCATCCGCACCCGCATCGCGCAAGGCTTGACCACAGCCGTTTTTGTCTTTTAACGATGCGAGAATAAACCATTCGCTGGAAATGAATTGATCATGGTGCTGTTGGGCGTATTTATCCGTCAAATTCAGCAACCGCCCCAATTCAGGCGACACATTGATTTGGCTTTGTTCGCCTGTGACTTTTGGTAAGTTGTTGAATATCTTTTGTAATTCATTGACCAACGCATTCATGTTGATGCCTGCTTGCAACAGCACTTGGCGGGTCAAGCCGCCTTGTTGGTTGAGCAAGGCCAGCAACACATGTACGGCTTCAATATGGGGGTGGTCTTGGCCAACGGCCAAACTTTGTGCTTGTGCCAAAGCCTGTTGAAATTGGCTGGTGAGTTTCTCCATGTTCATCATAAAATCCTCATTGTTGTGGGGTCATTGTGCCATGATGGCGTTTGCGGGCTAAAACTCAAGTTGGTTGCGCTATAATTGTGCCGCAATCAAAACTGAACAGGAACTGAAATGAAAATTGGCCGCTATCAATTGCACAACAACTTAATTTTGGCCCCGATGGCGGGCGTGACCGATCGCCCTTTTCGCCAATTGTGCCGCCGTTTGGGCGCAGGGATGGCGGTGTCAGAAATGATTCACAGCAATGCTTTGCTGTGGGGCAGCGATAAAACCAAACGGCGGATGAATCACGCGGGCGAAGACGAGCCGCGCAGTGTGCAAATTGCGGGGGCAAAACCTGACATGATGGCGGATGCGGCGCGAATAAATGCCGATAATGGCGCGCAAATCATTGATATTAATATGGGTTGTCCTGCAAAAAAAGTGTGCAATGCGTCCTCGGGTTCGGCCTTGCTCAAAGATGAAGTTTTGGTGGCCAAAATTTTAGCCGCTGTGGTCAACGCGGTGGCTGTGCCTGTGACTTTAAAAATTCGCACCGGCTGGAATGTCAGCAATCGCAACGGGGTGAAAATCGCAGAAATTGCGGAACAAGAAGGGGTGCAGGCGTTGGCGGTGCATGGGCGTACCCGCGCTTGTGGCTACCGTGGCGAAGCAGAATATGAGACCATTTCCAAGATAAAACAAGCGGTTAAGATACCTGTCATCGCCAATGGCGACATCAAAACCCCTGAAAAAGCGTTGTGGGTGTTGCAAACAACAGGCGCGGATGGTTTGATGATGGGTCGTGCGGCGCAGGGCAATCCTTGGATTTTTCAAGAAATTCAGCATTTTTTGACCACGGGTGAACATTTACCCCGTCCCAGCCTGGCAGAAATTTATCAGGTATTAAGCACGCATTTAGCTGAATTATATGATTTTTATGGTGAATACACAGGTCTGCGGATGGCACGTAAACATTTGGCATGGTACAGCAAGGCGCAGGTCAACGGCGCAAGTTTTCGCCAAGCGATTAATCAAGCGGAAACCATTGCACGACAACAACAGTTATTGGCTGAATTTTTTGATTAAAGCGGTTCAGCTTGTTGTTTTTTGAGTTTGGCACGCGCCCGTTGTAATTTCAACGCTGAAACATAGTCGATGAACAGTTTGCCATTGAGGTGGTCGAGTTCGTGTTGCAGACAAATCGCGGGCAAGCCTGTCAATTCTTGTTGTATCAACTGGCCGTTTTGGTTCAACGCTTCAATTTTGATCCATTTGGCACGCGCCACTTTTTCATAAATCCCCGGCACCGATAAGCACCCTTCTTCGTGTTTGTCTTTGCCTTGTTTGGCTAAAATTTTGAGATTGATAAAGCACTGGGGTTGATTTTTTTCCGCGCTTAAGTCCATGACAATAATAGATTTTTGAATGTTGACTTGTACCGCCGCCAAGCCAATGCCCGCAAAGTGATACATGGTTTCAAACATATTTGCTACAATTTGTTGCGTTTTTTCATCCATCACCGTGACGGGCTGGGCTTTGAGCCGCAAGCGTTGGTCGGGAAAATGTAAAATATCAAGTAAAGCCATATCAGTCTTAAGTTGTTTTCAGTTGGAATATAATCTGCTATTGCTGGTTTTTCACTGACTTACAAGGAATTGTCTATGTTTTTTCGTATACTTTGGGTTTGGGCTGTTTTCTGTGGCCTTGGGTGTGTCAGCCCTTGTACAGCGGCCGCGCTGATTTTACCACCCCACGCACTGATTGCGCCCAACCATCCACAAAAATACCTTGTTAAACAAGGGGATACCTTATGGGATATTGCCAGTTTATTTTTAGCCCAGCCGTGGCAAGTGGGCGATGTTTGGAAACACACCACTTATCCTGTTTATCCAGGCGATGAAGTCAGCTTGGTCAACCAAGGCAATCATAAGGTTTTACAAATCAAACATCAACGGCAAGTGCGTTTATCGCCCGGGGTACACATTGCCCGCGATGAAAAAGCGATTGAAACCATTCCTGTCAGCAAAATCCGCCAATTTTTTAACCGCCCTCAAATTATTTCAGCCGAACAACGCGATGAAACGCCGTATATTGTCGAAATTGACACAGGCCGCTTGCTGGTGGGCAACAACGATAAAATTTATGTTCGTGGCCTTGATGAAGACGACACTGACAACGAATACTACATCATCGTGCGCCAAGGCAATACCTATGCTGACCCCTCCAACGGCCATGAAGTGCTGGCTTATGAAGCCATTTATCTGGGTGAAGCACGTTTGACGCAAATGGGCGACCCCGCCACGCTGGTGATTGAACGGGCGCAACGTGAAATTCAAGTGGGTGATTTTTTACTGCCCGTTGAAGAAGACATTTTAGAGCAAGATTTTTATCCCACAGTGCCGCTGGAACTCAACGAAGCCATGATCATCGCCGTGGTGGACGGCGTGAACAACATCGGGCAATACCAAGTGGTGGTCATCAATCGCGGTTCATTGGATGATGTCGAACGCGGCAATGTTTTAGCGGTGTATCAAGCCGAGCGCGAAATTCAAGACAGCCTCAAAAAAGAAGCAGGCAAAGAGCCGTTATACGTTCCCAAACAAAAATCAGGGGTGTTGTTGGTTTTCAAAGTGTTTGACCGCGTCAGCTATGCGTTGGTCATGCGTGCTGAACGCGCCATTCATGTGCAAGATGAAGTGGGTTTGCCTTGATGTCTGACTTATTACAAATCAACAATTTAACCATGCGATTCAGTGGTTTAGTGGCGGTTAACCAACTGTCATTTAATCTGGAAGCACAAAAAATCACCAGCTTAATTGGCCCCAATGGCGCGGGAAAAACCACGGTATTCAATTGCATAACAGGGTTTTACCGCCCCAGCGCAGGACAAATCCATTTGCACCATGAAAAACGCCCGCTGGCATTACACCAAATGAATGAAATTCAAATCAGCCAACAAGCCAATGTGGTGCGCACTTTTCAAAACATTCGCTTGTTTGGCGCAATGTCCGTGCTGGAAAATCTACTGGTGGCACAACACAATACGTTAATGCGCGCCTCAGGCTATACCTTGGGCGCGTTGCTTTATCCAAAATATTACAAACAAAAACAAAAGCTTGCAATTGAACAAGCCTGTTATTGGCTGGAAAAAACCCAACTCATCGCCTTTGCTGACCAGATCGCAGGCCGCTTGCCTTACGGCGCGCAACGTAAATTAGAAATCGCCCGCGCCCTGTGCGCCCAGCCGCGTTTACTCTGTTTGGACGAACCCGCCGCAGGGCTGAATCCCGTTGAATCGCAAGAATTGGGGCAGTTGTTGCGGTTTATTCAACACCAACACCAAACCACGATTTTATTGATTGAACACGACATGCAAGTGGTGATGGACATATCTGATTTTATTGTGGTTTTAGATTACGGCGAAAAAATTGCCGAAGGTGTGCCGCAAGCGATTCGCCACAATCCACAGGTCATTGCCGCTTATTTGGGCGAAGATTAAGCGGTCAACGCCCCAATTAAACGTTCCACATCCGACAATTGATGATGGGCCGACAGCGTGATGCGCAACCGTGCGCTGTTGTGCGGCACCGTCGGCGAACGTATTGCAGTGACCAAAATACCTTGTTGAAACAAGCGGCGGCTGAGTGCGACCGCTTTATCCGCTTGTTTGACCATTACCGCTTGAATCGGTGTATCGCTGGCCAAAATGGGCAACCGTTTTTGATTGGCAAGCTGTTGAAACGATTGAATAAGCTGATGCAAATGGGCGCGTCTGTCATCGGCTTGTTCCACCCAATCCACGGCCATGATCAATGCCGAGGCCATCGCAGCGGGCATGGCGGTGGTGTAAATATACGGGCGGGCGCGTTGGATTAAATAATCAATCAACAGCCCATCGCCCGCGATAAACGCCCCAAAGCCGCCAAACGCCTTGCCCAAAGTTCCCATTAAAATCGGTACGTCAACGGTGGACAACTCAAAATGCGCCAAACTGCCGCCGCCTTTGTTGCCCAACACCCCCAAACCGTGCGCATCATCAACCATCAACCATGCGTCGTGTTGTTTGGCCAACGCGGCAATGTCGGCCAACGGTGCAACATCGCCTTCCATGCTGAACACGCCATCGGTGGCGATTAATTTATGCCGCGCCGTGCTGTGCGCCAATAGCTGGGCCAAATGTGACACATCGCGGTGGCGATAACGGTGTACTTGGGCGCGGGACAACAACGCGGCATCAAGCAATGAGGCGTGATTCAATTTATCCATAAACAGCGCGTCGTGGCGGTTGATCAACGCGCTGATAACCCCCAAATTTGCCATGTAACCTGTTGAAAACAATAAAGATTGTTGACGTTGTGTGAACGTGGCCAGCCGCTGTTCTAAATCGTGGTGCGGGCGTTGATGGCCTGTGACCAAATGCGCCGCGCCTGCCCCCAAACCATATTGGCTTAACGCCTGTTGCGCTTGGGCAATCAACTGGGGTTGGCTGGCCAAGCCCAAATAATCGTTGCTGCTGAAATTCAGATAGGTTTTGCCGTCGATGTGCAATTGAACCGTTTGCGCGCCATCGTGGCACAGCCGTTGACGATAAAGATGCTGTTGCTTGTGTTGTTCAATCGCGGCGTGTAAATAGGGGTTAAGCGTCATGCGAATATTGTGTGTTGCAATGCGCTGATCAATTGTTGTTCGATGCGGGCAAAATCAGGCTGAATAAAATCAGCCATTTGGGTCATGGCCAAGCCCGCATAACCGCAGGGATTGATGCCTAAAAAGGGGGTTAAATCCATGTCAATATTGAGGCTTAAGCCATGATAACTGCAACCGTGGCGCACCCGCAACCCCAAAGAGGCGATTTTTGCCCCATCAACATACACCCCCGCCGCGCCTGCCCGCCGTTGGCCTGTAATGGCATGGTGTGCCAACACCTCCAATACACTTTGTTCCAACAGAGAAACCAAGGCTTTCACCCCCAAACCCAAGCGTGGCAAATCCAACAACAGATAAACCACCAATTGCCCCACACCGTGATAGGTTACTTGACCACCACGGTCGCTTTGCAGCACAGGAATATTGCCCGTGTTGAGCAAATGCGCGGGTTTGCTGGCCAAACCCAAAGTGTAGACAGGCGGGTGTTGCATCAGCCAAATTTCATCCACCGTGCTGGCGCGGTGATTTTGCCGTTGTGCCGTAAAGGCTTGCATCATCGCCAAAGTGGCGGCATAATTTTGCAACTGATTGAATTTTTTAATGAATAACATTGAGTGGGCCATGGCACATACGGTATTGGCTGTCAGCCAAGATGAACCCATTATCGCATCTGTTGTGCTTATTGGGCAACTTGGTTTCTACCGCGTTCCTTGGCAAGATAGAGGTTTTTATCGGCTTGGTCGATGATTTCATGCCATTTTTGCTGTTGTTGTGGAATCATGCAGGCCATGCCCAAGCTGGCGGTGATGACTGGGCAGTTTTTAACGCGGCTGCTTTGATGAGGAATGCCAGCGGCTTGAATTTCTTGGCAAAGTTCTTTTGCGATGGCATAGGCTTGTTGGCTGTTGGTATTGCCTAAAACAATGGCAAATTCTTCACCGCCAAAACGGGCGCAAAGGTCGCTAGAGCGTGAAATTTTTTCATCCAATATTTGAGCAATTTTTTTAAGGGTTTCATCGCCTTGCAAATGGCCGTAAGTGTCATTGTAGGGTTTAAAATAATCAATATCCAACATAATCACCGCCAGCGGCTGTTGCTGGCGTAGGCTGCGCCGCCATTCTAACTCCAAAAATTCATCAAAATAACGCCGATTGGCGATGCCTGTTAAACCGTCTTTGGTGGCCAATTCACGCAGGCGTTTATCTTGTTGACGCAAAGCCAAATGGGTGCGCACCCGTGCCAGCAATACGCGGGAATTAAAGGGTTTGGTGACGTAATCGGCTGCGCCATAATCAAAGCCTTTAACAATGTCATCGGGTTCAATTCGTGCCGTGAGGAAAATAATGGGAATATTCTTGGTTGTGTTATCACTTTTTAGGTGGTGACACACTTCAAAACCGTCCATGCCCGGCATACTGATGTCCAATAAAATTAAATCGGGTTGGCTTTCATGGCTGATTTTTATCGCTTGTTGGCCGTTGGTGGCCACATAAATACGGTAGTTTTGCTGACGTAAATGAATGCCCAAGGTTTGCACATTCGTCGGTGTATCGTCAACAATCAATATGGATGCAGGTGTATGTTTCATCATGTTTAAGCTAAACAGGGTTGTTTTTAATAGCATAAGCATTTTACAAGCCAGCCACACACTCAAGATCGTGATTTTTTTAAATTAAAATTCAATCACTTATATCATCTATCCTCACCATATAATAAAAGTGTAGGCGACAATGGGCCATCACATTCACACTTTGAATTTGTTTGCCATCACTGGGTTGTCGCTTGAGTTGACAGCTTTGTATTTGCAAACGATGGGCATATTCTGTGGCCAACGCTGATAGGAATTGATACAGCTCACCTTCGTGCAACAAACCCAAATCCAGTTCAACCACGGTGCGATATAGAAGCACCACTGGCGTATCTAACGGATTTTCAGGCAAAAGATGGGGTTGGGCTTTGATCAATTGATAGGAAAAATGCGCCAAATGCAGTTGTCGTTGCAATCGATTTAAGCTGTCCAAATAAGCCAAACCATCGCTTTGTGGTTGAAAATAGTGTTGATCTTTCAATTGTTTGAATTGAGGATAGGCCTGTTGCACAAACTGTTGTACACTGTATTTTGAACTGTATTGTTCGCGCATAAACTGTTGTTTTGAATATTGTTGTTGATAATCAATTTGTTGGCGTTGAAAAAACGTTTGAGTGAAATACAGCAACCCCGCATTGAAAATCGCTGTAAAAATAAACCATAACAATGGTTTACGCAAGAAAACGCCATCAAACCAAGCCCACATCACGGTTGCCAGTTAAAGCGCAGGTGTAAAGACAAGGCGGGGTGATCGTTTTGAATTTGACCATGAATTTCTTTGCCCTCATCAATGAGGTTGGGGTGTTGAATTTGCACGCTTAATTTTTGCAAGCGTCGGTCTTGTTGTAATTGATTCGTCCACTGTTGAATCGCCGCTTGTTGGCTGTGATACGGCGCGTTTTGCAACCAACTGCCCGACACTTGCCACCAATAATCTTGTGCTTCACTTGACCAATCTAATTGATTTAATTGAAATTTTGGTTGGTTTCGTAATTGTTGTCCCAACCAAAGCAACGTGGCAAACGGTTGTGGCTGTTTTTTTAATTGTGCCACCAGCCATAGACTGTGTTTTAATTGTGCTAAATTCACCGACGGGTTAGTAGGGGTTAATTGAGCAAATTCCGCTTGTTGTTTTTTATTATCTGTTTGAATTTGTTGCGTTTTTTGTTGCAATTGTCGGCTTTGTTGCCACCAATAGCCGCCCATGATTACGCTGCCAATCAATGACAATGCACTCAATCCATACAACAGCCGTTTGAAGCGATGGTGATAAACATAACGTTGTGTCGTTTTATCGGCATAATGGTTTTTGATTTGACGCTGGCTTAAAAACCAAACCAACAATTGCGGCAATGTGGGCTGGGGTTGGTGCCAGCCACATTTTTTTGCCCAAGCGAGAAGGTCAATAGGCTGAAATTTGTCGCTTGGGGGCTTGGCTGAATCGCTGATCCACCAAATCTCCAAATCGGCATCATTGGGCAGTAAATTTTGTTGGCGTAAATAATCACGGGTTTTTTGTATTTCGTGGTGCAAAACCTTGGGTTCATCGGGGTGCCATGCCAGCAACCGACTGAATTGCAAATGCTGTTGTTGCCAAAAACTGTGGCGAATCAAGCCTTGTTGTGCTGTGGCGGCCTGATGGCTGAGCAACAAACAATGCGGCGGCAACGATAAACAAGACACTAAATGATGTAACAACAACGTGTGCGAATAAACGCCGTCAATGGCAATTTTTTGTTCCAACAGCAATTCAAGCCACGGTTGTAAATTGTCGTATGCCAATAAGCCTGAAAACAACACGGGTATCTGCGAGCCTCGGCTGGCTTTAACCCACGCTTGATGCTGCATTTTTGCAAACAAAAGTTGCCCTTGTGTTTTGATTAACCTTGTTTGTTGCCGAGAATTTAAACGCGGCAAAAGTTTGAGCAAAAACAGCTCATCGCCGCTGTCCAATACAATTTTTAAGCGATACAGCGGTTGCTGTTGCAAATAAAATTGCAATCGCTGTTGACTGGCAAAATCGTTTGCGCCCTGCCAAGCGGGCTGTATTTGTTGGCCTTTAATGCGATACAATAGGGCTTGTTGATCACTTAAATACAAAACGGGTGATTGGGCAAACATAGGAACTCTGCATGTTTTATCATCTATTGAAACCATTGTTATTTCAACTGCCGCCTGAGTTGGCGCATCAGCTCAGTTTGCGCAGTTTGCAAACCCTTACCCAGCTTCATTTAAGCCCTTGGCTGTTGCCCAAAGCGGTGAACACACCCCATCAAGTGTGGGGTTTAACCTTTCCCAATCGGGTGGGTTTGGCCGCAGGTTTAGACAAAAATGGCGAATACCTCGACGGCTTGGCCGCGTTGGGTTTTGGGTTCATTGAAGTTGGCACGGTTACGCCACGCGCCCAAACGGGCAATCCCGCGCCACGTTTATTTCGTTTGCCACAAGCACAGGCCTTGATCAACCGCATGGGATTTAACAACCGTGGCGTGGATATGTTGCTCAAAAACATTCAAGCCAGCCATTACCGTGGCATTTTGGGCATCAACATCGGCAAAAATTTTGACACGCCGCTGGAAAACGCAAGCCAAGATTACCTCACCTGTTTGGAAAAAGTCTACCCTTTTGCCGATTACATCACCATCAATCTATCTTCGCCCAACACCCCCCATCTGCGCCAGATGCAACACGGGGAAACTTTAAAGCAACTGCTTGATTTACTTAAAAATCGCCAACAACAATTGGCCCGCCAACACGGACGCGCTGTGCCGCTGTTGCTCAAAATCGCGCCCGATTTAACAGCGAATGAAATTCACGACATCGCCAACACCTTGATACAATACGAAATGGATGGTGTGATTGCCACCAACACCACCAACAGCCGTGATGGGGTGGCAGATTTGCCGTTGGCGCAACAACAAGGCGGTTTGAGCGGCGCGCCGTTGTTCAGCCAATCCACTGACGTGGTGCGGCTGTTGGCTGAAAATCTTGCGGGCAAAATTCCCATCATCGGTGTCGGCGGCATCACCTACGCGGCACACGCCAAAGCCAAGCTGGATGCAGGCGCAAGCTTGGTGCAAATTTATACGGGCTTGATTTATCAAGGGCCTGCGTTGGTCAGCGCAATAACGCAGGCATTGCGCGATGTTTGAACGCATTAAAATCGTATTGGTTGGCACCACCCACGCGGGCAATATCGGCGCGGCGGCGCGGGCAATGAAAGTCATGGGCTTAAAACGCTTGGTGCTGGTGCAACCGAAAAATTTCCCCAGCGCAGAAGCCTCTGCCCGTGCATCGGGCGCGGATGACGTGCTGGCACAAGCCCAAGTGTGCGGCAATTTAGCCGAAGCAATCGCCGATTGCCAATGGGTGATTGGCAGCAGTGCGCGTGATCGCAGCATTCAATGGCCGTGTGTGAGTCCGCGCCAATGTGCCGAACAACTGGCGATTTACCCCCAAACGGCGGCGATTGTGTTTGGCCGCGAACACTCAGGCTTGCGCAACGATGAATTGGATTATTGCCAGCATTTATTGCGGATCGACACCGCAGGCGATTATGCTTCATTGAATTTGGCGGCGGCCGTGCAAGTGGTCAGTTATGAGCTGTATCAAGCCGCGCAACAGCCCGCGCCCAACATCGCGCCGATTGAAACGAGGGTTGATCAAGAAACCATGGGACGGTTTTATCAACATTTAGAGCAAACATTGATCGCCATTGATTTTCTCAACCCCGACAACCCGCGCCATTTGATGCGCCGTTTGCGCCGTTTATACCACAAAGCCGCGCCCACGCTGTCTGAAATGAACATTTTACGCGGCATTTTAACCGCCACCCAACGAATGCCCCACCGCCATGATGACGCAAAAAAGCCTACCCGGAGCGATGAAAATCAACAGATTATCGGCTGTGAAATCGAATAAACCTTAAACACAAATCAGGTGTTTTTTCAACCGATACAACAAGGTATCACGACTTAAGCCCAACAAACGGGCGGCTTTAGAACGGTTGCCGTCACTTTTGACCAACGCTTGACGGATTAAATTGCTTTCCAGCTCATCCAAACGTAAACCCGCATCCGGCAATTGCCAAGCCGCTGTTTGCGGTAAACCGCGCATTTCAGGCGGCAAATCCTCAATTTCAATGGTTTTTCCTGCGGCCAAAATCACCATGCGTTCACAAAAATTACGCAATTCGCGGACATTGCCTTGCCACGGATAACGGCGCAAAATCGCCTGTGCTTGCGTTGAATACTGGGGTGGCGGCAGGCGATGGCGCAGGCTCAATTGTGCGGTCAGTTGTTTGAGCAACAAATCAATGTCGCCTGTGCGTTCGCGCAACGGCGGCAACAGCAACGGCACCACATGCAAGCGATAATACAAATCTCGGCGAAACTGGCCTGTTTGGCACAGTTGGGCTAAATTTTGATGGCTGGCGGCCAGCAAACGCACATTGACACAGGTGTTGTGGGCTTGTCCCAAGGTTTGGCATTCGCCCGTTTCCAAAAAGCGCAATAATTTGACTTGCGCGGCCAACGACAATTCAGCGATTTCGTCCAAAAACAAAGTGCCGCCATCGGCTGCGCAGATTTTGCCGGGGTAATCATGCACCGCGCCTGTGAACGCGCCTTTGCGATGGCCAAACAATTCTGATTCAAGCAACGGCTCAGGCAACGCGCCACAATTGACTGCAATAAAGGGCTTGGTTTTGCGTGGGCTGTCGGCGTGAATGGCTTGCGCCAACAGTTCTTTGCCTGTGCCGCTTTCGCCTTGAATCAATACACTGACATCGGTGGCGGCAACGATTTTGGCGGCACGCAACACCGCCAAAAACTCCGCCGATTGTCCTGTCATGGCCGTCATTTCGTTGTTCCCCCTTGAATGATTAAATTGATTGCCGCCATTAAAATCAACAACAAACCCACGCGCTGACGCAGATAAAGTGATTGTGCCGCTTGCAATAAATAGAGGCTGAAAAGCCCCGCGCTTAACATCGCAGGCAAAGTACCCAGCCCAAATGCCAACATCAAACCCGCCGCTTGCCACGCATCGCCTTGGCTGCTTGCCCAAAACAAAGCAATGTACACCATGCTGCACGGCAACCAACCCCAAACCGTACCCAAAACAAAGGCTTGCCTTAGGTTTTTAACGGGCAATAGACTTTGCGCCACAGGCTCTAACCGCCGCCACAGTGGCAGGCCAACGCGCTCTAAAGCGGCGAATTTCGGCCACCATTGACCCAAATACAAGCCTGTACTGGCTAAAATCAAACTGCTCAATAAAGTGAGCCAAAAATGACCGTCAACCCATTGAACTTGCACCGCCAAGGCGTGTCCCAACGCACCCATCAACCCGCCAGCCAGCGTATAACTCAGCAAACGGCCTGCGTTGTAAACAACAATGAATCGCCACAGGGGTTTGCGCTGTTGGCGAATTTCGGGCGGCAAACTGAAACTCAACGCCGCGATGATACTGCCGCACATGGCCAAACAATGCACACCGCCGAAAAAACCCATCAACCACGCCAGCACCAGATTCATGTCCGTCATGGGGTTATTTCACCCATGGCCATGCGGCATTTGACTCAATTTTCAGCAGAGTAAAAATAAATTTAATTAAAAAACAATAAGTTAGTTTTGGCATCGCTTTTGTATTATAACAGGCTCTCCTACGTTATCGCAATGCAGATGAGAAACACACAACCCCCCCCCATAAACACACGGGAAAACCTCGGTTTTCCCTTTTTTTTGAGAGAAGCATATGAAGCGTTTTTTATGGCCACTCGCCCTTGTCGCTCTGCCCGTGGCGGCGGATGAACTTGACCGCGTGACAGTTGAAGAAGCCCAGTTGCCCATCAATGCCAACGTTGCCAGCCCTGCGCAATACAATCAATTGCGCGGTTTTAGCGGGGATGGCGGAGAGTTTTTGAATCAAATCAATGGCGTATCAACCAGCCGTTTTGGTGGGCGCGGTTTAGAACCCGTGATTCGCGGCCAAGCACAAACCCAAATCAACGTGCTGTTGGACGGCGCGTATTTGCACGGCGGTTGCCCCAACCGCATGGACCCGCCCAGCAGTTGGGCGGCCTTGGAAACCTATGAAGAAGTCAAGGTGTTAAAAGGCGTGCAATCGGTGGTTTATGGCGGCGGCGGCAGTGGCGGCACGGTGTTGTTTGAACGCGATTCGCGCCGTTTGGCCGCAGAAGGCGGCAACCAAGGGCGGGTGGTCGCCGGCGGCAGCGACAATGGCATTCAACACGATGTGCTGGCCGATGGCCTGCTGGCCAGCGAACAAGGCCATTGGCGTGTGATGGGCGAAAAGAAAAAAATGGAGAATTATCAAGACGGTGCGGGCGATGAAGTGCGCTCTGCTTTTGACCATCAACAGGGCGGGATGATTGTCGGCTGGACACCCACCGCGTCAAGGTTGCTGGAACTCAGTTTTGAACGCAATCAATTCAACGACACTTTATACGCGGGCAATATGGACAGCCCTGAAGAATCGGGCAACATCGCCCGCATAAAATTTGCCGACAAACTGGATGGGCCGTGGTTGACGGGGCTGCAATTTGAAACCTATCTCAGCGATATCGACCATGTGATGGACAATTACCGTTTGCGCCCACCTCCGCGTTATGCCACGGGGGAGGCGATGTTGCGCGAAGCCCGCACCCAATCGAAAACCGTGGGCGGGCGGTTGCAATTACAGGCCGAGGGCGAACTGCAATGGTTGTATGGCATGGACATGCAAAACAATCAACGCGATGCCGCGTTGACCAACAACGACACAGGCACAGCGCGGGCGATTTCGTTGGTGTGGCCAAAAGCCGCTGTTAAACAAACGGGTTTATTTGCCCAAGCGACACAACACGAAAATAATCAACAAATTACCTATGGTTTGCGCGCCGATTATGTGCAAACAGATGCCGATAAAGTGCAGGTTAAACCCGAAGCAGGCATGAAAACAGCGGCGCAGATGTATCAGATGTATTACGGCACGACAGCAACCAGCCATGACCACTGGCAATGGGGTGGGCTGTTGCGCTATGAACGGCAAATCAACGATTGGACATGGGCGACGGGTTTAAGCCGCAGCGTGCGCACGCCTGATGCCACAGAATTGTATATCAATAAGTGGGGAATGCCCGCCAATACCCGTTGGATTGGCAATCCTGCGTTGGCGGCAGAAAAACACCACCAATGGGATGTCAGCTTTGGCCAAAATCGGCCCGCCTTCAACTGGCAAACCGTGCTGTTTTACGATAAAGTGAGCGACTTTATTTTGCGCGATGGCGCACGCGGACAAACAGGCGTTTTATTGAGCGACAACGCCGATATTTACCGCAACGTGTCGGCTGATTTATACGGTGCAGAATGGCAAGGGCAATGGCAGTTGCATCCACGCTGGCAACTTGGCGGCAGTTTGGCTTATGTGCATGGCGACAACGACAGCGATGACCGTCCTTTGGCGCAAATGCCGCCGCTTAACGGCCAACTGCAATTGGATTATCAACCAAGCCGCTGGGGCATGGGCGCACGGTTGCGTTTTGCTCAACGCCAAATGCGCATTAACGGGTTGAGCAAACAAGAAGTCGGCACAACCGCAGGCTATGGTGTGCTGGATTTATATGGCCATTATCCGCTTAACGCTTGGCTGAATCTGCGCCTTGGCGTGGACAATGTGTTGAATAAAACCTATGCACAACACTTGAACCGCGCAAATTTAATGGATAATCAATCATTTAAAGTCAACGAAGCAGGGCGCACCGCATGGCTGAAACTCAATGCTGAATTTTAATTCCGTGGCATGGCTGGAACTGGTCAAATTACACTTGGATGCCGCCATTTTTTTGGTCTTGGGTTTGATGAGCGTGGTCATGCTGACGTTGGTGATTGAACGCTGGTTGTATTATTGGTTTATCCCACGCCGTTGGCAACGCTTTCAACGGCTTGATGTGCTGGATTGTGCGTTGACCGACCATTTGACCACCGTTGCCAGCATCGGCGCGAACGCGCCTTATGTTGGCCTGCTTGGCACGGTGTTGGGCATTATGGTGACTTTTTACGACATCGGCCAAAGCGGGCGCATTGAAGCACACGCCATCATGTTGGGTTTGGCGTTGGCGTTAAAAGCCACGGCCTTGGGCTTGGTGGTGGCCATGCCCAGTTTGTGGTTTTACAACAGCTTGTTGCGCAAAGTCGAGGTCTTGAAGGTTTTATGGTTAAACCAACGCGAAAAAGAAACGGGACAAGACCGCTGAACCTTGCAGTATTTTATGGATAGAAATCAATGGGTTATGTCCAATGCAGCACGCAAGGTGTCTTGTATTCGTTTGTCTTCATTAAAATAATATTTGGCATCAAACTCTGCTTGGTGATTTTTGATAAGGCAAGGTGGCTAAAATTTTTCGGGTGCTAAGTTGTTGTTTCAGATTTTTGGCTTGATGACTTTGTGGCAACAGGGCTTGTTTGAGTTGTTCTTCTTGTGAGGCGTTCATCTTTTTCTTCCATCAAAGACTGGTACAATAAATCCATTTGAATCAACATGTTATTGACATTGAACCGCTGTCTAACGTGTTGATAAGCGGCGGTTCCCAAAGTTTGACGGTTTTGTGCGGATAAAAAATACTGCAAACAAGCGAAACACTGGTTGACATCGCCCGTGGGAAACAACAAACCTGTTTTTTTGTGTTGAATTTGTTCTTTATTGCCACCGCATTCGCTGGCCACCACAGGCAAACCTGCGGCCATTGCCTCTAAAATGGCATTGGAAAAACCTTCTGATTGCGAAGTGAATACAAAAATATCCAAGGTTTTCAACAACTGCGGTACATTGTCGATGGAACCCGTAAAAATAACCCGTTCAGTCAAACCGTATTGTTGCAAATACGCCTTCATTTGAGCAAACAACGCGGGATCAATCACATAGCCCGCATACAACAGATAACAATCAGCTTGAACCCGCGCCAAGCGACTGAACGCACGAACCAAAGTCATGGGGTCTTTTTCTGCACGAATATTGCCCACTGTGCCGATCACCAGCGCGTCATGGGGTAATTCTATTTTGTTTCGTAGGGCTTTTTTGGCTGTTTTACAAACAAATTCATCGGCATCCATGCCGTTGTAAATCACCCGCATTTTAGCTTCAGGCAAATGTTCCAAGGCCATCGCGGTTTGTTTAACCGCCTGTGAATTGGCGGTGACCACATCGACAAACTGATTGGCCAAGCGGCACATCCATCGCCGACGGCCAGACATCCAATCGCCCAAATCACGGCGAGAACTGATGCAATGGGGAACACGCGCCAGCCATGCGGCCAGTGGCGCGAAAAAATTGGCGGTGAATAAATAGGCATGTACAATGTCGGGTCGACAATGACGGATATAACGGTACATGCGCCAAAAACCGCCCAAGCCCTGCACCGTATTCCAATTTTTCACCCCAATGATATGATAATCAATGTGTTGCGCTTGCAAAGCTTGGATAAAAGAACCGCCATCGACTAAACACAATAATTTAACATCATAGCGTTGTTTATCAATGGCTTGTAATACTTGCACCAAATGGCGTTGCGCGCCCGCCAACAACATCTTATCAATCACATATAAAATTTTAATCTTCCTTGAAAAAGACATCCCACTGGCCTCATTGCTCTGAATAAACAGCCCAAAGCAATGATTATGCCGAAGACTTGCCCCCGTTCTGCTTGATTTTTAGCCGAAAAATTGTTTTACTGAAAAAACAGTTTGTTGTGAGTTTTGAAAATGCGCGTTTATAGCCTGCTGTGGTATTTGCTCACCCCGTTGATTATCTTGCGTCTTGGTTGGCGCGGGCTAAAAACACGGGCGTATTTTCATTATTGGCCACAACGGTTTGGCTTTGGCTATCCGCAAAACACCCAACCGACATTGTGGATTCACGCGGTGTCGTTGGGCGAAACCCAAGCCGCCATACCCTTGATTCAACAACTGCAACGGCTTTACCCACACCATGCGATTTTAATCACCAACATGACCCCAACAGGGGCGGCGTGCGCAAGGCAATTGCCCAAAGTGCAACAATGTTATCTGCCCTATGATTATCCCTTTGCAGTACAACGGTTTTTGCGCTGTGTCAAGCCCGTGTTGGGCATCCTCATTGAAACCGAATTGTGGCCCAATTTGATTGAAGCGGCGGCAAAAAATGCCCTGCCGTTGATTTTAGCCAATGCGCGCTTATCGGCGCGTTCCGCCTTGGCCTATCAACGCCATATCCCAACATTGATTCAACACAGCTTGGGGCTTGTGGCGCATATTGCAGTGCAGACTGAAACCGAAGCCCAGCGGTTCATCCAATTGGGCGCAAACCCCGCACGCATCACAGTCACAGGCAGTATTAAATTTGATGTCCCTGTCGATGAAAACCTGCCTGCAAAAGCGCGCCACACACGGCAAACGTGGGGAGAAAACCGTCTGGTATGGATTGCCGCCAGCACCCACGCAGGCGAAGAACAGCCCGTTTTACACGCTTTTAGCCAAATTCAAGCCCAATGCCCTGATGTGTTATTGATTTTGGTGCCGCGTCATCCTGAACGCTTCAACGCGGTGGCTGAATTGTGCCGACAATCGGGGCAAGCCATGGTGCGGCGCAGTCAGCAAGCGGCCAACGCGCAAACAGCGGTGTATCTGGCCGACACCATGGGCGAATTGCCATTGCTGTATGCTTGCGCCGATGTCGCTTTTGTTGGCGGCAGTTTGGTGCCGACGGGTGGCCACAATGTGCTGGAAGCGGCCACGTTGGGTCTGCCCGTGGTGTTTGGTCGCCATATGTTTAATTTTGCCCACATCAGCCAACAATTGTTAGCCCACCATGCCGCGCAACAAGTTGAAAATCAAACACAATTGGCGCAAGCGGTGTTGGCGTTTTTGACTGACGCGCCCTTGCGCCAGCAAACAGGACAACGCGCCCGACAATTCATTGCCCAAAATCGCGGCGCATTACAGAAAACTTTAAATATTATTCAAGGATTTATTCAATGAAACACTGGTATATGCTCACCTTGGTCGGCAAAGACCAACCCAATATCGTTGCCCACACAACCCGCCTTTTGTACCAAGCGGGTTGTCGTTTGGGCGAAGCCAACATGAACCGCTTGGGCGGCAGTTTTACCGTGATGCTGATGGTGGAAAAAACTTTGCCCAAAACCGCCCTTAAAGCCTTGTTGCAACCTGTGGTTGAACGTTTTAATTTGTCTTTGCATGTGGTTGTCATTGAAGGGGATTTGCATCAACACCAAATTCCCAACATTTGTGTGCGCGTTCACGGTGCAGACCGTGCGGGCATTGTCGCCCAAGTCACCAGCGCGTTGGCGCAAAAAGGCTTTAATATCTTGGAATTATGTTCTGATGTTGGCGGCAGTCAAGAGCAACCGTTTTATATATTACAAATTGAAGGCGTGGCCACCGCACCGCTGGAAGAACTGCAACAGGCGTTGGCCGATTTGCGCGATGTGCAAGTGGAAATCTCCGCCATTGATGCGTGTATCATGTAATGGCCGTGTTACCCATTCTCACCTACCCCGATCCCCGTTTACAGCGCGTTGCCGAACCTGTCATTGATTTTGGCCAAAATTTTCAAACTTTGGTCGATGATTTGCTTGCAACCTTGCGCGTCTCAGCGCACGGCGTGGGCATGGCCGCCACCCAAGTGGGCGTATTGCAACGGCTGGTCATCGTTGATGTTTCCAGCAAAGCCAACATCAAACACCACGGTTTGCAGGTGTTGGTCAACCCTGAAATTTTAGATTGGCAAGGTTTTGCCAGTGGGCGCGAAGGTTGTTTATCCGTGCCTGACTACATTGGCACCGTGATTCGCGCCAAAAAAATTCAGCTCAAAGCACAAGATCGCCATGGCCAATGGCGAGAATACGCGATGGAAGGCTATGAAGCGCGGGCCGTGCAACACGAAATCGACCATTTAGACGGCAAATTATTTTTAGACCGGTTGGTCAGCAAAAAACGTGATCTAATGTTGCGCCAATTTATTTGAGCTTAAACAATAGGTTATAACTTAATGAGGGCTGTTCAAAAGATTTTATCGGCCATCATTTGCCTGCGCGGGTTGGGCATTTGCGTGTTTTTTGACAGGCTTGAAAAAAAGCTCAACCAACGGCTTTTTTCAGGTATAATGCGCGCCATGGAGAAGTACCGAAGCGGCCAGACCGGCTCCGACTCGAAATCGGCTGGGGGGAAACCCCACGCGGGTTCGAATCCCGCCTTCTCCGCCATCTAACCTTTATGCCCATTGTAACTTGGCCAATGGGCAAGGACGTTTATTCTTTATCTGGTTCTTCTGGGTTTTCGCTGGGTTTTTCGCGCAGAATGTCATAATCACTGTCATCGGCTTTTTGAAAAGCATCAATTTTCAGTGCGCTGATGGCTTTTTCATAAGATTTTAACCCCAATACGGCATTTTGAATGTCGGTTTTGACCGATTGCGGTAAATCACGGCGCACGGACAATGCCCAGTTGGGCAACCATGCAGTGGCGGCAATGATGCGCATTTGTTGTTTGGGGACGTATTCTTTGATCATCTCTTTGGCCGATTCACGGATAAAACCTGCGTCCGCATCGCCATGATAAACATTGAAAATCACGTTTTCTTGTTTGTTATCCGCCGCTTCAATCAAAACGCTGTCTTTTTTAAGATCAATGCCCAGCTCTTTTAAGCTGATGTTTTGCGACAAATAACCGCCCGCCGATGTCAGGCTGACAATGGAAATGGTTTTGCCTCTCAGTTGGGTTAATTTCGTGATGGGTGAATCAGCGCGGGTGATGACAATCCCGCGAAATTTCGCACCTTCTTGACTTTTAACGGTTATCGCAACCGCTTCATGATGTTCAGAAATTTGGGTATACACATAGGGGTTTTCATAACCGATGGCGATTTCACCCGAATTGAGCTTTTTGATATAGCTGTCAAAATCGGTGGTGATAATCACTTCAACAGGCGCGTTTAATACCGTGGCCAAATAATCAGCCAACGGTTTGATGCGGTTGTGAATTTCTTCAGGTGAATAACGTGGCAACATCGATAATTTATAGGTTTCGGCCACCACAGCAGTGTGCATAACAGAAGCCAATAATAAACATAAAATTTTACGCATGGTTTTGCCCCTTAAGCTTGGTTTTTTTTAGTTTTTTCAATCATATCCAGCAACTTTTCCACTGAATGTTGCATACGACTGAATGCGTGGCTGAGTTGCCATACTTCGCCCGAGGTTTTTATCTGGCCAAATTCGCCCCGTTGCCCCATGCTGATTTTTTCTGCTTCTTTGGCCAATAATCGAATGGGTTGGGCAATGCTTTGTCCCACCCACCAAGCAACCACGCCGCCTAACAATAAAATAATCGCAAAAGTGATCACAATGGGCTTTAACACCGCATCGGCTGATTCTTTGATGTCTTGAATAAACAAGCCCACCCTTGCTTTGGCCGCTAAATCACCGACTTTCAACGCCACTTCATAAATGTCTTGACCCCCTAAAATTAAATTGTATTCAGCTTGTTTTTCATCTTTGGCCAACGGGTTTTTTTGAATTTGTTCCCCTGTAAAGCCTTGATTTCTAACTTGGGCAATAAAATTTGCGTCAAAACGACTTTCATCGCCCAACACGCTGGAAATGGCATGGCCTTTGTCATTGCTGACCACCACATAAGCAACCCCCGGTAATTTTGAAAAACCACGGGTGATTTTGTTGATGCGCAAATAATTGCGTTCAATCAAAGGCTCTAACACCGCATCACTTAAACTGTGGCTGATGGAATAGGTGCGCAAATTAATCTGTTTCATAATTAAATCATGCGTATAGTGCTGATAAATCATGCTCATAATCAGCGCGGTGATGGTGATGAATGATAAAAGAATCAAAATGAGTTTGGTGGCAATCAACAGGCCGGGCGGTTGGGTTGTTTGATGACTGTCTGCGGGATTCATGGCATTGTATCCTTATTAATATCAGTAAATTGGCATAAAAATACCCCTGAATATTTGATAAAATATTTTCAGGCGTTGTTTGCCAAAGGCAATATTTATGCCCTAAATGCGCAAGTCAAACCGTGCTTTGCCCAAAAAACGGCAGGGCTGATAGGGCATTAGATTTTATTTTGCAAATGAATATGAAAAAATAACGGATTTCTCGAACAAAATGATTGAGCCAACAAACGAAGCTTGGCGTTATAATAAGCACCCTGTTCATTCTTTTATAGAAAAAAACAATGTTAAAACAATCTATTGGCCATAAATCGCGCCGCCCTGTTTTATCTCATCCCCCTATTCCCCATGAGGTTATACCGCCTTTGGGCATTGCAGGCAATATTGCCCGTTTTTTCATTGATTCGCCACTGTCACCGCTGTTGCTGATTGCCAGCTTGTTGATTGGTCTCATCGGTTTGCTTGAAACCCCACGGCAAGAAGACCCGCAAATTTCCGTGCCTATGATTGACATTTTTTTGCACTACACAGGCGCATCAGCCGAACAAGTGGCCAATTTGGCCATCAGCCCGTTAGAGCGCATCATGAGTGAAATCCCCGGGGTCAAGCATGTTTATTCAGCCGCCGAACGCGGTCAAGGGATGGTGACGGTGCGTTTTGAAGTGTCTGAAGATTGGGGCAAATCCATTGTCAAAGTCCACGATAAATTGCAATCGAATCGGGATAAAATACCCACAGGCGTGTCAATGCCGCTGGTCAAACCCAAAGGCATTGATGATGTGCCTGTGGTGACTTTAACTTTGTCTGCAAAAAACAGTTTCGATTATGAACTGCACACCTTGGCGCAACAAGTTTTGCAACGCCTCAAACAAGTGCCTAACACAGGTTTGGCGTTCATCGTCGGTGGTCGCACCCATCAAGTACGCATTGAGCCTTTGCCCCAGCATTTGACCAGTTTTGGCATCAGTTTGGACCAAATCGCCCAAACCATCGCCAGTGCCAACAAAGAACAAACAGGCGGCCATTTAGAAAATTTAGACCATGTGTTCAATGTGTCCACAGGCTCATTTTTGCGCAATGGCAAAGATGTGGAAAACTTGGTGATTGGGGTTAAAAACGGCAGCCCTGTTTATGTCCGCGATGTGGCCAAAGTCATTGATGGGGCATCCGAATTTCGCCAAATGGTCACGCACTATGATATGCAGAATGCGCGACACAGCGAAGGCAAGACCGCTGTCACCTTGGCAATCGCCAAAAAAGAAGGCAGCAACGGTGTGGATGTCGCCCATGCGATTTTGGCCAAAATGGACACGTTAAAAGGCCGTTTGATTCCCAGTGAAATTGAGGTGACGGTCACGCGCAACTATGGCAAAACCGCCAATGACAAAGTCAACGAGCTGTTGGAAGCTTTGGTGGTGGCAGCCCTCGTTGTCAGCTTTTTATGCTGGATTACCATGGGCTTGCGTCCTGCGATTGTGGTGATCACCGTCATCCCCGTCGTGATTTTAATCACCATTTGGGCGACATGGATGTTTGGCTATACGGTCAACCGCGTCAGCTTGTTTGCGCTGATTTTCGCCATCGGCATTTTGGTCGATGATGCCACGGTGGTGGTAGAAAACATTTTTCGCCGTTGGTTGCGCGAAGACAACACCCGCATCGACACCGCCATTGATGCCGTGCGCGAAGTGGGCAACCCCACCATCATCGCCACGTTGACCATTTTATCGGCTTTGTTGCCCATGGGTTTTGTCAGCGGCATGATGGGGCCTTATATGTTGCCTATCCCCGTGTTGGGGTCATTGGCCATGGCGTTTTCGTTGGTCGCGGCGTTTGTTTTTACCCCATGGACATCCATGCGCTTAAAACCCCAATTAGCCACGCTGAAAAAAGCCGAAGAACGTGAAATGAAAGCCCAGCAAGCCGTGGGACGCTATTATCAGCCCATCATCAACCCGCTTATCCGCAGTCGAAAAGCAGGCATTTCATTGATTTTTATCATTATTTTCGCATTTTTTGCCGCTTGTTTTCTGTTTTATAACCAAACGGTGACGGTAAAAATGTTGCCGTTTGATAACAAACCTGAATTCAATGTGTTGCAAGACAAAAACCAGCGTGAGCGCAACAGCCATGAAATCGCCACAGTTGCGCGGCATTTGTTGACCCCGCTGGCGCAAAAATATGGGGCGAACATCGCTGTGGTGGAAATGCCGCCCGGCCCGCCCGTGTTGCAAACCATGGTGGCAGAAGTCTATGGCCCTGATGCGGCAACCCGCCGCCAAGTGGCACAGGATTTAACCCAAATTTTTAATCACACGCCCAATTTGGTCGATGCGGACAATTATATGATCAGCCCGTTTGACCGCTGGCAATTTGCAGTCGATACAGAAAAAGCCATTCGCTTGGGCGTGTCAATTGAAACCATTAACCGCAATGTGTTGATGGCCATGGGCGGTTATCCATTGGGCGATGTCAAACGCGACAATACCTTAGAGCCTGTGCCATTGGTGTTGCGAATGCCCTTGGAAATTCGCGGTCAAATTGAACGGATGCACAATGTGCCTGTCAGCACGCCGACTGGGCAAACCGTGCCGTTGGCGGAGTTGGGGCGGTTTATTAAAGTGGCTGAAGAACCGATTATTTATCATAAAGATTTGCGACCGATGGAATATGTCGTGGGTGAAATGGAAGGCAAACTGGACAGTTTGCACTATTATTTGCATTTTGCAAAATTAACCCAACCAGTGCAGTTTGTTATGCTAAACTCATAAAAAAACGACCCCTTTATGCTCATCACTACAGTGGCATAGCTTATGCTCTGTTGTCGGCGAATACCAGCAAAGGAACCCTCATAATGCAGTCAACCACCCCATTTGCGCCTGCGCATTTATTAAATATGGTCGCTATCAACCGTTTAGTTCAAAAAACCAGTGCCAGTTTGTTTCCGCAAATTGTGCGCATCTTCACCACTGAAACCAATAAACATAAACGCCATATTCAACATGCGCTATTGACCAAAGACAGTTTCAGTTTGGCACAAGAAGCCCATTCGTTAAGGAGCAGTGCGCAATGGATTGGTGCCGAGCAGTTGTATCAAACGGCATTACAAATTGAACACGATTGTAAACACGGTGATATTGACACCGCGTTTTCTTTATCAGCGCAAATTCCACAATTGATTGAACACTCATTGGCGGCGTTGGCCAAAACCAAACTACAATGAGCGAGGCCGAGTACGCGGGCATGTGTCGAGTTTATGCGGCTCAAGGAGTCTATGTAAGTGGTTGATATATTTTGTGATTTGTTCATCGCTGTGGATTTCGGTACAACAAATCAACAAAGTTTGGGGTAAATCAGGATAAACCGTGTTTAAATCCAGCCCTGCCAAAATATTGTGGGCAGCCAACGTGCGCAACACAGCGCGCACGGGTTTATCCACCTGCAACACCACTTCATTAAAACATACCGCAGCAAAACGCCGACGAATGCCCGCAATTTTTTCCACCGCTTGGCACAGCAACGCTAATTTTTGTTGATTCAACCGCGCTTGTTGTTGGATGCCTGCGATGCCTTGCAAAGCCAAATACACCCCAACGCTCAACGCCAGCACATCGTGCGCCGTGTCGGCCTGTGCATCGCTGAGCCGATAATGTTCACCCACTTTCTCCACCCAATGACCGCGCAACTTGGCTTGATGTCTGGCGCGACAGGCCAAAAAACCCACGTCCAAACTGGGTGGCAAACCCAAAGGTTGTGCCGAACCACACACAATATCCGCACCTTGCCCCCAAGTATTGGGTGGTCTCAAACTGATGGCCAGTGGGTTGACCACCGCAAGGGTCAACAGACCTTGCTGGTTTGCCCAAGCGATCAATGCGTCAACGTCTTCCAGCAACCCAAAAAAATTGGGGTAAGGCAACAACAAGGCGCAAGCGTTGCTGTTTTTGGGCAAAGCATCCAAGGCAATCAAACCTGTATCTTGTTGATAATCCAGATCAATTTTATCGTCATCGGCCAAGGTGTTTCGCCAATGAGGCGCAAGCGTACGCGGCATTAAAACCTTGTGTCCCGCGTGAAGACTTCGTGCCATTGCCACCGCTGCCCTTAAAGCGGCTGAACCATCAATCAAACCCAAGGCCACGTTATCCATGCCCGTCAACTGTGCCAGCGCAGTTTGATACGCATATAACGCGGCCAAACTGCCTTGATTGGCGTTGTTGATGGGGCAATCGGCAAACAAGGTGCGCATTTCATCGACCAATGGCGGCCTGTCATGTGAATAACGACCTGCACCGATGAAGGATATAGCACCGTCATCACTGCGCGCAAGTTTTTGTATTTCTTGGTTAAAAGATAAAACTTTCACTGCGGTTGTTTACCAACAATGTGCTGTGGTATCCGTGCCGCTGGCATTGGCGGCGGTGCGTTGATTTTTTTGATTGATGCTGAACGTTCTGCATTGGGCATCGTCTTGTTGTTGGCCTGTGGTGCTGATGGTGGCGGTGATGGTGTAGCCGCGTGCGGTGGCGTTGCTGATGGTTAAAATGTAATTTTTTTTAGGGGTATACAATTCACTGTTGTCTAATAAGCATGTGCCACGGGTGGCGCACAAAAGCCCGCCTGTATTCAGTGCGCTGGCATAAGCGTTGTTATCAGAAAAAGCACTTTCCTGCATTTGCACCAATTCCACCAACGCCACTTTGGCTTCAGCCCGACGTGATTTTTTCATTTGCTCGGTATAATTGGGATAGGCCACAGCCACAATAACCCCAAGAATCGCCATAATAATGAGAATTTCAATCAAAGTAAAACCTGTTTGTTGTTTCATAATAAGACCTTGTGACCATTGATTAAGGGTTGAACAGTATGAGATGGGATGATAACGTATTGATATTATGAAAAACAAGTTGTATTCGGCTGAACTCAGCATGAGCAGACTTAAGCACGCAACCAGTCAGGTGGTGAACCCAACTGGTTTGGCGGTTAGATGAAGTGTTTGAACGCTTTGATGCCTGCATAACGGGCGTTATCGCCCAAGCTTTCTTCAATGCGGAATAAACGGTTGTATTTGGCGACGCGGTCGGTGCGCGACAATGAACCCGTTTTGATTTGCCCTGCGTTGGTGGCCACCGCCAAATCGGCAATGGTGGTGTCTTCGGTTTCACCTGAGCGGTGGGAAATAATGGCGGCATAATGGGCCGAGGCCGCCATGTTGATGGCGTTCATGGTTTCGGTCAACGTGCCGATTTGATTGAGTTTAATCAAAATCGCATTGGCAATGTGTTGGTCGATGCCGCGTTTGAATTGTTCGGTGTTGGTGACAAACAAATCATCGCCGACCAATTGCACTTGATGCCCCAAGGTTTGGGTCAATAACCGCCAGCCATCCCAATCATCTTCGGCCAAACCGTCTTCAATCGAAATAATCGGGTATTGTTTAACCCACTGCGCCAAATAATCAACCAAGCCAGCAGAATCTAACCTCTTGTTTTCTGAAGCTAAATGATAAACGCCGCCGTGGTAAAATTCAGAACTGGCAACATCCAATCCCAAATAAATGTCTTGGCCTGCTTTGAATCCCGCTTGCTCAATCGCTTGCAAAATCACGGTGATGGCTTCTTCATTGGAAGCCAAATCAGGGGCAAAACCGCCTTCATCGCCGACAGCGGTGTTCAAGCCGCGTTTTTTGAGAACGGTTTTTAACACATGAAACACTTCTGCGCCATAACGCACCGCTTCGCGCAAACTGGGCGCGCCTGCGGGGATGATCATAAATTCTTGTAAATCAACATTATTGTCTGCATGTGAGCCGCCGTTGATGATGTTCATCATCGGTGTGGGCATGATGAATTGGGTTTTATTGCCCAAATGACGGTACAACGGTACGGACATTTCTTGCGCGGCGGCTTTGGCGGCGGCCAACGATACCGCCAATAAGGCATTGGCACCCAAACGGCATTTGTTTTCTGTGCCATCAAGCATCAACATTTTGCCGTCTAAACGGGTTTGATCCATCACGTTCGCACCCAATAAAGCGTCACGAATTTCGCCGTTGATGTGGCTGACGGCTTTTTGCACCCCTTTGCCCAGATAGCGGCTTTTATCGCCGTCGCGCAATTCCAAGGCTTCGCGGCTGCCTGTGGATGCACCTGATGGCACTGCCGCACGCCCTATGTGGCCTGTGGCGGTGTAAACGTCGGCTTCTACCGTGGGATTGCCGCGTGAATCAATGATTTCTCGGGCGTGAATATTGACAATTTGACTCATTTTTTTCCTTTTTTCGTGTTCAAGGTTGTGTTGGGTTTTGACAGAAGAGGGGTGGTTATGGCTGAAGAATGGTGTTGTGAAAAAAAAAGCTGGACACCCGCCCAGCTTTTATGGCTCAAGCCAGCAAAGGGCTTCTATATATCCTTCCAGTATTCTTTTTTCAATAAATAAGCGAATACAAAGAAAATTGCAAGAAAAATCAAAATCTTAACACCCAAGGCTTGGCGATAGGTTTTAATCGGTTCACCAAGATAGGCTAAAAAGTTGACCAAATCGCGCACGGTGGTTTGATAGTTTTCCGCTTTTTTATCCAATTCGGTTTGGCTTAAACCTTTGGCATTAACGGGTTCAAATTTTTCAAATACAGGGTGTTCGTTGCCATCCGCATCTTTTTCCGTTTTGAACACGGCTTTTTGCAAGCCTTGTTGCTCCCATAACACATGGGGCATACCCACGTCTTTGAACACCAAATTGTTCATGCCTGTATTGGTGCTGTTATCAACATAGAAGCTGAGCAAATAGGTGTATAGCCAATCAACCCCACGCGAACGGGCCACCACACTCAAATCAGGGGGAACCACGCCAAAGAAAGTGGCCACAGCGGCTTTATCCACTGCGGTGTTCATGGGGGAACCCACTTTGTCGTTGCCGTGCATGTAGTCGCTCAACAGTTCTTTATCGCTGATGCCAAGGTCTTGTCCCATGCGGGAAAAACGCATGAAACTGGCAGAATGGCAAGACAAGCAGTTGTCGACAAAGATTTTTGCCCCACGTTTTAAGGAATCGCTGTCACTCAAATTGTTGTCAGCGTGCATTAATTGTTCGCCGCCACTGGCCAATACCAAAGCGGGTAATAATGTCAAGAGTGATAATAATAAACGCATGGGTCATCCTCTTTAATGGGCGTGGTAAGTAACACGTTCAGGCACAGGTTTGGTTTTTCCCATCACGGAATAGAATGGCATTAACAGGAAAAAGGCAAAGTACAGCACCGAGAATAAACGTGCTAAATTAGTGAACACAGGTGTGGCAGGTTGTGTGCCTAACCAACCTAAAACAACAAAAGAAACAACAAAGATGGCCAAAGCCACTTTAAAAATCACACTTTTATAACGGATGGATTTAACAGGACTGCGGTCTAGCCAAGGCAAGACGAACAACACTGCAATCGCACCGCCCATGGCCACCACGCCCAAGAATTTGTCAGGTACAGCGCGCAAAATGGCATAAAATGGGGTGAAATACCATAAAGGCA
This sequence comes from Thiomargarita sp., assembly GCA_020726335.1. Lineage (GTDB taxonomy): Bacteria > Pseudomonadota > Gammaproteobacteria > Beggiatoales > Beggiatoaceae > DYSU01. Next base: position 4,797 of record DYSU01000024.1, on the reverse strand, counting down.
CAATGTGTTGCGGGGTTTTCAAAGGATCAGCCGGAATGAAGTTGTCTTTTTCCAAAAACCAGCCGCCCATTTCTGGCGCAAAGAAAAGAATGGCTGAAAAGACCATCAGAAACACCGCCACGCCGACAATGTCTTTAACGCTGTAATAGGGATGAAAAGGAATGCCATCGAGAGGAATGCCGTTTTTGTCTTTATTTTTTTTGATTTCAATGCCGTCTGGGTTGTTAGAGCCTACTTCATGCAGGGCGATGATGTGCATCACCACCAAAGCGGCCAAAATGAAAGGCACCATGATGACATGAAAAGCAAAGAACCGGTTTAAAGTGGCATCGGCAATCACGAAATCACCGCGCACCCACAAAGCCAAGCTCTCGCCAATATAGGGGATTGCGCCAAACAAGGAAATGATGACTTGCGCACCCCAATACGACATTTGTCCCCAAGGCAATAAATACCCCATAAAGGCTTCCGCCATCAAGGCCAAATAAATGAACATGCCCATCAGCCACACCAATTCACGCGGTTTGCGATAAGAGCCGTACATCAGACCGCGAAACATGTGTAAATACACCACCACAAAAAACAGCGACGCGCCCGTGGAGTGCATGTAGCGAATCAGCCAGCCCCAATCGACATCACGCATGATGTATTCAACCGAAGCAAAAGCCAAACTGGCATCGGGTTTGTAATTCATGGTCAAAAAAATGCCTGTGACGATTTGCAACACAAACACCAACAAAGCCAAAGAGCCGAAGTAATACCAGAAATTAAAGTTTTTCGGCGCGTAATATTTAGACAAATGGTCTTCCCACATTTTGGTCAGGGGAAAACGGTCATCAATCCAATCACGGGTAGCAGTCAACAGGCTCATTAGGCTTCTCCTTGGTCAACACCGACCAAAATTTTAGTATCGCTCAAGTATTTGTGCGGGGGGATAACTAAATTGGTGGGCGCAGGCACACTTTGAAAAACGCGACCTGCCAAATCAAAACGTGAACCATGACAAGGACAGAAAAAGCCGCCTTTCCAGTCATTGCCTAAATTGTGGGTATCGGTTTTTTGCACATAACTGGGAGAACAACCCAAATGGGTACAAATACCGATTAATACGGCATATTCCGCTTTAATTGAACGGTGAGGATTTTGGGTATAAGCGGGCTGTTGTTCGGCCACTTGTGAAGCGGGGTCACGCAGTTTAACATCCAACGTTTTCAAATCTGCCAACATTGCGTCATCGCGGCGGACAATCCATATCGGCTTACCGCGCCACTCTACGGTCATGCGTTGACCAACCTCTAATTTACTGATGTCAACTTCCACGGCTGAGCCCGCCGCTTGTGCTTTGGCACTGGGTTGCATCGAAGCGATAAAAGGCACTCCCACAAAAGCTGTGCCTACAGCACCGACCACGGTGGTTGCAGCCGTCAAGAAGCGGCGTCTACTGAGATTTGCGCCATCTTTATTCATGATATTTTTGTTCTCCCAGCTAAATCGACAAAAGGGATAGGCATGTATTCCATGGCAAAACCTATACAATCTGGAATGGGCAACAGGCCTGACTGAAAGTTGCATATTATAAATCGCTTATGAAGCTAAAATCAAATAACTTATAATAGGTGAGGATTTATATTATTAATGTTTATTTTGAGTTATATATCATTTAGTTATACTATTACACTGGCTTTTATGGGTCGATTTTGGCTTATTTTATTTTGTAAACAGCATGACTTTGTTAAAATAAACAGCAAATTCAATCACCCAAGGACAACACATGAAGATATTAATCATCGGCAATGGTGGACGTGAACACGCTTTGGCTTGGAAAGTGGCGCAAAACCCAAAAGTCAGCGACATTTATCTGGCCTGCGGCAATGCAGGCACGGCGTTAGAGCCAAAAATGCACAACATCAACATCGCCGTGACAGATATTCCCGCCTTGGTCGATTTTGCCCAACAAAACCAAATGGATTTAACGCTGGTAGGCCCTGAATTGCCGCTGGTGTTGGGCGTGGTCGATGCCTTTTTAGCGGCAGGCTTGCCCTGTTTTGGCCCCAGCAAAAACGCCGCGCAACTGGAAGGCTCTAAAGCGTTTACCAAACACTTTCTGGCGCGCCACCACATTCCCACCGCCGCTTATCAAGTCTTCACAGCGTGTGCGCCCGCCAAAGCCCATGTGCAACAACAGGGCCTGCCGCTGGTGATTAAAGCCGATGGTTTGGCCGCAGGCAAAGGGGTCATCATCGCCCAAACGGAACAACAGGCGTTTGCCACGATTGACAACATGCTGGCAGGGAATGTGTTTGGCCAAGCAGGCCACAGCGTGGTGATTGAAGAATTTTTATCGGGTGAAGAAGCCAGTTTCATTTGCATGGTCGATGGCAAAAACGTCTTGCCGCTGGCCAGCTCCCAAGACCACAAAGCGCGTGACGACGGCGATTTAGGCCCCAACACAGGCGGCATGGGTGCGTATTCGCCTGCGCCTGTGGTCGATGCCAGATTGCACGACAAAATCATGCAACAAATTATTGGGCCCACCGTCAACGGCATGGCCGCTGAAGGCAACACTTACAGAGGGTTTTTATACGCGGGCATCATGGTAGATGACGCGGGCAATCCCAAAGTGCTGGAATACAATTGCCGTTTTGGCGACCCCGAAACCCAGCCGATTATGATGCGTTTGCAATCAGATTTGGTTGAACTGTGTTTGGCCAGCTTAGACCAGCGGCTAGACCAAATGACCGCACAATGGTCAAGCCAAAGCGCGTTGGGCGTGGTGTTGGCCGCAGGCGGTTATCCCGATGATCACGTTAAAGGCGATGTCATCACCTTGCCACAGCAACTGCCAGAAGGGTGTAAAATCTTCCACGCAGGCACTAAAACCGTCGATGGCCAAGTGGTGGTTGATGGCGGGCGGGTGTTGTGCGTTTGCGCCTTGGGCGACACCGTCACCGCCGCGCAACAACGCGCTTATGCCGTGGTTGAGCAAGTGCATTGGCGCAACATGTATTATCGCACCGACATTGGCCACCGCGCACTGGCACGGGAGCTTAAATGCAACACATCGATACTTTAATCCATGCCGCTTGGGTGATTCCTGTCGAACCCGAAGGCGTGGTCTTGCCCCAACACTCGCTGGTGATCAACGACAGTAAAATCATCGCCTTGTTGCCAACCGCCGATGCCGTCGGCCAATTTTCTGCCCGTGTCACCCACCGTTTGCCCACCCATTTGCTCATCCCCGGCTTTATCAACGCCCACAGCCATGCGGCGATGAATTTATTGCGCGGTTATGCTGATGACTTATCGTTGATGACTTGGTTACATGAACGCATTTGGCCTGCGGAAAAAAAATGGGTCAGCCCGCAATTTGTCATGGATGGCACGCGCTTGGCGATTGCTGAAATGTTGCTCAGCGGCACCACCTGTTTTAATGACATGTATTATTTTCCCGATGTGGTGGGCAAAGTGGCCGAAGAAACAGGCATCCGTGCCATGTTGGGCATGATTGTGCTGGATTTTCCGTCCGCGTGGGCGCAAGATGCGCAAGACTACTTGGGAAAAGTTGACGGCATTTACAACAAATACCACCACCACCCCTTGATCCACATCGCCTTAGCCCCGCACGCGCCTTACAGTGTGTCTGATAAACCGTTGGCGCAGGTGGCGGCGATGGCGGATAAATATGACATCCCCATTCACATGCATGTGCATGAAACCCAAGAAGAAATTCAACAGGCCATGCAAAAAGACCCTTATCGACCCATTGAACGTTTGGAATTATTGGGTTTACTCAGCCCAAGGTTGTTGGCAGTGCATATGACCCAAGTGAATGAATTTGAAATCAATAGGTTGGCTGAAAAAGGCGTGCATATTGTACATTGTCCGCATTCCAATTTGAAACTGGCCAGCGGTTTTGCCCCCGTCCATGATTATTTGCAAGCGGGCATCAATGTGGCGTTGGGAACGGACAGCGCGGCCAGCAACAATAATTTGGACATGTTGGCTGAAATGCGCACCGCTGCGTTGTTGGCCAAAGGGGTGAGCCAAAATGCAGCCGCTGTTTCAGCGGCACAAGCATTGAGTATGGCGACTTTGAACGGTGCCAAAGCCTTGGGTTTGGCTAAAATAACGGGTTCGTTGAGCGTGGGCAAATTTGCCGATGTGACGGCTTTGGATTTGGGCGGGGTCATCAACCAGCCCATTTATTCGCCGTTGGCGCATTTGGTGTACAGTTGTACCCGTGAGCAAATCAGCGATGTCTGGGTGGCGGGACGGCATTTGTTGAAAGACCGCACGTTGACCACTTTGCATGTGCGTGAATTAAAAGCTAAAATTTTTGCATGGCGACATAAAATTCTCAATCCTCGGTGATCATCATGAAAACAGTTTTCATTATGCTGTTGTTGTTCAGCATGGCTGTGTTGGCGGACGGCTTAAAAAGCGTCAGCCCGCAAGCCCCGATAACCTTGCCTGCGTTGCCGCCTGTTGACAGCCTCACCTTGCCTGCCATTAAACTTCCCTTGTCACCTGTTAAAAATGTGTTTCATTTCACGGGCATTGTGATTTATGTTGAGGAATTGGAAGGCGGTTTTTATGGCATCCTCAGCCATTACGGTGAAAAATATTTGCCGCTGGATTTGCCCAATGAATATCGACGCAGTGGTTTAGAAATTGAGGTGGTGGCACAATTCGTTGAAAAAGAAATGACGGAAAAAATGTGGGGGAGACCCATTCGTTTGTTGTCTATTCGGCCAAAAACCGAATGACCGCCCAAGACTTTAGTTATTCCCCTTCTTT